>JBFYSP010000044.1:0-35002 GCA_041301395.1 Anaerolineae bacterium
TGCCAGCGACCACGTGGTAGAGCAAGATGTTCTTCAGGGTTTCCAGGTTCTCAGGCTTGAGCAGATCTTCTACGGTTCCAGCGGGCAGCTTGGCGAAAGCCTCGTCGGTGGGGGCGAAGACAGTAAAGGGCCCTGCACTTTTTAGAGTTTCAACCAGGCCGGCGGCCTGCACGGCAGCCACCAGGGTGCTGAAACGACCATCCGCGACGGCGGTGTCAACGATATCCATGGGCGCCGGCATCTCGGTGGGAGGAACAGGGGTTGCCATGGGAGCTGGGGTCGCTGCTGGTGCACAAGCAGCCAAAACCAGCGAAGTAATTATCAGTACGAACAGGGTAACAAGGGGTAAGCGTTTCATATCATCTCCGTATATGTGTTGTCTACGTATTGTCAATATAACTTACCCAATTGTATACATAACTTCTACAATGTCAAGCGCGTTTTGCCTTATTCATCAGACTCTCATCCGATACCAGTCATGGGTAAGGATGATTTATTCTTAAGGGGATTACTCTGATGCTTATAAAGCAGGGATTGTTAGGATAGGTAGATATAAAGAAAGGCCTCTTGTTGGCAGTAAGAGGCGTTCTCTGCCAGCAAAGATCTTATAGTGGATCAAGATCGCCGAGTGATAAGATCGCTGATAACCCACCAGCCTGTTGCTGGATTGCCTGCTGCTCCTCGATTCCAATTCGCCCCAGGCTGAGCACGTTAGGCCCCATACGCGGGCTGCTGCGTAATCTCTGCTCGTGCTGGATGAGGAAATTCCAATAAATTAGGTTAAACGGGCAGCTCGGGAGCGACTCTCCACCAGCACCACATGCAAACGATTTTGCCCTGCTTCGGCCATAGCAGCGATCAGAGCTGGATGCTGTTCTAAAAGTTGGTCACCAAGGATCCAAACCGTGGTACGCATCAATTTTATAGGCAACAAACAAAGGTCAACCTGTGGTTAACTCAAACGCCCTTACGGTCAGCAGCTGGATCAGCAACCACCCTGCCGCCGCGCACCGTTGCACCAATCACCAATCCTGCGCTAATTAACACCATATTTTTAAAGATGTACTGCCCTTCCAGGGTCGGCGCATAGGGGAAGGCGGTAAACACTTCTTGTGGAAAGAGAAATATTGGCGAGATGGTTCCAAGCATCTGAATGAACAACAGCAGCAGCGTGGCGCGCATGAAAATTCCAAATATCAGCCCCAGGCCAATCAGACTTTCCCAGACCGCCAAGATAAGGATTGATGAATCCGGTGCGATCAAGCCAAAGGTCAAGCGTTCGATCGTGCGGGTTGCCAGGTCAGCAGCCGGGCTGAGGCCGGGGAAGAACTTAAGGGCGCCAAACCAAAGGAAGACAAGCCCCATGCTGATGCGGAGCAGTAGAATGCCGTAACGCGCCATCCATTGGGTTATCCGGGCATCCCAATAATTGAAAAGTTGGGTTATGTTTTGGGTCATATGATTAAGCAGCTCAAAATGTAAATGAGGATACAGAATTGTTTAGTTAGATGAGTATAATCCATAACTGTTGTATTGTCAATGTATTGTATAATATATATAGACATTAAATTGACAAATTAAAAACATTGCGATAAGATTTAATTCTGAAAAATACTGATGACTCATAAGGTGTCACTATGAAAACTGCAATCATCTGGGGAGCGGGTGGCGGAATCGGCCGGTCACTCGCCTATCAATTAGCCAGAGAAAACTGGCAAATCCTGGCGGCTGGACGCAATCTTAAAGCCGTCACCGATCTCACTGATTTTGTCTACGATGTCGAATTGAGTGACGCTTTTTCGGTACAGTCGGCTATCACTTCTATCAGCCAGGTGGTGAACGAGGTGGACCTTTGGGTTTATGCCGCCGGCGATATCGCTTCGCTGCGCGTCAACGAGATGAGCGCACACGACTGGCAGCGAATTCTCCAGGCCAACCTGACCGGAGCTTTTCTGGCCACTCACTTTTCCTGGCCGCTGCTCTCGAAGGAAGCTCACCTGTTTTACCTGGGAGCGGTCAGCGAACGCATGCGCTTGCCGGGGTTATCGGCCTACGCCGCGGCGAAAGCCGGCCTGGAAGCTTTCGCTGACGTGGTGCGTAAGGAAAGCCGGCGCAAGGTTACCCTTGTGCGTCCAGGGGCGGCAGACACCCCTTTCTGGAACAAAGTCCCCTTCAAGCTGCCGCCGCACCATTTGACTGCCGACGATGTCGCTGCCCGTATCATCCAGGCTTACATTGATGGACATCAGGGTCAACTGGATATATAAAAAGTTTGCCGCACTCAGTGGGCCGCACAAAACGGCTGTCACACAGGTAGACATGTCCAGGGCTGCAGTTTCCCAGCCAGCAGAGCGTCGCTGATTTTGAGTCCCACCACCGGTGAGTCTGGGTCGATCTAATAAGCTTCGATGCACTTCCCGCCATCGATATCCACCGGGATAACCTACGGGTTGGGGCCGGGTACGGCGGGATATACCTGCGAGTAGTTGCCGGCTTCGTTCTGCCGTCATCCGTCCGGTCATGTTACACTATCGCTGCAATGTTCCGCACGCTCCACTCCCGTTTCGATGCGCCCATTGCCGCCCTGGACTGCGGCGAGCGCTGCGCCCCGTACAACGAAGGCGGCGTACCCTTCTGCTGCGATACGCGCCACACCATCCCCAGCGCCTACCAGGCGGAGTGGGAGTACCTGCAGGTCAGTACCGACCTGTGGCATGCCTACGCGCCGCCCGACCCGGCCGACAACGCTCGCCTGGCGGAGCTGACTCCTGCCGGGCAGGTGCTGATCGAGTGCCAGGGGCACACCCGCTGCCAGCGAGATTACCGCGCCATCGCCTGCCGCGCCTTTCCTTTCTTCCCATACCTCACCCGGGAGGGGGAGTTCATCGGCCTGTCGTATTACTGGGAGTATGAAGATCGCTGCTGGGTGGTCAGCCACCTGCAGGTGGTGACAGCCGAATACATCGCCCAGTTCATTGCGGCTTTCGAGCAGCTCTTTGCCGCCTACCCCGACGAAGTGGAAAACTTCCGCCAGCAGAGCATCCGCATGCGGCGGGTTTTTGGGCGCCGGCGGCGCTCCATTCCCCTGCTGCACCGCAACGGCAGCGCCTACAAAATCACTCCGCGCAACGGCCGCCTGCGCCGCGTCGAGCCGTCGGCATTCCCGCTGTTCGGGCCGTATCTAATAGCCGCCCGCCTGCCCTTCCCCGGCGAAGACTTGTAAACCGCTAAGTCGCTAAGCACGCTAAGAAGACCTAATTATTAAATACCTTAGCGATCTTAGCGCCTTAGCGGTTCAATATCTGTTCTCCAACAATAAACCCGCCCGGTTTGGTATATAATTCATCCTTGCCTGTTTAGCGGGTTTCAGCATGACAACTCTCACCGCCACCTCCGAGTTCACCCACTCCACTGCACCCAGCGCCGACCGGCGCGGGCCGGTGCGCTGGATCACCTGGCATGCCGTGCGCCACGGCTGGCTGTTCCTGGTGATGTTTTTGGGCGCCTTCGGCAATGCCGCCCTGGCGGCGGCCGTCCCCATCCTGCTCGGGCAGGCCTTCAATATCATGAACCAGCCCAACCCGGTAGTCAACGACCTGATCCCCCTGGCGCTGCTGCTGGCCGGCACGCAGCTGGTGCGCGGTGTCCTGCAGTTCTTCCGCAATTTTGGCGCCGAGCTGCTCGGCCAGCGCATCGAGCGCGACATTCGCAACGAGATGTACCTGTCCTTGCTGGGCAAGAGCATGACCTTCCACAGCCTGCAGCCGGTGGGCGATACCATGGCACGCGCCACCAACGACGTGCGGGAGATCAACTTCCTGTTCAGCCCTGGGCTCAACCTGGTGATCGGCTCGGGCTTCTTTCTGCTGGTGCCGATCTTTGTTGCGCCGCGCTACCACCCCAGCCTGGTACTGGTGCCGATCCTTTTCCTGATCGGTTACAGCCTGGCGCTGTGGCAGTACCTGCACGAGCTGGCGCCGATCACGACTGACGTGCGGCGCTCCTTTGGCCGGCTCAACACCCGCCTGGCGGAAGCTATCGACGGCATCGAGACGGTCAAGGGCAGCGCCCAGGAACGCAGCGAAGTCGAGCGCTTTGGCGAGAACGCCCGCCGCTACCGAGATGCCTTCATCCGCCAGGGCGATGTGGAAGCGCGCTTCATCCCCCTGCTGCTGCTGGTCCTGGCCGAAGCAGCCGGGCTGCTGCAATCTCTACTGCTTTACCAGCAAGGCCTGCTGGATGTCGGCCAGGTGATCGGCTACTTCGGGCTGCTGCAGCTTTTCGGCTTCCCCACTTTCACCTCACTGTTTGCTTATTCCCAGGTCTCCCTGGGTGTCGCCGGGGCGAGGCGCATTCTGGAGCTGATCAACCGCCAGAACGACCTGGATCAGAACGTGCAGGGCCACGCCGGCCCGATGCGCGGCGAGATTGAGTTCCGTGACGTCACCTTTGCCTACCCCAGCGGTGAGCCGGTGCTGAAGGATGTTTCCTTCCGGGTCAAACCCGGGCAGACCGTGGCCATCGTCGGGCAGACCGGCGCCGGCAAAACCACCCTGGTCAAGCTGGTCAACCGCACCTACGACGCCAGCGGAGGCACCATCCTGGTAGATGGGATCGATGTGCGCCAGTGGAACCTGGAAGCTTTGCGGCGCGGCGTATCGATGATTGAGCAGGATATCTTCCTGTTCTCGCGCAGCATTGCCGAGAACATCGCCTTCGGCAACCAGGGTGCATCCACTGAGGTCATCGAGCAGGCGGCCGAGGCTGCCCAGGCCCACGAATTCATTACCGGTTTCCCGGAGAGCTACCAGACTGTCATTGGCGAGCGCGGCGTCACCCTTTCTGGTGGGCAGCGCCAGCGCCTGGCCCTGGCGCGCGCCTTCCTCACCGACCCGCCCATCTTGATCCTGGACGACTCCACCAGCGCCATTGACAGCGCCACCGAAGACCGCATCCAACGCGCCATCTACACCGCCGCCCGCGGCCGTACAACCTTGATCATCACCCACCGTCTATCCCAGATCCGCTGGGCCGACCTGATCCTGGTCTTCCGCCAGGGCCGGCTGGTGGCGCAGGGCTCGCACGACGAGCTGATGCGCACCTCCGAACCGTACCGCCGCATCTTCAGCGAGTGAGCCTATGGGATTCTTTTCCGGCTTAGACACCGAAGGCTACGACCGCCAGTATACCGATAATCAACTGGTGCGGCGCATCTGGGGCTACTTTTCCGGCTATACGCGCCAGCTGGTGATCGTCATGTTCCTGGTCAGTGTCATTGCTGTGGCCGGCGCGCTGTATCCAGTGCTGGTCTCGAAGAGCGTAGATGCCCTGGGTGAGGACATCACCACCCAGCAAATCCTGCTGCTGTGCGGCGCTATCGTAGCGATCAACCTGACCAGCTGGTGCGCCAACTGGCTGCGCCGCCGTTCTGTGGTGCGTATCGTCGGCAATATTGTCATGACTTTGCGCACAGATGTCTTCCAGGCGGCTGCCGAGCACGACCTGTCTTTCTACGATGAATATGTTTCCGGCAAGATCGTCTCGCGCATCACCTCGGATACGCAAGAGTTTGGGCAGATGATCATCCTGGTCACCGACCTGCTCTCGCAGATCGCTCAGGCCATCCTGTTGGCTATCATCCTGTTCACCATCGATTGGAAGCTGACCCTGTTCTTGCTGGCTTTCATGCCCCTGGTGTTCCTGGGCGCGCTCGGCTTTCGCTCTTTGGCACGCACCACCACCCGGCGCGGTATGCGCGCCATGGCCAACGTGAACGCTTCCATCAAAGAGACCGTCAGCGGCATCGCCATCGCCAAGAACTTCCGCCAGGAGAGCTCGGTGTATGTCGAGTTCGACCAGGCCAACCAGCAGTCCTATACGGTCAACGTGCGGCGCGGCCTGGTGCTTTCGCTGGTCTTTCCCACCCTGAACGCCCTGATGGGGATTGTCTGGGCGGCGCTGATGTATGTTGGCGGCTGGAGCGTTTATATGGGGACGGTTACCCTGGGCGCCTGGTTCCTATTCATCCAGAGCGTCGACCGCTTCTACTTCCCCGTGCTCAACCTGTCTGCCTTCTGGGCGCAGGTGCAAGCCGGCCTGTCTGCCTCCGAGCGGGTGTTTGCCCTGATCGACGCCGAGGCGGAGGTCGTGCAGACCGATAACAAACCGGTGCGGGCGCTAAAGGGCGATATCAATTTCGTAGATGTCCATTTCCACTACTCGGACCAGAGTCACATCCTTAATCGCTTCAACCTGCACGTGCACCCCGGCGAGACGGTCGCCCTGGTGGGGCACACGGGCGCCGGTAAATCTTCTATCGCCAAGCTGATTGCTCGCTTTTACGAATTCCAGGGTGGCCAGATCCTGATCGACGGCCAGGATATCCGCTCCTTCGACCTGCACAGCTACCGCGGGCGGTTGGGCATTGTCTCGCAGACGCCCTTCCTGTTTTCCGGTACAATTGCCGAGAACATCTGCTATGCCTGTCCCTCGGATGCCACCAAGGCCGAGATCGCCGCACTGGCCGGCCAGATTGGCGACGGCGAGTGGCTGGAAGCTCTGCCGCAAGGGCTGGACACCGAAGTCGGCGAGCGCGGGGTGCGCCTGTCGATGGGCCAGCGCCAGCTGGTCTCCCTGATGCGGGTCCTGGTGCAGCGTCCGGCGATTTTCATCCTGGATGAAGCCACCGCCAGCGTCGACCCATTCACCGAATGGCAGATTCAGCAGGCGCTCAACCTGATCCTGCGCGATACCACCAGCTTGCTGATCGCCCACCGCCTGTCCACTGTCAAGGCCGCCGACCGGATCATCGTCCTGGAGAGCGGCGTGATCATCGAAGAAGGCACACACGACAGCCTGCTGAGTAAGGGCGGCCACTACGCCGGCTTGTACAATACATACTTTCGCCACCAGTCTATCGACTATCGCCCCGAGGGGCTGGACGAGTTCTTGCGCCATAAAGCAGAAATCCCCGCCGACTGATGCGGCGGTAGGAATAACTAAAAATGGCAGCCAGATTGCTGGATGCCATTTTTCTTTATATGAATACTTTGTGCGCTTGCTTATGCTGCCGGCGGCCCTGCTGCGAGCTTTTTGCTGCCCTCAATCGATTGCAGAGCCAGGTAGCGATCCCCGAATTTTTCGATATTGTCCATCTCGGTATCGTACTGGTTGAAGTGGACTTCTTCTTGATCCACCAGCGCTTCGAACACTTTGCGTGTGCCCGAGTCGGCGTTGGCTGAACACTCATTGGCCCACAGGTTGTAATCGCGGGCGCTTTCGTCTTCCATCTTGCGGGCCAGCTCCAGCATTTTCTTGACATCATGGATTTTTTGCACCGGCAGAGCGGCGACCATCTCCACCTCACCCCCCAGGAACAAGATGCGCTCGGCACACAGCTCGATGTGCCCCATCTCCTGGATGGCGGTGCGGAAAAACAGGCCGGAGAGCAGCTCGTACCCCTGGTCTTCGCAGTGAAAATGGAAATACATGTACTGGTGTACGGCAGATAACTCGTCTGCCACGGCTTTGTTGAGCAGTTCGATGCTTTTTTCTTTCATGGCTACCTCCTGATTGAGTTAATTATACACGAGGTTGAAGCACAACAACCTCCCTGGCGTTATACCATGCGGGAATTGTGCTAAGATTACCCCATGATCCCGATGGCCGGTAGCGCAGAGCGTTCTTTTTTGTTTCCGGCAGAGCTGCCTGCAGCTTTTGCGTTCCTGGGCGATGTGAAGCGCTCGTTTGCTTTCCTGTCCTATATCTCGCTCGAAGGCAGTTATTCGGAGGATGAATACCGCCTGCACTACCACGCCCTGGAAGCCGGCTTTTATAAAGTGGATATTTTTTGTGATGTCCAGGTGCTCCGCGAAGAACATCCTTGCTCGCTTATTATCCGCAGTCTGCCGGGCAAAGCGCCGGTCAAAAGTGCTGCGCGTTGGAATGCTATGACTTGCCAGGGTATTTATGAGAGCCAGAGTGTCTTTCACCAGGATGGCGAGAACACCAGGGTCGACTTCAGCATCCAGCTGGCCGCCAGCCTGCCAGTGCCGGTGACTTTGCGCCTGGTACCGCCGGCGATGGTGTCCAAATCCACGCATAACATCCTGCAACAGCGCATCGAGGAAGTCAGCAGCGCATTCATCGAGCGCTCCATCCGGGCGTATTCCGCCAGTCTGCGCAGCTGATTTTCCTTGAAGTGCTCTTCGTTGCCTGTTTGCGGGATATAATCAACCGCAGATAAACACGTATGTACTCGGATAAAAAAGATGTAAATAAATGATCTGTGTCATTCCGTGCCCACCTGTGGTTGATAATTTAAATAGGACCAAACTATGAACCACCTGCTCGAATCCCTGAATCTAACTACTATTGACGGCCTGGCTGCAGAACAGCTTAACGCCATCTGGAACCTCCAGCGACTGGAGACCCTGCCCGACGACCCACCTGTCCCCCTGGAAGAAAACCTGCAGGGCTGGCGGAATATTCCCGAATTTGTGGTGGTGGAAGAGTTTTTATACTGGAATGAGGAACATACCGCCGCCGCGGCGGTATGTGAGATCGAATATTACACAACCGAAGAGAACCGGCACATGGCCTTCTTCGACATCTACGTGCCGCCCGAGAACCGCCGCCGCGGCATGGGCAAGCGGATGCTGGCCCGGCTGACATCGATCGCCGTCGCACAAGCACGCAGCCTGATGATCACCCGCACCAGCGAGCGCATACCCGCCGGACAGATTTTCGTCGAAAGGTTAGGAGCCTCGCGCGGTATGGACATGCGTACCAGCCAGCTGCGCCTCCACGAACTTGACCGGGAGTGGGTGAAACGCTGGCGCAATTCGCCAACGACGGGCTTTTCGATGGGCCTGTGGCTTGGTGCGTACCCGGAGGATCAGCTGGAGGCCATCTGCACCCTCAACGAGTTAGGCAACGACGCTCCGCATGGCGAGCTGACCATTGATGACCAGCACTTGACGCCCGAGAATCTGCGCTCGATCGAGCAGTTCCAACAAGCGCGCGGTATCCAGCGCTGGACGCTGTATCTGACGGAAGAAGCTACCGGTCGTTATGCCGGCTTCACCGAAGTGATGTGGAATCCAAACCGGCCGATGATCCTGGAGCAAGGTTTCACAGGTGTCGATCCGGCCTTCCGTGGGCGCGGTTTGGGTCGCTGGCTGAAGGCCGCCATGATCGAAAAAGTGCTGGCCGAGCGCCCGGAAGTGGTCTTCGTGCGCACCGGCAACGCCAATCAAAACGCCCCCATGCTCAAGATCAACACCGAGATGGGCTTCAAGCCTTACCAGGCGCAAACCTTGTGGCAGATCGAGACGCAGAAGGTGGTGGATTATCTCTCCGCCTGAGGCTTTCCTGCCCCCCGACCTGCTGCACGACCTGCCCTGGCAGCAGCCTGTGCCCGCCTGGACGGGCGCAGATGCCCGCCTGGAAGAAGTGCCGCATGGTCTGCACCGTCATCCGGTGGTGTTTGTCAACCAGGGCGGCGTGATCTATGCCGTCAAGGAACTGCCGCCCGGCGTGGCGGCGAATGAGCATGGCCTGCTCGAGCAGATCTACCGCCTGGGCCTGCCCGGAGTGCAGCCGGTCGGCTATATCGATACGAACACGCAGCTGGGCCCGGCTTCGGTGCTGGTGACGCGCTACCTGGAGGGCTCGCTGCCCTACCGCTCGCTGTTCCTGACCAGCGGCCTGCTGCGCTACCGCGAATCCCTGCTCGACTCGATTGCCGGCTTGCTGGTGCAGATCCACCTGGCGGGGGTCTACTGGGGCGACTGCTCGCTTTCCAACCTGTTGTTCCGCCGCGACGATGGCGCCCTGCAGGCCTACCTGGTGGATGCCGAGACTGCCGAGTTTCACCCGACGCGTCTGCCGCCCGACCGTCGTTTCTACGACCTGGAGATCATGGAAGAGAACATCGACGGCGAATTGTGCGAGCTGCTGACCGAAGGCATGCTGGCGGAGGGCATCCCGGCCAGCGATACGGGCGCTTACATTCGTCTGCGCTACCGCCACCTGTGGGATCAGGTTTCGCGTGAAGTGGTCATCCACCCCGACGAGCGCTTTCGCATCCAGGAGCGCATCAACGCTCTCAACGACCTGGGCTTTTCGGTGGGCTCGGTCACCCTGGATGAGACCGGCGGCTTCGACCAGGTGCGGCTGCGCGTCCAGGTCACCGATCGCAACTACCACCGCCGTCAGCTGGAGGGCTTGACGGGTGTCAGCGCCGAAGAAAACCAGGCCCGCAAGATGATGAATGAAATCCAGGAGCTGAAAGCCACCCTGTCTCGTGATAACAACCGCAGTACGCCGCTGAGCGTGGCTGCCTATCACTGGCTGGAGCACCTGTACAACCCCACGCTGCAGATCCTGCTGCAGTTAGCCGCCGGCCGCATGACGCCGCCCGAGCTCTACTGCCAGGTGCTGGAGCACAAGTGGTTTCTCTCCGAGCACTCCCAGCATGACGTCGGCCACACCGCCGCCGCCGAAGATTACCTGCACAAGATCCTGGAAAGCTCGCCGCCCCCTGGGTGATCCGGCTGATCTCACAGCACGATGCGCTCGATTGTTGCTTTTGGATGATGGCCGAAGTTGACCAGGAGTCCTAATCGGATACCGGTTGCTTTTAGATAGTTGAACACCTGCGCCCGATGAACGTCCCCCACGTCTGTTAAGGCTTTTATTTCCACGATAAATTTCTCATAGCAGATGAAATCCACTCTATACACCTGGTTTAGCCTGATACCCTTATAAGATAGGATTAGATCGACCTGTGGCTGGCAGGGAATATTTCGACTGATGAATTCCCTGAGCAAGCATTCCTGGTATACGGCTTCCATAAAACCGCAGCCCATCTCGCGATATACCTCATAAACCGCTCCCTGGATATCGAAACTCTCTTGCTTATATAAGATCTTGTTGTTAACGGCTTCGGGATATTGATCCATGATTGGCCTCCAGGGGACAGGAATTCTCATTACTATTTAACCACGAACCATACGAAATACAAGAAAGATGTATTAATCATTATGAACATTAACAAACCTCAAACGAGGTAAAATAGAAGCCATGAGCCCACAAAAGACGTATTTTCGACCAACGACAGCGCAGCAGCGGAAATTGCTGTTTGAGACCTGGGAAGCAACCGGGAGCGTCACCGAGGCTTGCCAGCGTGCCAGAGTGAGCCGAATGACATTCTACTACTGGAAAAAGCGCTTCGAACAAGAAGGCTACGCTGGATTAGAACAGAACCGGGACCACACTCGCAAGCATCTACCCAAAATCGCTCCAGAGATTGAACAACAAGTCATATCCATGCATAAAGAGCATCCGGATTGGGGCAAGAAGCGCATCGAGCAAGAGCTGGCGAAAGACAACAACTGGGTGCCGGTGGTCAGTCTCAACACGGTCAGGCGGATCTTGTGCGATGCCGGGCTGTGGAGCGCCAATCGTGCGGGAAAAAAAAGTCGCGGGCCGAAAGATCGCTCGTCACGCGGATGAACCCGGCCAAGCGGTGAATGTCGATCTGTGTTTTGTACCGCTGGTGCATGGACAGGCTGATAAGCTGCCTGCGGTGAGTGGTTCTAGTGGACGACTGGTGATCGAACCGAGCCGAGCGGAGAAAGCCCAACTGTATTGGCCTGGCCAGGTGTTTGAGCAAGCCGAAGTGAGTTTTGAAGCTGCGATGGAATCGTATGCACTCCAAACGCGCGACCGGCTGAAGCGGGGGAAACTGGAGCCGATCTTGTCCGAAAGTGAACCGACTGACTGGCGCAAATCCTGGGAAGGACGGGCCGAACGGCATGCGATACTCCAGCAGCGCCGCCAGGAAGATGAAGCCTGGCGGATCGAACGACAAGCCCATCATCAAATTGTGGTGGCATACCGGGCCTTTTCCCGCCGAAAACGGATAGAACAAGAAGCAGAGTGGCAGGCAGAAAAGATGCGCTGGGCCAACCGTGAACAAGCTCGCTTGGCCCTCCTGGTGCATCGCAAGGTCGAGAACCAGGCCTGGCATGAGAAAAACCGCACCCGTCTGTGTAAACCCGAAATGGTCTGGGTGGCCGTTTTGGTCGTGACCGACAACTGCTCGCGTCGTTGCTTCGGACTCCCCATCTTCGAAGCCGGAGCCAAAGTTACCGCCAGGGAGATCCAGAAAGTCTTGCAGATCCTGTTGCCCCAGGAGTTGGCTTTCCTTATCAGCGATCAAGGCTCGCATTTCCGCAACAACACTATGGCCGCGTTCGCCCAGGAGACCGGTTTTATTCATATCCCGATCTATCGCCATCGCCCTCAAACCAACGGCATCGCCGAACGCTTTGTGCGATCCCTAAAGGAATGGCTGTACGATTTCTCCTGGACGGATGCACAGCGATTGACCGCCTTGTTGTCCACTTTTTGCCAGGAGTACAACCACCGCCCTCATCAGGGCTTGCCCATTCCAGGTCTCTCGCCGATTGAGTTCGAAAACCGTATTTGGCTCATGTAATCTAGGTTGTTAATGTACAATATCATCTTGATTAATACATTTTTCGTGTGGTTCGTGTATTTCGTGGTCTAGTGCTTGGCTGCAATCCATCCACGAATATCTCACGACTACACGCATGGCGCCCAGCCAGGGATTCTTTCGTGCCTTGCGCGTCTTTTCGCTCCATTCGTGTTCCAGTGTTCCTACGCGTCCGGCCCAGAACCCATCCGTGTATTCTTGGATGTTTTTCTATCAAGTCGCAAATCCATGCAATCATACGCACATCCCCCTCCCCTGTCAACTATTTGTGCGAATATCCACAAACGCAACAAGCCGGCAAGAAATGCCGAAACATCTACGCTGCTATAAAGAATTATGGCAAACTCTGGCCGACAGTGATCTGTGGGATTGCTGCTTCCGGCATCAGTGGCTCAAGTACCTGGTAAAAATTCAACTGAATGACGTCTATTGAATCTGGCCGCGGCAACAAAGCAAATACCTCTCCATTCAGGCCGACGACAGTATTGCGCGAGATCGGATAATAATATTCGGATAAGGGGACTCGAGCAACCATCTGAATTCCGCCAATATTGTCGATATAAAAAACGGTCTGGTCGACTTTTATGGGGTTAATTGGCATTACATCTTCGCGCACCAGATAAATGCTTCCATCCTCGAATACATCCAGAAAATGCAGGCCACCGAGGCCTTCGGATAACTTTGTTTGATAGATCGTCTTGTCGGCAGTGACCTCGGGATCTTTCCATAGGTCGGGAGTACTCACGAAGAACCTTTTGCCATCACAAAATAAACCTTGCGTAATCAGTCTGGGATCGTTTTGTTCTTGAACCTCCGACAATGGGAACAATCCTGAGCCACCGCTTACTTCTAAGATGATACGCTCAATACAATCAATTGCAATCCCTGTTAAACCCCCTTCGAGTGTGTTCTCAGGGTTCTGGCCGTCAATCAGAAATTGGTGAGGGATTTCTTCACTGGCAATGAGCTTGCCGTCAAGGGTTAGGCGGTGTACGCGGAAATTCTGGTAGGCAGTTTCCAGGAGGAATATCTCATTTCCCTTGACCCGCATATCCCTGACATACCCGATGCCCAGCTCATCCATTTTTATCATTTCCTGCAAACGCCCTACCAAATCGTATTTCAATAGCCGCCTACCTGGCAGATCTGATATCAAAAAGGAACCATCGGGCAAGATCGCGATCGCATTTGGTCCTTCAATATTGCCGCAGCAAGACGGAATTTTATATTTGATGATATTTTCCCCACCAACAGGTATGCTAAACAGTGTATCGTAGAAGCTTCCTTGCGAGTCTTGGCTAATTGGTGCCCTGGCGGGGGCTGATTCTGTACCCCGAATAGCTATCGCATACTGCATGCCATCGCGCCTGCCCAAAAACCAATACTGCTCGTTCCCTTCGATTACTGAAAATTTTGCACAGCAATACGCCATTGAGATCTCATCAAATTCTGGCCCGATAGGTTTGCCATCATACACAATCTGAAATTGATTCTCTTTTTTCGCAATGTAGATCAGCTTGTCTTTGATGGAATGCGGGAAGAATGATCCATCCAAATGATATTTTTCATTGAAGTTCACACCATCAACGAAGATGACAGGCGGCTCGGAGATCAGTTCCCAGACGGGTTTCCCGCCGATATTTCTCAAGGCTCTATTGGGATCGAAGGTGGTAAATGTAGCGCTTGCTCTGGCAATGACAGCTCCATTTTTAAATAATTCGTAATCGATAGTATGTGGATGCCATGTACCGTTCGCTTCGTATACATCGCTCCCGATAATCAACCGGAGATCATCTAAAGCATCGCCTCGGATTCGCTGGCCATATGAATCGCTATCTATGGCCTCATCCGGCATCTCCATCCCAAGACAATCCGTTATCAAGGCAACATCCGCTTTTGTGTAAAAATAATCGCGGTACGGTAAAACACATTCTGTCCAGGATAACTCGTTCCCGATATCAACTGTCGTTCGAGTAATTAAAGTTGGAATTGCCGTTTTTGCAGGCGTGCTTGTCGAGGGTTGGATCGATTGCCCCGATCGTGTCGTTGTAGATTCAATTGTAAGGGTGGATATTGGTATGCTTTCCACCACGGTCGAAATGGGAAATGATGAGGGATTGTTGGTGGATGTGCTGCAGGCGGTTAATACCAGGAAGAAAAGCAACAGTGTATTCTGACTGATTAATGCCTTCACAAAAGAAGCCACGATTTGTTGGCCTCGCTCCCCAGGTACCATTTACTCAATTTGGGAATCAGTTCAGGATAACTGCGTAAAAATGTCAGGCTGCTGCTCTGCAATCCGTAACAAGGCGAGCGCAGGCCCGCTTGGTTTTCGCCGACCTTGTTCCCAATCCTGTACTGTTCGCAAGCTAACGCCCATCAAGCTTGCAAATGCCGATTGTGACAGATTTAACCGGGCGCGGATAACCTGAGGCGGGGCCGGCTCCTTAAGGGTGTGGCTGCGCAGCGCCTTTTCGCCCTTCTTGTACGCTTTGACCTCCAGTACCCCTTCTAATATTTCCTGACCAACATCACGCTTAGACATCTTCAATTTCCTTCGCAATTTGACGGAGAACATGAGCAGGTATGTTTTCAATTTCACTCTTGCTGTAGATCGTCAGCAGCCAGATTTCATCATCCTGCCGTTTGAAGTAATAAATCACTCTTACACCACCCCTTTTACCCTTTCCCGAGAGTGCCCAGCGAACTTTTCGGATGCCGCCAGAACCAGGTATTACTCTTCCTGCCTCCGGGTGCCGGAAAAGATAAATCTGTAATCCGACATATTCATCTTCGGAGAGGTATTCATAGACATAGCGGGTAAAAGCGCTGGCTTCGATGAATTCCACAACTTGATTATACGGCATTGCCGTATAATATGCAAGTCCATTCATCCGACTCAGTTAAAACATGTGTCTTCCTGAACGAGGAACTTCCAACCATAGGAATGGGAGTGAAGGATCTAGACCCTTCGCCTTCCTCAGGGTGACACCTGGCATACATAGCCCAGAAAGTGAGAGTGCTTTTTTCATCTGCCGCCCCGTTTGAACCACGAAATACACGAACCACACGAACTTTTTAAGGAGTTTTTGTTCGTGTATTTCGTGTGGTTCGTGGTCATTTCCTCTTTGTTTTGCCATTTGTACGATAACCCAATTATATGACCTACCCTGTCAACGCCGATAGGTGCTAGAATCCAATAAACAGCTATTCCGCTTCACAAAACCCAGGAGCTCCCCATGCCTACCCTCCCCTACCTCGACCCCTCCCTGTCCGTCGACGAGCGCGTTGCCGACCTGCTCGGGCGCATGACGCTCGAACAGAAGGTCGGCCAGCTGATGATGACCGACGCCCGCAGCGACGACCTGTCTTTCATTAATACCCACCAGCCCGGCTCGATCCTGCATATCCTAGGTGATAAGGTCAACCGGGCCATCGATCTGGCGGCGCAGAACCCGCTCGGCATCCCGCTGCTGGTCGGCGAGGACGGCATCCACGGCCACTCGTTCTGGAAGGGCGCCACCATTTTCCCCACCCAGCTGGCGCTGGCCAGCAGCTGGAATAGCTCACTGATCGAGCAGGTTGGGCGCGTGACCGCTGAGGAGATGGCGCCCACCGGCATCCACTGGACTTTCTCGCCGGTGCTGTGCCTGACGCGCGACCTGCGCTGGGGGCGCACCGGGGAAACCTTTGGCGAAGACCCCTACCTGATCGGCGAGTTCGCCGCCGCGCTGATCCGCGGCTACCAGGGGCAGGGGCTGGACGATCCGCAGGCCGTGCTGGCCACCGCCAAGCACTACGCCGGCTACTCCGAGACGCAGGGCGGCCGGGATGCTTCCGAAGCCGATCTCTCGCGCCGCAAGCTGCGCAGCTACTTCCTGCCGCCCTTCGAGCGCGCCGCGCGTGCCGGCGTAATGACCTTCATGACCGGCTACCAATCCATGGACGGCGTGCCCATGACCGCCAACCGCTGGCTGCTCACTGAAGTGCTCAAGGACGAGTGGGGCTTCGGCGGCGTGCTGGTCACCGACTGGGATAACGTCGGCCGCCTGGTGCGCGAGCAGAAGGTCTGCGCCACCTACGTGGATGCCGCCATCATGGCGCTGCGCGCCGGCAACGACATCATGATGACCACCTCCGAGTTCTACGATGCCGCCATCGAAGCGGTGCGCAGCGGCCGCCTGGCCGAAGCCGAGATCGACGCGCCCTGCGCCCGCCTGCTGGCGCTGAAGTTCCGCATGGGGCTGTTCGAAAACCCGCGCCGAGCCGACCTGGAACAGGCCGCCATCGTGATCGCCCGCCCTGTGCACCGCGGGGCCAACCTGGCCGCCGCCCGCCAGAGCCTGATCCTGCTGCAGAACAAAGACCTGCTGCCGCTCGATCCTGCACAGGTGAAGTCTATCGCCGTGATCGGCCCCAATGCCGACGACGATCTGCAGCAGCTGGGCGACTGGTCGCTGGGCTCGCCGCAGCACCCGCCGGAAGCCGGCAAGCACCCGCGTGAAAAGACCACCACCATCCTGGACGGCATCCGCCGGCTGGCGCCTGCCGGCTGCAGCGTGCGCTACGAGCCCGGCTGCTCGATCGTCGACGACGATCTCTCCGGCATTCCTGCCGCAGTCGCTGCGGCACAGGCATCAGAAGTGATCGTAGCCGTCGTAGGCGATCACCTGGAATTCATTGGCGAGACCAAGAGCACCGCCACGCTCGAAATGCAGGGCGGGCAGGTGGCGCTGCTGGAGGCGCTGGCAGCCACCGGCAAGCCGCTGATCGTGGTGCTGGTCAACAGCAAGCCGCTGGTGCTGCCGCCCGCTGCCCGGAACGCCGCCGCCATCTTCGAGTGCTTCAACCCCGGCATGCCGGGCGGAGTCGCCCTGGCCGAGGCGCTCTTTGGGCAGCTCAATCCCTGCGGCAAGCTGACCATCTCCATCCCCGTGCACGTCGGACAGCAGCCGGTGTTCTACAACCAGGTGCGCGGCCAGCACGGCGAGCGTTACGCCGACCTGACCCAGGAGCCGCTCTTCC
Source organism: Anaerolineae bacterium (assembly GCA_041301395.1). GTDB lineage: Bacteria > Chloroflexota > Anaerolineae > Anaerolineales > UBA4823 > CTSoil-045. The sequence continues at coordinate 17,549 of JBFYSP010000044.1, forward strand.
CCTTCGGCCACGGCCTTAGCTATACGCAATACCGCTATTCGAACCTGCGCCTTGGTTCGCCTGTTTTAGCCCGCGGGCAGGCCGCTTCCGGCTCAGTGGATGTGGAGAATACCGGTCAGGTCGCCGGTAACGAGATCGTGCAGGTCTACGTCAGCGACACCGTCACCTCGGTCACCTGGGTGAACAAGGCGCTCAAGGGTTTCGCCCGCGTGCATTTACTACCCGGCCAGAAGCAGACGGTGCCATTCACCCTGCCCTGGGAAGCCTTCCAGATCGTGGATGCCGCCGCCCAGTACGTGGTCGAGCCCGGCGAATTCGAGATCCTGGTCGGGCCGTCGTCGCGGGATGGCGATCTGCTGCGGGCGCTGGTGACGATCGACGGCTGACGGCTGTTCAGGCGGCTGGAGTAGATGCTGAGGTGCTTTTTCAAGCACCTCAGCATCTTTTCAATCATCAAACAGATCCATGAAGTGGAGGAAATCCTGCGTGCTTCCTCCGGAGATGACCACCAAGGCTTGATCGATGGCGAATTGCGGTGTGATCTTGCCCAGCACCAACTGCTTCCAGGTCATCGCGTCGGTGATGATCACAAACTGGCTGTTGGTAGGCTCCGGAGGATTAATCTCCAGGATGCCTTTGCGAACATCCAGCGTATAGGTAGCCGGCTTAGGGCTGTTATCCTTGGGGATGTCCGTTAGCTGAAGGCCAACCACCAGCTCCGTCGTGACAGATTTCGCCGCATTGAGGTTGACCGCCAGGATGCGATGCAGGGTATCCAGGGGCATCAAGTCAATGATATTCAGGTTCATCGTCGCGAACAACCCTTCCGCATCATTGGTGGCCGGTTCCGGCTGCACCTGCTTGGTCATCAGCAGGTAGTCGGAGAGCAGCATGTTGCGTGCTTGCGAGTTCATTGTCTTTTCTGCCAGGCCCAGCATTGCCGCCCCCTTGGTATCCAATGCCGCAGCGTTATCCGGTTCGAGCAGGAGCACATCATCCGCCAGTCTTAATGCCCATTCCAGCTTGTCTGCGGCCAAGGCCTGCTGGGCCTTGATCTGCAGGGGTCCCACGCCGCCGGCCAGCTCGGCCGACAGCTGTGCCTCGCTCAGGGGTGACTGCGGGAACAGATCCCGGACATGATCGGTGTAGTAGCCCCGGTAATAGCGGAAGATGTGGTAAATGTCCCAGTCTTTCCCTCCATAGGTCTCCTGCAGATAGGGATTGGAGGCCAGGTGGTCCGGCAGCTGAATCATGTCCTTGATCTCTCCGGGTGCATAATCTTTGTTTATGTACTGCACGGTCTGGTCGTGCATGAACTGGATGGCATCGCTGAAGTTGATCAGGTATTGGCGGACCTCATCTTCTCCGGTTGTGACCGGAAAGGCGCCGTGGATCGCTACCAGGTAATCGGCATTCAGGCTGCGGGCAATCTTCAGCGTGTTAACGTAATCCAGCGGATTCCTCTGGCCGCTGCCCCGCATGGTCGTCAGAGCCGGAAAAGCTCCGTATAGCACGGCGATCTCAATCAGCACCTGCTTGCGCGGCAGCCAAACCAGGAGCACATCCTGGGTCTCTCCGGCTACCGGGATGAGATTGATCTCGACGCCGGCAATCACGGTCTTTAATTCGTCTTTTACCGTCCTGGTCGGCAGCAGGAATCCGGAAGGACCCGGAAGAGTCGGCCCACCCAGCACATAGCCCACGAACCAGCCTTTGCCATTCTCGTAGGGGGCATTCATGAACATCATCCCCGACATCTTCACACCGCCGACAATCCTCGACGGATAGAGCTGGCCGTACCACTCGTTGTACAGGTCGCTCACCAGGTCTTCGTGCCCATAAATCTCGGTGCCTTTCTGGGCAAAGACGGAGGCCCCGCTGACATGGCAGTCGTGATGGTGGGTGTAGATGATCGCTTTGACCGGCTTCCGGTCGAAGATGTTATTCAGCTGGGTGTTGAAAGCCTTTTTGACTTCCTCCGCCGCGGCTATGCTCTCCCCTGGATCGACGACGATCAGGCCATTGCTGCCCTCGATCAGCACCGGGTTGTCACGATTGTACCCGCGCGCGACCCAGACACCGTCTGTCACCTGGATCACTGCGGCCGGAAAGAATCCCTCGTAGGTGGCCAGCAGGGTAGGATGGACGGGGACTGTTTCCGGTTGGTATACCGCGGGTTGAGGCTCATCGGTGGCTGCAAATACGGTCGTTCCTATGAGCGCAAGGACGACCACCAGAACCAGCAGTCGAAATATGGTTTTCATGGCAAACTCCTGTTCTGTGCATGGTGGTTCCGCCGCCGGTAGGACGGTGGAACCTGGAAATTAGTTAATCCTCAAACAGATCCATAAAATTGAGGAAATCTTGCGTGCTTCCTCCGGAGATGACCACTTTATTCAGGTCGATGGCGGCTTGCGGTGTGAGCTTGCCCAGCACCAGCTTCTTCCAGATCAGCGATTCGGTGACGATCACAAACTGGGCCGGGCCTGCCGATGGCGGATTCGCCTCCAGGATGCCCTTGCGGACCTCCAAAGTATAGTAAGCCGGTTTGGGACTGTTGATCTTCGGAATGTCCGTCAGCTGAAGGCCAACATCCAGCTGCATCGTCATCGATTTCGCCGCGCTGAGCTGGACTGCCAGGATGCGATGCAGGGTATCCAGGGGCATCAACGGAACCACGTTATCGTCGATGGTGCTGAAGGCTATTTTGGGCACGCCCAAGGGGAATGGCGGAATCGCCTGGTTGGTCATGATCAGGTAATCGGACAGCAGCATATTGCGTGCTTGCGAGTTCATCGTACCGGCTGCCAGAGCCAGCATGACCGCCTTCTTGGTTTCGAACGCCGCGGCGTGATCCGGATCGAGCACCAGAGCATCGTCGGCGAATCTCAGTGCCCACTCCAGTTTGCCATCCAGCCGGGCCTGCTCGGCCTTGGCGGCCAGGAAATCGATCCCGCCTGCCAGCTCGGCGGACATCTGCGCTTCGCTCAGGGTCGACTGCGGAAACAGATCTCTGGCTTCGCCGGTGTAATAGCCCCGGTAGTAGCGGAAGATGTGGAAGATGTTCCAATCTTTTGAGCCATAAATCTGCTGCAGGTAGGGGCTGGAGGCGAGATGCGGCGGCAGCACAATCAAGTCCTTCATCTCTCCCGCGGTCAGGCCCCGGTTCAGGTACTGCACCGTCTGGTCGTTGATATACTGGATGGCGTCACTGAAGTTCGTGAGGTACTGGCGCACTTCATCTTCCCCGGATGTGACCGGATTGGCGCCGTGCAGTGCCACCAGGTATACGGGATTCAGGCTCCTGGCGATCTTCAGGCTGTTGACGTAATCCAGCGGATCGCGCTGGCGGCTGCCGCGCATGGTTGAAATTGCCGGAAAGGCCTCATACAGGATGGCAATCTCAATCAGGACTCGCTTGTGCGGCAGCCACACCAGGAGCACATCTTGCGTTTCACCGGCCACCGGGATGAGATGGATCTCGACGCCGGCGATGGTCCGCTTGAGCTCCGCCTTGACAGATGTGGTTGGCGGCAAGAAACCCGAAGCTCCCATATACTGCGGTGCAGCGATACCGTAGCCTACATACCAGCCTTCACCTTCCTCAACGGGAGCGTCCAGGAACAGGATCCCTCCCATCTTGATCGCGCCTTCGGCTCGCGATGGAAAGACCGGGCCAAACCACTCGCTGAACAGGGAGCTGAGCAGGTTTTCGTGACCGATGATCTCGGTGTGTTCATCCGCAAAGGCGGCGGCGCCGTTCACATGGCAGTCGTGGTGGTGGGTGTAGATGATCGCTTTAACCGGTTTGCGGTCGAAGATATTATTCAACGCGGCATTGAAAGCCGCTTTAACGATCTCTCCCGCCTCAATGCTCTCCCCTGGGTCGACGACGATCAGGCCGTTGCTGCCTTCAATCAGTGCCGGGTTGTCTCGGTTGTAGCCGCGGGCAACCCAAACGCCATCGGTTACCTGGATGACTTCAGGCGGGTAAAAACCCTCATACGCCGCCAGCAGGGTGGGCTCGACCGGCACCGCTTCGGGAATATATGGCGCTCCCGGCTCATCATCCGCCGCCAAGACGGTCGTCGCGGCAATGGCCAGGATGACGACAAGAACAAGCATGCGATATACATTTTTCATGGCTTTCTCCTTGTTTCATGTGTGACCCTCAGCGAAGTGAATGGTCTGGCTGCTTCGCAAGTTCTTCATGACACCTGGTTGTAACAACATTTACTCCTCTCCAATACGCTCCTTTCCCGCCTCGCTCCGGCTGCGAGTGAGCTCGATCAGGTCGGCCAGGTTCATAACCTGTGTCGGCTGGTTGGACAACACCAACAGCGCAACGCTGGCGGGGTCTACCCCGATCAGCAGCAGGCCGGGCTGCTCGCGCAGCAAGGCCAGGGCGAAATCCGGCTGTCCCTCCGCCATGTCGAAGAGCAAGGCCTGCGGTTGGTGCTCGCGGATGCTTGCCACCGCCTGCGGCGAGCCGGCATCCAGCACGATCAGCTCAAGCCCCGGCTCGCGCTCGAACTCGGCCTTGATCCCGGCGAGGAATACGGAATTGCCATACAGCACCACACAGGAATGAGCAGCCATAGCGCCTCTCTTTACAGAAAAACTCTCCCTGCATGTTCAAACCTTAGCAGAAGAGAGGCCGGCTGTCACTATCGCAAACGATAGTCTAGGGACAGTGGAAGCTATGAAGTCAGCCCGTGGCGGGCGGCGTAGGCGATCACCTGGGCACGGTTTTCCAGATGCAAGCGCTCCAGGATTTGGCCCATATGATAGCGAACCGTCGGGACACTCAGGTACAGGGTCTCGCCCACCTGCGGGTAGGTCAGACCCTGGGCAACCAGGGTGAGGATTTCCCGCTGCCGGTCGGTCAGATCGGCGGAAGAGTCGAGCTGCGAGCTTTCGAGGTGCTGCGCCTGGCGGGCAAACTCCGCCAGCAGCCGGGCTGCCAGCTCAGGCGGCAACGCCGCCCCACCCTGCTCCACCTGGCCAAGCAGCTCCAGGAAACGCTCGGCAGGCTGGCTCTTGAGCAAATAGCCGCTCGCCCCGCTCTTCACCGCATCGAACAGGTTGTCGTCGCTGGACGAGACGGTCAGCATGACAATCTTGATTCCGGGCATCTCGGCCTTGATCAGGCGAGTCGCCGCCAGCCCATCGTAAACCGGCATCTCGATGTCCATCAGGATCAGCTCCGGCGAGAGCAGGCGCGCTTGTTTGAGCGCTTCCCGCCCATCGCCGGCCGTGCCAACCACCTGGTACTGGTTGGCGGCCAGCAGCATCTTTAGCGACTGCAGGAACAGGGTATGATCGTCAACCAGTAATATCCGCACAGGATTCCTATCTACTCATCGCCAGCACAGGCAAATCCGGCGCCTTTTCCCCGGTCAGCGGCACACGCACCACCACCTGTGTCCCCCGGCCGGGATGCGAAATGACCGCCAGGCTGCCGCCGAGCGATTCAGCCCGCTCGCGCATGGAATGCAGTCCAAAGCCGTTCGCCAGGCTGCCGGATCGCGACGCCGGCTCGAAGCCCTGGCCTTCGTCGCAGATGGCGGCTTGCAGCATGCCGCCGCTGATGGAAAATGTGAGCCAGGCTCCGGCTGACCCGGCATGCTTGCGTACGTTCGAGAGCGCTTCCTGGATGATGCGCAGCAATTGGATCGCAACCGTCTGCGGCAGATCCTGCTCTTCCACATCCGGCGGCAGGCTGAGCGCAACCGGCAGGCGGTACTGGCGGGTAAAGCGCTCGAGGTACTCGCGCAGACTGGGGAAGAATGCATGGTCGGCCGAGCCAATGGATGGCGCTCCCAGCAGGAACTCACGCATGTCGGCCTCCGCCTGCAAGGTAGTGTCCGTCAGGAGTTCCAGGTACTCGCCCACCTGGGCTGCTTCGCCCCTGGCGTAGAGCTGCCGGGCGGTGCTGGCCTGCAGGTGGGCGGCAGCCAGGGCCTGGCCCAGGCTGTCATGCAGCTCGCGCGCCAAACGCTCGCGCTCGCTCAGCGTCGCCACCACCCGCTGCTGCTCGAGCAGCATAGCCTGGTTGCGCCGCTGCTCGGTGATATCCTGCAGCATCAGCAGGCGCCCAATATCCAGGCCGCGCCAATCATTAAGCTGCGAGACGGCCAGGGTATAGTGATGGCTCGCCTGCCCGGGGTGTATGACGATCTCCTGATCCGCTCCGTCGCCTGCGCTGCTCAGCCGGTCCGCGCAAGCCGGCAGCAGCTCGTTCACAAGCTGTCCCTTCAGCCGGCCGGGCGGCGCGGCGAAAATCTGCTCTGCGGCCGGGTTCGAGCTGACGATCCTGCCCTGGGGATCCAGCACCAATATCCCGGCGTGCAGCTGCTCGATGGCCATGTTGCGCGCCAGTGGGATCGGGTCGAGGATGCCAAAACCGAAAAATGCCAGGGCGTACATCAAAAACTCAAAGGACATCGCCAGCAGTGCAATCGGCTGATTTGTAGCCGGACCCTGGGTGCGGGCCAGGACATAGCCCAGATGGCCGCCAAGCTGACCTGCTACCATCAAGGCGATCGGCCAGCGCTGCTGGGGAGAATGCAGGAACAGCCAGCCAAAGACAACCAGGCTGATCCCTCCCAGGATGAAAAAGCTGTAGACCAAATTCAGCCAGCCTATCAGGCCATATTCCACCAGCACCGCGCCATTGACATACATGCTGCGCCACAACAGGTGGTGGAGATCATTGGTCAGCACCAGGAAGGCGGAAATGACCGGTACAATCGCCAGCAAGATCAGGTTGCGGCGGCTCAACCAGCGCCCAGGCCAGGCATATTCCAGCAGGAAACAAAACAGGGCGGTGACCACCGGCAGCATCAGGACGGCCTGAACCTTATACCAGAAGAGCTTGGTCGCCTCAGCCACCGCCATATGCTCCAGCGCAGAACCGGCAAAGATCGCCGCCCCAAGTAAGCAGCCGATCATCAAGGGAATCGCGCCGGGAACCGTACGCCGGCGCCAACAGTAGCCCGCCAGCAGCAGCAGGAACAGGAAGTTACTTAATGCGAGCCAGAGGTAAGGCGTGTAGGCATATTGCCGGTTCATGCAGCACACCCTGACGTCAGGAGAAGGTGATTAGAGAACACATAGAATGATTGAACACAATCATCACATGCAAATTGCGTGCTCAATATAATTATATGCAGATAACCTTCCAGGAACACATATGGTTTTTCTCGCCCCAACCGAGACCGTTAAATTAAAAAACAGGTGCCGCCGGAGGACTGAGGCCAGATCCGGGCGGCTCCTGGGATTTTTTGGGCTCCCCCGCACCGGGGGACCGACCACCCGGTGCGTGAAGCCTTTAGAAGGAGAAGATGTTCTGATTCTAGCCGGGAGTTATTAAGAACCTATCAAGAAGTGGTTAACAATTTGTTTTCATTTCCAGAATCAGGTATAATTTTTCATTAATCTGCGTTCGTAAAAATGTACATCCGAAAGGCTTTATAAATGACTCTCACGTTGCCCGAAGAACTTTTATTACTCACCATCCACCAGGACAAAGGCACTTATATTGGCGCGGCCGGCGATAGGCTGAAGGTCGGACTGGCCGGCGCCCTGCTGATCCAGCTGGCGCTGCATGCAAAAATCGAGGTCGATAAAAACCACCGCGTCAATGTGCTGGACGCCGAGCCGTCTGCGGACGGCCTGGCAGACGAAGCCCTGGCCGCCATCAAAGAATCCGAGAAAGCCCGAAAAGTGGGCTATTGGATCAACGCCTTTACCCCCAAGACGGACAGCTACCGCAAGCGGCTGGTTGACAGCCTGGTCGAGAAGGGCATCCTGACGATCGATGAAGATCACCTGAACTGGGTAGTGCCCTCACCCTTGCACCTGGAAGGCAACGGTTCGACCAAATACTGGCTCAAGCGCCGGCTGCGCGATATCGTGCTGGCCGATCTTGAAGCCGGTTCAGCCGAAGTAGCCTTCCTCAGCCTGATAAGGGCCGTCGACCTGCTCGATTTGATCTTCGTGAAGGACGAGCGCCGCCTGGCCAGCAACCGCATCAATGAGCTGCTGGTGCGTTCGGCGATGACCAACCCGCTGTGCCAGTCCATCCAGGAGATCGAGTCGACCATCCAGGTGGTGGTTGAAGAAGACTGACCCGGCCGTCCGCATGGCAGCCCCCAATTCCACAGCCCCCGCACCCGCCATCGTCTTTGACTTTGGCGGGGTGTTGATGGACTGGAACCCCCGCTATCTGTACCGCAAGCTGTTCAACGGCGACGAAGCCGGCATGGAGCGCTTCCTGGCCGAAGTCGGCTTTTCCGAATGGAACCAGCTGCAGGACGCCGGCCGCCCCTTCTCGCTGGCGGTGGCCGAGCTGTGCGCCCGCCATCCGCAGTACTGCGAGCTGATCCAGGCTTACGACCAGCGCTACCCCGAGTCGCTCAGCGGCAGCATCCCCGGGTCGGTGGAAATCTTGCGCCAGTTGAAGTCCCTCGGCTACCCGCTCTACGGCCTGAGCAACTGGCCGGACGAGAAGTTTGAGCTGGTGCGCCCGGATTACGAGTTCTTCGCCTGGTTCGACTACATCGTCATCTCGGGGGCGGTAGGGGTGGCCAAGCCCGACCGGCGCATCTTCGAGCTGCTGCTGGCGCAGGTCGGCCGCCCGGCGAGCGAGTGCCTGCTGATCGACGACTCGGCCGCCAACATCGCCGCCGCCCAAAACCTGGGCTTCCAGACCATCCACTTCCACTCCCCCGAGCAGCTCGCCGCCGAACTGGCCATCCGTGAGCTGTTAAAAGATTAAAACACAAAGCCCACCAAGAAGGCACGAAGAGGCACTAAGAAATTTTTATAAATACCTTTGTGCTTCTTCGTGCTTCCTTTGCGAACTTCGTGTTTTAATGTTTTTTCTTCAAAGGAGTGTATATTGTGGGACCCATATTTATTCTAATCCTATTCCTTTTCACCCTCCTGGCCGGCTACTGGGTTAGCCGCGCTGGGCGGCCGATCAGCCCGATCCGCTTCAACCTGCACAAGTTCCTGGCGCTGGGAGCGGTTATCCTGGCGGGCGTGCGGCTGTATCCGCTGCTCAAGGCCGGCGGGTATCCGGCTGCACTGCCGCTGTTGACCGTCGTGCTGGCCGCTTTGGTGATCGCTCTTTTCGCTACCGGCGCCATCCAGTCTCGCCCCGGCCCGGGCAGGCCGAAGCTCAAGCTGGCCCACGCCATAATGTCTTATGCCGCCCTGCTGGCTGCCGGGGGAGTAGTCTTCTTGTTGATTTAAAGCAAGCAGGAACACGAAAAACGCTGGAACGCGAAACCCACGAAAGTACGCGAAAGACGCGAAAAACCATCCGGGGAAATTTCGTGTTTTTCGGTCTTTCGCGCCGTTCGTGTTCCAGTTCCCTTCGTGTTTTAATGTTTTTAACTCCAATAATGATATAATCTGTCTGTAATATCCAATTAAATCGGCTTGCCATTGAGTCGATAATAGTTCCACTCCAGGAGGGGCATATGACCAAGAGTATCGACACGTTGATCGTTGGCGGCGGTCAGGCGGGATTGGCAGCCAGCTACCACCTGACCCAGCGCGGCCGCGAGCATATCGTCCTGGAACGCGCCGCCCAGCCCGGCGATGCCTGGCGCAGCGACCGCTGGGACTCCTTTACCCTGGTCACGCCAAACTGGACTTTTCGCCTGCCGGGTGCCGAGTACGAGGATGGCGAGCCGGGCGGCTTTATGCGCCGGGTGGAGATCGTCTCCCGTTTCGAGCAGTATGTCGAGCACTTTCACCTGCCGGTCCAATACAATGTTCAGGTTAGCTCGGTTGCGCCGGACCCAGGCGGATCTGGCTACCTGGTGGTAACCTCGAACTCCAGCTGGAAGGCACGCAATGTGGTGATCGCCACCGGCATGTTCCAGCAGCACAAGATTCCCGCCTTCAGTGCGAATTTACCTCCCGAAATTTCCCAGCTCCATTCCGGGCAATACCGCAACCCGCGCGGGCTTGCCCCCGGCAGCGTGCTGGTAGTGGGCAGCGGGCAGTCGGGCTGCCAGATCGCCGAAGAGCTGTACCAGAGCGGGCGCAAGGTGTACCTGTGCATCGGCAGCACCGGCCGCGCCCCACGCCGCTACCGGGGTAAAGATATTTTTGAATGGCTGCATCTGAGCGGGCTTTTGTACCGCACAGTGGATATGCTTCCCGATCCACGCGCCAAATTTGCGCCCAACCCGCATGGTTCCGGGCGGGATGGCGGCCATACCATCAACCTGCACCAGTTCGCCCGCGATGGGGTGGTGTTGCTGGGCAGGCTGCGCGGCGCCAGCCAGGATGCGATCTGGATGGCCCCCGATATGAAAGAAAATCTGGCCAAGGTGGATCAGTTTGAGAGCGAGCTTTGTGGCCTGGTGGACGAGTTTATCGCCAAGGCGGGCCTGGATGCGCCCGAAGAGCAATTACCCCAGCTACGCGACGGCTACAACCAGGCAGAAATCACCGAGCTGGACCTGGCTGCAGCCGGCATCACCACCGTCATCTGGGCAATCGGCTACACCTTCGACTACAGCCTGGTCAAGCTGCCCGTCCTGGACAGGGACGGCTACCCGCTCCAGCAGCGCGGCGTGACGCAATATCCCGGTTTATACTTCCTCGGCATGCCCTGGCTGCACACCCAACCCTCCGGCCTGCTCATGGGCGTGGGGGAAGATGCGGAGTATATTGCCACGAAAATTGCGGGTAAACCGTAAGCCGCAGAAGACGCTGGACTTCAAAATTTGCCAAAGGACGCCAAAAGCACGAAGAAGTCCCAAGAAATATCAATCTATCCGGTTCAAGATTCGATCGATCTGGATCACCTGGTCCGCTGAGAGCGGGCCGAACTCCATCGCCCCGGCGTTCTCCTCGACCTGCTTCACGGTGCGGAACCCTGGGATGGGGATGGTCAGCGGTGTGCGAGCCCAAATCCAGGCCAGCGCTCCCTGAGCCACCGTCCGGCTTTTGCTGGTGAGGATCTCCAGGATGGCCTCGCGCTGCGCCATCCACTCCGGGTTGGGTTTGCCGTCCTTGAAGTATTTCATCCACTCCGGGCTTTTTTGGCCGCGCACATCATCGATTGCTACCTGGGTTGCAGGCGTGTATTTCCCGGTCAACAGTCCCATTGCCAGAGGGCCGCGGTTGATGGCGGCCAGATTGTGCTTCTCGCACAAAGCGATCATCGCGGGGTTGTCATCCAGCACATTCAGCTGCAGCTGGATGGCGGTGCATCCGGGGCCCTGGGCGAAGACCTCCGCCCGGTCGATATAATCGGTGCTCCAACCATAAGCGCGGATTTTGCCAGCCTGCACCAAGGTCTCCAGTGTCTCCCGCACCGAGGCGGCCTGATCTGCCGGGTAACCGTTATCATGGAACTGGTACAGGTCGAGATAATCGGTATTCAAGCGGCGCAGGGATTCTTCACAGGCTGTGTGGATGCCTGCGGGAGATTTATCCGACCCCATTACCTGACGGGTGGCTTCGTCAAACACAGCATTGAACTTTGTGGCGATGACCACATTGGACCGGCGGCCTGCCAAAGCGCGGCCAAGCACCCGTTCACTATGACCGGCGCCATACACGTTCGCCGTGTCGAAGAAATTAATGCCGCGGTCCAGGGCGGCATGGATGGCCCGGATCGACTCATCGTCATCTACTTCTCCCCACCCCAGAGGCGTCTCTCCGCTCCAGAACGGGCCGCCGATTGCCCAACACCCCATACCCAGAGCACTTACCTCAATACCGGAACGACCTAATGTACGTCTCATCGTTGATATCCTTATTTCATGTGTCCTGATCTGGATCGCCGGCATGCTTGGCTTAGGCCTGCAGACGACGGCATTGGCGCTGCCTACACCGCAGGAACCGCAATCGCAGTTGTTGGCGGTGGGATCACCCCGCTGCTGAGTCTTATGAAACTGAAGATAGGCAATGGGCTCCTGGGAGCCATGCTTAATATAACAAGAGAACGCCGTGTTGGGCTCTCTTTTTCGCGCATAATAACAATATTGGATATCTACTACATCGTCTGAATCCGTCCTTACGCAGCTGCACGTGGATGTAGGAGAGTTACGCCAGGTTATCTAGTTGCTCGGGAATCTCTTTGCCTGTGATTTGTTCGTAAAAGCCCGGGCCGATTGCCATTGCATATGTCTCGCTTATCTTGCCATCGCGCACGCGGTTGAACATCATTTCATGCATAAAGACAATCTTGCCGGTTGGTTCAGCATCCAAATACTTGCCGCTATGCGTGGCTCGGACTGTGCAGAAGCAAGCCACGGTGTTTTCGTCTGCGAGGATCATGTGAATTTCAGTATGCTTGTCCGGAAAGGCGATGCGGTGCTCACGCATAGTCCGGCGCTCATTCTCCAAGGTTCCAAAAGAGCTCGCGTCGGGACTACCGTATTCTTTCCAGTCGGATGTTAGACATGCAGCAAACTCCTCCTCATCACCTTGATCATAGGCTGCCCAGCCTCGCCTTAGCAACGCGATGTTTGCTTCACTCATTTTTTCCTCCTTTGGAATGCGGGGACAGGTAGACATGGCGACATATCTACCCACCACCTTACAAGATTAGCTATCCCGATATCCAACTACGAAGTTGGCGCTGCACGGAAGCGCGCCGGGGAGGGGTTGGCTCCCCGGCGTCGAATGTGCAGGCGAGAAACCGATCAGTTGCCGGCTAAGATCGAGCAGAACTGGCCAACATCTTTCGGATCGACCAAGGAGTCCTTGCCCGCAATGTGGCCGTCCGGGTAAGTCACCCACTTGCCTGCTAGCACCAAGACCGTGCCATAGCCTGGAGCAGTGATATGGTACGGTACGCCGGTTACCGACTGGAACTCCCCGGTCTGCAGATCGACCTCGAAGTTGACCACGAAGTGACCGCTGAGCACAACACCTGGATTGTCGGTGTTGTAAAAGCTATCGATGCCATCCACAAGTCCTTTGATACGCGTCAAGTTTCCCTGTTGGTCGAAATAGAGCGTTTCGCGTACGGTGTAAACTTCGTGTTTCCAAATATTTTCGCTCGGGCATGGATTATCTTCGAACGGGCCGGTTACATCGACATTATAAGTATTGACTACAGGGGGACCAGCGAACGCAGGAGCGACCATCACGAACATCATCACGAACACAAGCGGAAGAACGAAAGCAGGTTTCATATGTATACTCCTTGTGGGTAATCTTACGTGCGACAGTATTATCCAAGATACCACGTCAAATAAATTTGACCCCCATTTTCCATTCGAAGGGCGATGTATTGGATTATCTTGGTCTAATTATAGCATCATTTCTTCCAGCTTGCTTTAATTTTAGTGATCCACTTTCACAAATTCGGGCATCTAAAATGCTTTTTCCAGCCTGACTCAAATAAAAATAACGGGTTGAGACATGAAAATGGGGGGGTTTTCGCGACTCTCGTGCCCTATCGCGCTCTTCGTGTTCCGGCGCCCCCTCTCGCGCCTTTCGTGCACGTTCGCGCTCTTCATGTTCCAGCGCCTTTTCGCGCCTTTCGTGTTCCAAACTATTTTCTCACCACCGGTAGGAACAGGGTCACCGGCGGACCCACCGAGATCTGCAGTGTAACGGTGACTGGTGTGTTCATCGGCGTGGTATCCACCGGTAAAAGCAGCAAATAATACTGCATCCAGCCGGGGGGGATGGTCGTCGCGGTCTGCGCCAGAGTGCTGTTCTCGGAGCTGTAAGACATCCCGCCCATAAAGACAAAGGGGACTGGTTCGAAAGAAAGCACCTGCTTCTTCAGGTCGCCGCCATGCCGCTGGCTTTTGGCCAGTACCGCCCCGGAATTATTGACGATCTCGGCAAAAACATCCACATTGGACTCTAAATAAATCGCTTCCTTATAGCCCAGCCCCAGGTAGTCATTGCCCCAATTGGGATGATCCCCGGCACCTGGAAGCGGGATTTTGAAAGCCTCGCCTGGCATCCAGGCATAAGAATGCGACTCATCCACCAGGCTAATCTGAGGATGATCTCCATGCTCGCAGGCTGAGCCAAGTCCGTTTTTATTCCAGTCGAGCTGGTTGGCATTTTTTACCAGCCGGCAGTTGTCGTCACAATTTGCCGTCTGATTTGCGGTGCAAGGATGATCGCTATCGCTGCCGCTCAGGTTGCCGTCATCCAGCACGCCGTCGCCGTCGTCGTCCAGGTCGCAGGGGTTAGCCATATTATCCTTGTCAGGGTCGTCGTTGTCATAAGTATTCAGGCTGATCGGACACAAATCGCAGGCGTTGCCGATCCCATCACCGATCCAGTTCCCGTTGACATACGCATCTTGATCATACTGGGAAGGATTGTAGTTGACCGGACAGTTATCCGGGTAATCCGGAACGCCATCGTTGTCATCATCCGGGTCGCAGATATCACCCCAGGCATCCTGGTCATTATTGAACTGGTCGGGGTTATAGGCTGCTCCACAGTTATCCTTGTCGTCCGTGATCTTATCCCCGTCGGAGTCTTCGCAGGCATCCCCGATGGCATTCGCATTCCAATCATTCTGGTTGGCCTGGATGGTGAATGGACAGTTGTCATTACAGCCTGTCACGTTCCCGTTGCTGCACACAACCTGGAATTGATGATCCGGATAGTAATCGCCGTCGGAGTTCGGATCGCAGGCGTCGCCTATGCCATCCTGGTTGTAATCTTCCTGTCCAGTGTTGGCTACGTTTTTACAATTGTCGTATGAATCAGGGATGTGGTCATAGTCGCTATCTGTGCCGACGGTATCTTCCTTGCCATCACAGTTCCAGTCGCCATTGCCCAGGCCGACCGAGGCATAGGCACGGATAACGATGCACAGATCCGTTTTAGTGAATTGCACGGCCGGCTCATTGGCCATCAGGTACTCCCCTACATCAATCGCCACTTCGCGGGCCTGCATAAAATCGGCATTGGATGTCAGCCGCCAGAGCATATCGTAAAACAGTAGAGTCGCCTTAAGCGTTCCTATGCCGCTCTTCATATCATAGCCGTTGAATTGCCCACCTTTAGTGACCAGGTAAGCGACCTTATTGTGCACGCCGTTATTGGAGTGAACGCAGCCTTTGTCTCCCCCGGTCGGGCAGGCCGTCTTAGACATCATATCGCGGGCCGGATTGGCCATATCGCGACCGCCCCAATTCGGGTTGTCCTCTCCAATGAACCAGTCGTCGTCCCCTTCGGCAAAGTTGCCAAAGATATCGGCAAAGCTTTCGGACAGCGCCCCCGACCACCAGGAATACACGAAGTGCGGCATCGGCCCGCGATCCATGACCGCGTGGGTATATTCATGTCCCACCAGATCCTGGGCGCGTGCCGAGCCATCCGTGAACTCGAAGTAATCGCAATCAGGCATCCAGTGGGCGACTCCGTCAAACCAGCCCGTATGGATGTACAACTCAACCTCGGCGCCTTCGCGATCATAGGAGTTGGTTCCCAGCGTCCAATACCAAAACGCCCACACGTTTCGGATAGCCCACCAGGCTTCGCCACCTTCTGTGTCGGCTTTTGAGGTCACCCCGCTTGCATCGCCCCACCAGGTGGAGGCCCAGGGGGGGTAATGCCAGTAGCAGCAGGTTTCGCTGGGACCGTCATGATTGGCGGTATTTAAATCCAGGTCAAAGCCGCCGGTGTTGTCTGCCTGCTCGTATAGCAGCGCGCCGTTGTTGGCATCGATGAAGACCCCCGTCCCGTTGGACAGGTTGACTCGCCAGGCCAGGTAGGTAGCCTTGTCCGGCGCACCCACCAGCCCCAGGTTCAGGTAAACCAGCTGTGTGTCGCCATTGATCACCACCGGCGGACCGGCCAGCGCCAGGGCGATCGTCTCGGCCTGTTCGGCGCTAAGCTGCGGTGTGGGGTCTACCGTGATCCCCGGGACTGTTGCGCCGCTAACCCCGGTTACCTTCCCCGCCTGCAGATGCACACCAATCTCGGACGGGTAGACCGGGATGCCGAAGTGCAGCTGGCGGAAGAAGATGTGCCGGTCATCCGGCGAGCGCCGCACGAGCTGCAACTCGCCATCCGGGTCGTTCAAGCGCAGGGCGTCACTGTAAACATGCGTAAACCAGCTGGCACGCGCATACCCCGTGGTAGATATCGTCGCCGGAACCGTAATTTGGAAACGGCCGTAGCGCAGCGAGCCGCGCTCGAGCCGCAGGGTTGGTGTGACCGCCGAAGTGACTTGCAGGCGATTTAAGCCGGCCAGCTGCCGCAGGTTGCCAGGAACAGAATCAAGCGGGATGATCGTCTTGGATGGGGCACAGTAAATCTTCAAGCGCGGCGCATACATCCCACGATTGTTCTCTCGACCAAAGAAGCTCACCGCCAGCGCCGAGGCGCCCGCCGGTGTTATAGTCAGCCCGGTATTGGTGATCGCACCGCTCGCCCACATCGTCGCCCAGGGGGTCACATCCAGCCTGACGATGCTGTTTTCGGGCTGCGTGTGCGTGATGGCGTATGTGACCGGCCCAAAGCCGATCGCGGAAATCGGCTGGGTGCTCCAGGTTACGCCGCTTTCCACCCAAGTGGTATCCTGCTGGCTGTTAACTTCCAGGGTATAGGTTGCCGGTTGCGGATCCTGGTAGAGGCTGAGCTCCAGCTCGGCTCGCTGAATAGTTGCGCCGGGTGGCAGGGCGCCAGCGAGGGAGTCGAACTTTAGTAATATGCGCTCAAGGTCATTTCCGGAGCTGTCTTGTGAAATAAGCAACGGGAAATCGCCAAAGTTCAACCCCGGCTGGGACTGCCGGACGAAGGTATCCCCGGTGGTGGTATACACCCCTCCGCAGGGGATGGCCGTCACCAGCGCCGTTGCATCGGCCGGTTGCGCAACAGTAGAAGCGGTATGGGAGGCTGCGGAACCGGCTGCTGGAAAGACTGGAAATACTTCTTCCAGGCTAAGCTGCGCAAGCCGATCTGACTGTCCGTAAGGAGCAGCGGTAGCACTGGAATTCAACTGCCGCGCGCCAAATACAAGAGCGATGCTGGAGAAAGCAAAAACCGCCATCAAGCGCAACCATTTCATAATTCTCCTCCTCAGGTACGCAGATTATTAAGAGGATAAATATTGACTCTTTTACCGCTAAATTTACCCCTTGCGATATGCTCGTGTCCCGCCAGTAAATTAATACAACTTAAAGAATACCATAGACTGGCATTAATCCCAAACTATTCGAGACTATTCAAAAATAAGCCACATACAACGCTGGAACACGAAATCCACGAAAGGCATACTGGAACACGAATTTCACGAAAGGCACGCTGGAACACGAATTTCACGAAAGAACGCGAAAAGCACGAAAACCATCACCGGGTGGTCTGCGTGCCTTTTGTGCTGTTTAATCCGTGAAAGTTACGCTTTTCGCGCCATACCTGTTCCGTAGCCTTCCGTGGTTTTTTCGTGTTTTTCGCGCCTTTTCGCGCCTTTCGTGTTCCAGCACCTTTTCG
>JBFYSP010000053.1:0-7492 GCA_041301395.1 Anaerolineae bacterium
AACAGCAGGATGGCATCGAAGCTCTCTGGGCGGAAGGGGTTGACCTGCGTCAGGTCGCAAACGATATCCACCTCCGGGTCCGGGTAGACATCCAGCGCCAGGTAGTTGCGGTTTACGAACAGGTCGGCAAAATCGCCGCGCCCGGCGCCTACATCTAGGATCAGTGCCTCCGCATCCAGACGGGCAACCTGCTGCTGTAAAAAACGCCAGTTGGCGCGCCGCCAGGGTGTGCCGATCTGCGGACCGCGCAGCAGCTTACCGGATGGCACAATCCCCTGCGGCGGGGTGGTGATCAGCGGCACCCCGTTCTGGGCAGGCGCATGCCAGGAACAAGCCGGGCAGGCAAGTGCGCCGTTCTCATCGGCAGAGATTGCGCCACGGCAAGCGGGACAGGCGAGGATTTCGGTCAGCTCAGGTTTCATCAGGTCTCTATATGCGTCAGCAAACCCTACTCGGAGTTAAGTGCCTGGAACAGCAGGTTGTACAGCCGGCGGAATAGGCGATTGAAGCGCGGCCTGCGAGCCAGGGAAGCCATAAACCGCCTGACTCCGGACTGCGGAGTGTTTTTCTGGGCTTTGCCGCCTTCCGGTTGGATGGCGCGGCCGGTAATGCTTTGCAGTTCACTAAGCAGCCGATCATTGATCGTGTTTCCCATGTGGAATACATAAGGCTGCAAGGTTGAGAGGTGCAGGTAGCCGGATTGATCTATTTTATAATCCAGCGACATCGTCTCGCGGCGCAGCAGGGCATGTACGGCAGGCAATGGTACCACCTGCCTGGCCGCTTCCCGGGGGATTAAAAACTGCATGTGCGAAGCGCCAATCACAGCCTGGACGTTTTTGGCATGGTTGGTGATGGTGGGCAGCGGTTTCTGGTAGAACGGCCGGGCAGTTTCTTCGCTCGCTCCGATGCCGAAACAGTACTCGTCGATGATCTCTTTTGACGGCAGGAATTCATCCAACGAATAGCCGTCCTGCGCAGCCAGCCGCAGGTGCGCCGTCCCTTCCCCTTCCAAAACATCAAAGAAATTCGGCTGGGCAGCGATCATCCCAGCCTGCGGGAATGCGTCCAGCACTTCCAGGCTGGCCTCCAACCACCCGGGACGGAATAACACATCCGAGTCGGCGTAGCAGATCAGCTCGTTGGGCATGGCAGCAAAAATCCAGTTCCAGGCGCCGGCCTTGCCCAAATTGTGCGCAGATTGGATCAGCCAGTCAATCTGCCCATCCTGGTAGAGTGCTTCCAGCGCGGCGCTGGCTTCTGGACAACTGCCGTTGTTGAACACCAACAGATCGAACTCCTGACTGGTAGCAGCTCGCAGGCTGGCGAGCTGGTAGCGAAATATCTCCAACGAGTTCTGGAAATAGCCTTCCAGCACCGGGATGTACACAATCAAAGCGACTCCCAATCGCTGCGGCGTATAGGCCGGCAGGCCGGCCTTGGCGGGATTGATGCCTACTCGCAACTGGAGCCACCCATAGAAATGTTAATGGAAATACAGCCTGAATATCGCATCGTAAATCTTTAACAAAAGCCGTTTGACCAACGGCAGTTCCGCCCAGCCCTGCGAGCGTTTCCCGGCGCCGGTATCCCTGGTTTGAGAGAGCGCGCCGCCCAGCTGGTTGCCCAGGTGCCGGACGTACGGCCGGCAGGTGCACAGCCTCAGATAGCTGGCGGCATTCATCTGCTCGTCCAGCGAGCGCACCTGCCCCATCGGGCGGTCCATCCGGAAGGGCAGGAACTCTTGCAAGGCGGATTTGTGGCTGGTGAATTGGAAGTGCGCTGCTCCAACCTGCGCCTGGATGCCGTGGTAAGTCAGGCGGTAATCTTTACGCGCCTCATACCACTCGCGTGCCTGTTCCTCGGATGTCCCCAGGCTGACGATATGCTGGCGGTAAGTTTCCCAATCGATGAAGGTCTCAAAATCTACTGTCACCTCAGGATTGCTCTGCGCCCACTCAAGTGTACTGGAGTAATACTGCTCCGGAGAGCGCATTGGGCGGGCGGTCACCATCCCTGCCTTCGGATAGGCTTCCAGGATGGCCAGGGTATCCTCGAGCCAGCCCGGCGAGAAGGATACATCGCTATCGGTATAGGCAATTACTTCGCCTGGGGCGGCTTCAAAAATAAAGTTCCAGGCGCCGCCCTTGCCAATGTTCTTTTCCGAGAGCACCAGGTACTGAATGCGGCCCTGGGATTGCATTGCCGCCAGGTACTCTTTGACCTCGGGACAGCTGCCGTTGTCGAAAACCATCAGGTCATACGGCGCCAGGGTGCTGTCCCAGATGCTCCCCAGGCAGGCTTTAAGGATTTCCAGGCTTTCGGCATAATAGCCGCTCAGGAAGGGGATGTAACAGACCACCGCCACGGTGATCCGGGCGGGCAGCGCAACCTGATCGATGGACTTTGCAGGGTTCTGTCCGACGCGCATGGGTTCTCCAGATCAGACCAGCGAGCCGGTAATTCTGCGGCGTAAGCGGCGCAGCCGGCGGGCCAGCTTCCAGCGCAGGCCCTGGCGGCTGCCATCCGGCGGGGTGAGCAGGATTTCACCGCGTCGCAGCATACAGGTGGGAGTCGGTGTCGGGCGACGCAGTTGGCCGTCACGCAGTTGCCGGTCGCTGTCCAGCACCATGTACAGGTTAGCCGATCCGCCTGCCAGGGCGGTGTTCTGCTGGGATTCCGGCAGCTCGTAGTGTGGTTTGCTGCCCGGCAAATGGCCGTAATCGTGATTCTGATGCAGAATGGTAATCGCTGGCGTGCCATCCACTACCAGCCAGCCCTGTTGACAAGCATAGTAGATCATCCAGTTATCCCAACCGGCTCGCCCGATGGCAAAATCTGGCATATCCTGGAACAGCTGGCGTGGGAAGACGAAGTAATCGCTGCCGGAGGGCAGGTGCAGCCGGCCGCGCTGCCGCAAATCATCCTTGAGCCGCGCTTGCCAACCCGGCGTAAAATCTAATGCCTGGGTGATATCCATATCCCAGCGCTGGCCGATCAGCAGGAACTTTTCCGCCTGAGAGGCCACCTGGCATGCGGCAGTGACGATTTCCGGCAGGAGCAGGATATCCGCATTGACGTATAGCAGCAGCGGGCTATCACTGGCCTGGCGCGCCAGGTCGAAGATCGAGCTGACCAGCGGCGTTCCAGCCTCGTTCCGGCGGACATCGCTCAACAGTCGCACTCCGAGCTCACTTGCGGCTTGTTCCAGCCCCGCTTCCTGGCCTACCAGCAGCACATCGACCTCTGAGCCAAGCTGCAGCCAGGATTGGATCGCATTGCGCTGGATGGTGGCAATATGCGGGTCCAGGAAAGGTTTGGGGGCGCTGAAAACAGTAAGCAGGGCGGTCATTGATTCGAAGACGCTTGTTTTTCAACCGGCAGCCAGGCGCGGCCGGGAGCGAGGCGGGTCAGCAGGCGCCGGTGCAGCAATCCATAGCGCCGCTTGGCTGCCACCCAGCGCTCGGCATTAACCTTGCCTATGGTCGAGCGCGAATCTGGACGCGCCAGCACGGTGAGATAGAGCGGCAAGATCGACGAGCGCGGCCGGCCATGCTGCACGAAGACCACAATCCCAAAACCTGCCTGCTGCAGGGTCTGCGTCAGGCTGAGCGGGCTATAGGCCACCAGATGTGCCACCTCGAAGCTGTCATGGCAGTACAGGTTGGGCACTTCCACCAGCAAGCTGCCCTCTTCTGTCAGCCAGTTCTGCCGCAGGCTGGCCAGATACTGCACAGGATTAGCGATGTGTTCCAGGACGTGTGCCAGGCTGATCAGGTCGAAACGCACCTCACCCGCTTCCTGAAATGCATCCAGCGACGGGTAAACTGCGAATCCACGCCCGGCGGCATACTCCCGGTAAGCGTCTCCAGGCTCCACACCGACCGCCTGGCAGCCATATGCACCTGCGAAAGCCTCCAGCAATAGCCCGGCCGAGCAGCCGATATCCAGGTGGCGGGTGACCGGCGGGAGATACCCCTGCGTAAAATCCAGCCAGGCCTGCGCTCGGCCGCGCTGCACCGCCAGATCTTTCGCAGAAGGCCCCTGGCTGCCCTGGTACAGCAGGCGATACTCCTGCTGGTAAAATGCCTCCAGCTCTGCGGCATCCATGCGGGGCGACTGGTAAACCAGCCCGCAAGCCAGGCACACCTGGTTGATCACCAGCTGGTCGCGAAATTTGCGCCGGTCGAACAGCTTCTTCTCAGAGCTGCCGCATAGCGGGCATTGGGCTACATTTTCAGGCATCGGGAAGATTAATCCTGGGGACTACGCCGGGTATCCACTTCGCGGTAATTTTTTGCCTGCACTGCGGCGTTGATCTTGCCGAGCGCTGGCTCGCGCTGCACCAGGTCCAGCACTTCCAGCCAGGTGAAATCGATGCGGCCGGGGAAGCGGCTGGCAATCTGCCGCACCAGGTCCAGGTCGTCCGGCGTATCCACCGTCCAGCGCAGCTCGCCGTAATCCGGGTGGTGCGTGAAATGCAGGATGCGGAAGCGCTCCGGCTGATCGTAAAAAAAAGGCATGACATGCTCGCGTTGGTGCGGCGCTTGCGCTTCCTGCCAGGCGGTTTCCAGGGCAGCGAAGCTGCACACTTCCGTATCCAGCCCGATGGGGAAGGTGCGCTTCCAGGGCGGCGGCAGGCGGTTGGCGGCGAAATCGTAAGGACCGACCGACGACCGACGACCGTCGACGGCCGACCGGTCACTGGCGACCGAGAATGGAGCGCTGGATTTGGATGAGGGTTGTCCCAGGAAGGCGGAGACGGTGGCGTCGATTACGCCGGGGTCGATCAGTGGGCAGTCGGCGGTGATGCGCACGATGATATCTGCCTGAAATAAACGCGCCGCCTGATAGTAACGATCCAGCACGTCGTACTGGCTGCCGCGGTAACAGGCATAGCCCTGCTCGTTGCAGTAGGCTTCCACCGGGTCGTCGGCGGGACTATCGGTGGTGGCCACCACAACCTGCTCGATGGTGTCTGCCAGCCGCGTACGCTCGACCACCCATCCCAGCATGGGGCGACCTTCGATCTCCAGCAGCACTTTACCGGGCAAACGCGAGGCCGCCATGCGGGCCTGGAGGATGGCAACCATCTTGGGTCTCATACGGCCTGTGAAGGGTCCTTCACTGCATCCAGGGCGATGCTGAAAGCCTGGAATAATTTGGGGAAGTTTTGCGCCCAATCGGCGCGCTGTTCAGCCAGCCGGCGGGCATTCATTCCCATCTCCGGCAGGCGGTTGCGCTGCGCCACGGCCTGCAAGATCGCCTCAGCCAGCGCCTGCGCATCTCCGTCGGAAAACCACCAGCCATCCACTCCTGGGGTGATCCACTCCCGGTTGCCCGGGATATCGGAGACCAGTGCGGGTGTCCCGCACGCCAGGGTTTCCAGCAGCGAAATCGAGGTGCCATCGGAACGCGAGGCGCTCAGGTAAAGGTCGGCCCGACGATGAAAGTCCGGCAGATCGGCATAGCCAATCGCACCGGCGAACTTCACCCGATCCAACACACCCGCCTGCTCAAAGATTTCCCGCAAGCTCGCAGCCTGCGAACCGTTGCCCAGCATCACCAGGCGCAGCTCCGGGCAGTGGCGGGCAGCCCTGGCAAAACCTCGGGCCAGTACTTCAATGCCATAAATCGCCTCCCAGCCGCGCGTCGAGAGCAGCGTGAATGGCGCCCCTTCACCCGGCAACCCGGCATCCTGGGGAGGGGAAAAATGTGCCAGGTCGATGCCCCACGGGAAGGTGACAATGCGCTCATCCGGCATGCCATAGCCAACCGCCAGCCTGCGGATCGTAGCGCAGTCGCCCAACATGGCCGCGCTGCGGCTCAGCGTAAATCGAACAGCCTGCTGCACCTCAGGGCTGCGCGGCGCTTCGTAAAGCAAATCGTAGCCCCACGACATGCTGAGCAGCGGCGAAAAACCGGCGCGTGCCGCCAGGTAAGCGGAGAGATGCAGCGGCCCGGCCTGCACCAGGTCCGGTTGCACCTGTGCCAGCACCCGCTCCAGGCCGGCTTGCAGACGAGACAGGTCTTCAGGCCGGTAAGGCCGCTGCCCTCCTTCCCAAGACACGGGTTCAATGCCTGCGGGCAGCCGGCGAGTTTCGAGCACTGGTTCGCGGCGTTCGAGCTGCAGGTAGAACACCTGGTGCTCTGTCCGGGCAAGCGCCGTCAGGAAGCGGTAGTCGTGGGTGTTATAGTCGCGTGTAAAGTACAGCAGGCGAGTCAAGCGTCATTCACCGAAAATTATCGCTTCAGTCTCCCAGATCGGTCCAGCGTAATTCTTTGCCCTTAGGAATATCTGCCAGGGCACGTGTGCCGACAACTTCCGGGATATGCGGCGGCAGGATGGCGTCAGGGGTAGCCGGGCGCAGCACATCGATCATCTCGCGGGTCAGAGTTTCGCCGGACTTGATATCGCGCGCCGCCCGCAAGCAGCGCCGCTGGACGATGACCGTATCGGTTTCGTTGCCGGCGACAAATTTATCGCCCGAGCCCAGGGCGCGCTCCAGCTCGTGGGTGCGGTTTACCATATCCGCCCAGCTGGCCGGGTTCATAGCAAACTTGTGGTCTGGACCCACCCGGTCGTTGTCATCAGTAAAGTGTTTCTCTACTACCCGCGCCCCCAGGGTCACTGCTCCAAGCACCGTAGCGAGCCCGGGCGTGTGGTCGGATAGTCCCAGGATCACATCCGGAAACATCGAGCGGTAGGTATTCAAGACCCGCAGGTGAATGTGGTCGAAATTGCCCAGACTGGCTGTGTAGTTGGTATTGCACTGCATCAGCACTAATTGCGGATTGAATACCAGGATGGTATGCACGGCGCGCTGCACCTCCCCGATGGTCGACGCTCCGGTGGCAATGATCACCGGCTTGCCCTTGCGCGCCATGTGCTCCAGCGCTTCCAGCCAGTCGATCTCGCCCGAGCCGATTTTATAGGCCGGCACATAGTCATCCAGCATATCGGTGGCGGCAAAATCATAGGGGGAGGAGAAATAATCGATGCCCACCTCATCACAGGCTTGCTTCAAGATTGGCGTCCATTCGAATGCGATGGAAGCATCCTGGTACACCTGGAAGACGGATTTTTTCCAGCTGGCCTGGTGCGAAACCTGGCCGCCCATGTTGCTGAAACCGTAGTCCGACACAATCTGCGGGGCGCGGAAGTTCTGGAACTTTGCGGCATCCGCCCCGGCCTCCTTAGCCATGCGGATGAGCATGATCGCCCGTTCCAAATCGCCGTCGTGGTTGGCGGCAATATCGGCAATGAAATAGGTCGGATGTTTCTCGCCAATCGTATGCGAGCCTATCTGGATCTCCATAATTTATTCTCCTGCTGCCATCTCGCTCAAATGCTGGGGGTATTTCTCTAAATATTGCTGGTGGAACTTGTCGATGCCCGGGTCGATCCCAGGCGGTTCTGCTCCCAGGGCCTGGGAGAGCTTGCGCGTGTTCAGGGTCAGGTTCGGTGAACGCACCGCTTTAAGACCAGCCG
>JBFYSP010000065.1:0-52613 GCA_041301395.1 Anaerolineae bacterium
CACTGTGCCAATGAACGCCATGATCTGTGTGGCCAGCGGCGAGCCCGGGAAAGATGATGTCCTGTTCGCCGGGCGCTTGATCCGGCATTTGAATGCCGACGCAACCCTGCTATCCGTGCTGTCGGCCGAGTCCACGGATTCCAACCTGCGCAGCCGGGCGGAACGCTTCCTGGATGGAGGCATCCAGTCGTTAGGGCTGTTGGGCGTGCCGGCGGTGGGCAAGGTGCGCAGCGGGGACGCTGCTGATGAAATATTGGGCGAGATCAAGTCCGGCGAATATGATCTGCTGGTTTTAGGCGCACCCCTCATGAAACCGACCCGAAGGATCTCGCTGGACGGGATAGTGGGCGAGGTGCTGAGCCAGGTAACCGACCGAGCCATTTTGATAGTCCGGTCGCATTTCATGGGCACCAAAATTTACCGCATCCCGGGCGGCGAGCCGGAAGCGATATTCCCGGAGCAGAGAGGATAGCCGCGATGAGTGACACAACTGCTATCCAGCCAGGTCCGGGCGCCGCACTGGCAGCGAAGACGCGCAGAGAGCGCCGCCTTCCCTGGGGCAAGTGGGCCATCCGTACGGCGGCGATCAGCTACCTGACCGTATTGCTGATCATCCCACTGCTGGTGATCTTTCGCGATGGGCTGCAGGAAGGCATCGGCGAGCTGGTTGATCAGGTGACCCAGCCCGTGGCCTGGAATGCGCTCAAGCTTACCTTGTGGACGGCCGGGGTGATGACCGTGATCAATACCGTGATGGGCGCGGTGACCGCCTATGTCCTGGTGCGCTACGAGTTTCCCGGCAAATCCCTGCTCAATAGTGTGGTGGATCTGCCGCTAGCCATCCCAACCCTGGTGACCGGTGTGATGCTGGTCGTTTTATATGGCCCGCAAGCCATCCTGGGTTCCTGGTTTAAAGAGAGCCTGGGATTTTCGATAATATTTGCTCCGCCCGGCATTATCCTGGCCTTGCTGTTTATTACCTTCCCATTTGTAGTGCGGACGGTGCAGCCGGTGCTGAGCAGCCTGGATCGAGTACAGGAGGATGCCGCCGCGACCTTGGGCGCCAGCGCGGGGACGATTTTTCGGCGCATCACCCTGCCGCCCTTGATCTTGCCGCTGGCCAGCGGCGCCCTGCTGAGCTTTGCCCGGGCGATTGGCGAATTTGGCGCGATCGTGATTGTGGCCGGCAATATCCCGATGTTTTCGCAGACCGCGGCGGTGTATGTGCTGGGTGAGGTGGAGAGCGAGAACCGGCTGGGTGCCAGCGCCGTCTCGATGGTGATGGTCGCTATCGCTCTGGCCTTGATGCTGGTGGTGGATTTCCTGCAGCAGCGCATCCAGAAAGAGTCGTCATGAGTGCCGTGAAAAATAAACCCGCTTCTCCGACTGTCCGATTAGTGCGGGAAAGCGCCTGGATCCGCCGCATTCTGGTGGGAATTGTTTTCCTGTACGTCGGCGGCCTGATCTTGCTGCCGCTTGGCGCTCTGCTGGTAGGAGCATTCAAGGAGGGTTTGGGAGCTATCCTGGAGGCCCTGACCCAACCGGATGTGATGGCAGCGTTCGGCAAAACTTTATATATCAGCTTGATTGTGGTCGTTACCCAGGCTATCTTTGGCACCATCGTTGCCTGGGTGTTTGTGCGTGACAGCTTCCCGGGGAGCAAGCTGCTCAATGCCCTGGTGGATATGCCGTTCGCCATGTCGCCGGTGGTGGTAGGCTATATGCTCCTGCTGCTCTTTGGGCGCAACGGCCTGCTGGCGCCGGTTTTGGCGCCCTTGGGCATCCAGGTAGCCTTTGCCCTGCCAGGGATGATCATGGCGACGATGTTTGTCACCCTGCCGTTTATGATCCGCGAGCTGATCCCACTACTGCAAAACTTTGGCGTTACGCAGGAGCAGGCCGCCGCCACCCTGGGGGCCAATGGCTGGCAGACCTTCTGGAAGGTAACCCTGCCCGCCCTACGCTGGGGGTTCATTTATGGGGTAACATTGACCTTCGCACGCGCCCTGGGCGAGTTTGGCGCCGTGCTGGTGATTGGCGGCGGCATTCAAGGCCGCACGGAAACGGCGACCCTGTTTATTTACCGCGCCCTGGACGAAAGGCAGTATGTCGGCGCGTATTCCGCCGCTATCCTGCTGGGATTATTCTCGCTGATCCTGGTGATGGCAACCGATATCCTGCGCAAGATGGAAAAGACCCGCTATACGTGAGGAATTCATGACCTACGCACAACAAATTGCGCGACAGCTCGATATTCGCCCAGAGCAAGCCGGCGCTACCATCGAGCTGCTGGATGCGGATAACACCCTGCCGTTTATTGCCCGCTACCGCAAAGAAGCCACCGGCGGCCTGGATGAAGAGCAGATTCGCCAGGTGATCGAGCTGTTGGAAAAATTCCGAGCGCTGGACGAGCGGCGGGACACAGTATTGAAATCGATCGAGGAGCAGGGCAAGCTGACGCTGGAGCTGGCTACCCAGATCAACCAGGCGGAAACCCTGACCGCCCTGGAAGACCTGTACGCGCCTTACAAGCCCAAGCGGCGCACACGCGCCAGCATGGCCAAGGAAAGGGGCCTGCAGGGACTGGCAGATTGGATCCTGCAGCAGCCATCTACCAAAACGCCGCTCGACCAGATCGCCCGGCCATTCCTCAACGAGGCCGTACCCACCCTGGAAGATGCCTGGGCGGGGGCACGCGATATCGTGGCGGAGGCGATCAGCGAGCATGCCGAGGTGCGGCGGGTAACCCGCGAGAAGGCCATGCAGTGGGGTGTGTTGCGCTGTGAAAAAATCGATGGCGCGACTGACGAGCGCTCAGTTTACGCTCTGTACTACGAGTTTGAGATTGGTGTGGAGCGGCTGCGACCGCACCAGGCGCTGGCAATCAACCGCGGCGAGGCTGAAAAAGTGCTGCGCGTCAAAGTGCTGGTCGCCGAGCGTGACTGGCAAAACGCTATCTTTGCCGTATTTCGCCCCAACCGGGCCTCGCCGCTGGCCGTGCAGCTCGAGCTGGCCATCCAGGATGCGGCCGAACGCTTATTACTACCGGCCATTGAGCGCGACGTGCGCCGCGAGCTGAGCGAGAAAGCCGAGCGGCATGCCATCGGCGTGTTCGCCACCAACTTGCGGGCGCTGTTAGGCCAGCCGCCCCTGGCGGGCCAGACGGTGCTGGGGATCGATCCGGGTTTCCGCACCGGCTGCAAAGTAGCTGTGGTGGACCCGACCGGGCGGCTGCTGGATACCGCCACAATTTACCCCCACGCGCCGCAGAATGAGCGCGAGCGGGCGTTAAAAAACCTGGCAGCGCTGGTGCTGAAATACGAAGTTACCCTGATCGCCATCGGCAACGGCACCGCTTCGCGCGAGAGCGAATCCCTGGCGGCTGAGCTGATTAAAACCTACGCGCCTCAGGTGCGCTACTTGATCGTAAACGAGGCCGGCGCCAGTGTGTACTCGGCCAGCCCCGAGGCGCGCCAGGAGCTGCCCGGCCTGGATGTCTCCCTGCGCGGCGCCGTTTCCATTGCCCGCCGCACCCAGGACCCACTGGCCGAGCTGGTCAAGATTGACCCGAAATCGATCGGGGTGGGGCTGTACCAGCACGATGTGGATCAAAAGCAGCTTTCGGCAGGACTGACCGGCGTGGTAGAGAGTGTGGTCAACCAGGTGGGCGTCGACGCCACGACCGCTTCTCCGGCATTGCTGATGTATGTGGCCGGGATTGGCCCCAAGCTGGCGAAGAATATCGTTGAATACCGCGACCAGAATGGCCCGTTCTGCAGCCGTCTGCAGCTGCGCAAGGTCTCCGGGCTGGGACCGAAAGCCTTCGAGCAGGCGGCCGGTTTCCTGCGCATCCGTGCTGGGGATAACCCGTTGGACGCCAGCGCCATCCACCCGGAGAGCTATCCCATCGCCGAAGCAGTCTTGAAGAAAGCCGGTCTGGTTCCGGAGACGCCGCCTGCCGGGCGGAAAGCGGCTTTGGATGCGTTGCTGCAACTGCAGCCGGTGGATGCGCTGGCTGCCGAGCTGGGCTCCGGTGTGCCCACCCTGGTCGATATCCTGGAACAGCTGGTGCGCCCGGGACGCGACCCGCGCCAGGACGCCCAGGCGCCGATATTGCGCAGCGATGTACTTTCCTTGGAAGACCTGGCACCGGGCATGCGCTTGAACGGCACCGTGCGCAACGTGGTCGATTTTGGCGCCTTCGTGGATATCGGCGTTAAGCAGGACGGGCTGCTGCACCGCAGCCAACTGCCGCCCGGAACGCGTCTGCAGGTGGGGGATGTCATCGAAGTTGAGATCCAGAAAGTGGAGGCCGAGCGCGGGCGCATCGGCCTGGCATGGCCGGGCAAGAAATAGCCTGTCATTCTGAGCGAGGGGAGCGAAGAATTTGATAACGACGAGCTCCCGGAGCCGTAGCTTCGGGAGCTTTCAATTGCAGTGGGCCCGGCAGGATTCGAACCTGCGACCAAACGGTTATGCTTCCCACCACGGCTTTCGCCGCCCCTTTCGGGTTCGTGGGCTGGACTATCCCTTCACCCCAGAGAGGGGTGCCTGCCATCTAGTCTCTACACCTTCCCGGATATGTTCCGGGCTTGGCTCGGGATTACCTTATCTTGCGACGTAGGCTTCCCCGAATTTGGCAGGTTCTACCGGCACTTTATTGTGCAGGCAGCCCTTGGCATTGGATCATATTGAGGCTAGAATACAGTTATGAATGAAATACCTAACTGTATTGTATGTGGTCGATCTCTACAAGGCAGACAAACTAAATTCTGCTCATCTGCTTGTAAGAACAAAGACCTGCAAAGTTACGAAGCCCAAAAAAGAAGAGGACTCACCAGGAAGTTAGAGCTCATTCAAAATGCTGGTGGTCGCTGCTCAATTTGTGGCTATGATAAAAACCTGGCTGCACTCGTATTTCATCACGAAGATTCTTCCGAGAAAGATTTTAAGCTGGATATGCGTTCACTATCAAATCGCAAGCTCCAACCAATTTTGGAAGAGATCAGCAAGTGCATCCTGGTGTGTGCCAACTGCCACGCTGAGCTTCATAACCCGCACCTCAACTTAGATTCTATACGCTAAGCCGTCCGCTCTGCCGCTGAGCTACGGGCCCATATTTAGTTGTAGAGCGGGCGACCGGATTCGAACCGGCGAATATCAGCTTGGAAGGCTGATGCCTTACCACTTGGCGACGCCCGCATATAGCCACTCTTGATCCTAACGAAGTGAGGCAAATTTTACCACAAATGAAATTCAGGAGGATTCCGCAATAGGTGGCTTTGGCCAGTTAAAATTTGTCTAGATCTTGACTCTCCGAGATTTCCCTTGTAACATAAATTTACATTACCCAGTATACATTCCGGTTGGGCAGGAAAGGTTCTTTCAGGAGGTCCCCCATGGCACAGCCAATTTTTAAAGTCTGGTTTATGAGATATAAAGAGCCCTGGTATAAGCTTACCGCTGAAGAAAAGGATAAGCTTATGGCTCAAAATGCCGAGTCATTGCAGCAGCTGGGCTGCGAGCTGATCATCGGTTGTCAGGGTGTATGGGCGTCAGAGGAATGGCTGGCTTGGGGTGTGGAAAAATACCCAGACGTAGAAGCCCTGCAAAAGCACACCCTGAACCTGTTCAACATGAACTGGTTTGAGTACATCGAAAGCAAAACATCGCTCGGGGTTGAGATGTCCTTTGAGTGACATGCTGGGATAGGCAACCGACAAGCCAGCTATTGTTCTTGAATGGATGGATATCTCAAAGCCAGGTGCTGGAGGTGATCGTGCGTCTTTACGCCCCTGTCAGGATCGTGCCAACTGGCCGATCCCCCTGGAGGGTGTGGCTGTTTTCTTATGCTTCCGTCTCGTCCTTCTCCGCATGACTGGCCGCCTTCTTGCCCTTTACACTGATAAAGTACGTCAACGCGGCGATCACCAATCCGACGGCCACTCCAAATCCATGCAAATCCTGCTCATCATCCCAGTGCACAGACTGGGCAGTGTGCCGTGAGGGGTAGTTCTAGCGGTTTTGGAGATCAGCCTGGACCGCGAGCATGGTGGTGAATATACCCCCAAGTGTTGCTCCAGGCACTTGAAACAGAGCCTTGGGTTAATTTCAAGCCGGTCGTTGGTTTACCACCCGGCCGGTTTTCCTCTTACAGAAATGCAAATGTAACCGCCATGGCAAAAATGATGATGCCGATGACGATTGCCAACAGGGTGGAAATCCTTTGACGCATCTCGGACTCCTCAAACCAGGTTAAAGCGCTCGGAGTGAAAATCGCCAAAGGGCACACCAATTCGGATCAATGCCTGTTCAACAGCGTTCATCATCGGTTCAGGCCCACAGATAAATACCTCGGTTGTGTCGCGGGCTTTGTCCTTCGGCAGGTAGCGGTCGAGCAGCTCCTGGCTGACAAAACCGGTTTCTCCCGTCCAGCCATCGGGAGGTGAATTTAATACATGCACCACTTCAAGGTTGAGTCTGGTCTCCAGGTCCGTTATCTCTTCCCGGAAAATTACACTCTCCCAGTCCTTATTAGCGTAGATCAGGAGCAAGGGGCGCTGGTCGCCTCGATCTGCCAGGGTGCTTAGCATGCTCATCATCGGTGTAATGCCGACGCCGCCGGCAATGAAGACGAACTGAGGTGCATGAGAGTGGCGATCCACACTGAATGCCCCGAACGGGCCATCCAGGTAGACCTTCTGTCCCTTCTGCATGGTTTTGATCGTGCTGGTGAAATCCCCCAGTTCCTTGATGGTAAAAGCCACCCTGTCGGTCTGACTGGCGCTGGAAGAGATGGAAAAGGGATGTTCGGCATCGCTAAACGGCGATATCCAGGCAGTAAGCCAGGCAAACTGTCCCGGCATGAATTTCATCCCGTCATGACCTTCTGGCTTAACGACCAGGGTCCAGGCATTTCCCCTTTGTGGAACTACCTCGTCGACAACGTAGGGACGCCGCAGTAACTGCATTGGCTTGATGATACGCAGGTAAGCCAGTAACCCCACCCAAAAAACTCCATAAATGATCCACAGGACTTGCTTCCAGGGCAGGTTCAGGTAGTGCCTGGCCAGCACAATATGTGCCATCGATAACGCCACCACAATCGTAGCTAGAATGCCATGCCAGATGCGCCAGTGGGTATATTCAATCTTGAAAGACTTGCGCCACAGAGAAATTGCGATCAGGATCAATAACAGAATTACCGCACTCACCCCCATCCTGGCCCGCCAGGGGGCAGATGCCAGATTTAGCAACTGCAGGGTCTGGGGGGCGTTCACAAACAGCAGCAGGGGGTGCACCAGGATCAATGCGGCCGTGACCAGCGAGATCTGACGATGGAAATGGTAGACTACATCGGCCCCGTAAGGCGATTTGATGGTCTTAAACCGCGCTGTCAGCACGAATTGGAGCGTCATCATGGCCAGCCCGGCGAAACCCAGGGCAACTGATAACTCTCTCCAGGGCTCGCGCTTCTCTGGAACCTCGCCAATTTTCAAGATGATTAATGGTGCGGTTGCCAGGAAGATATAAACCAAAATCCAGAAAACAGCCTGCAACAGGATGCGTGTTCTTCTCATACGCTTATTCGGTCATAAAGGGGAAACAAGTGAATTAGCGGAAATATGTGATGTAATTTTCGAGTTGTTTTACCGCAAATTGTAGTTCGTCAATCATATCTTTAACGACATCGCCAATCGAGATAATCCCTACTAATTTCCCGTCCTGCAAGACTGGCAAATGGCGGATGTGGTTATCTGTGATGATCGCCATGCATTCATTGACCGATGTTTCCGGCGTAACCGTGATTAACTGGCGCGTCATGATGTCAGCAATCTTTATCGCGCTTGGATTTACATCCTGAAGACCAACTTTACGCGCATAATCCCGTTCAGTAAAAATACCGGCAACCTGATCGCCGTCCATGACGATAACTGAACTGATCTGCTTATCAGCCATCAGCTTAAGCGCATCGAAAACCGTGATATCTGCCTGCACTTTCCAAACGCGATGACCTTTTGTTTTGATGATATGTTTTACTTTGTTCATTCTTGGCACCTCCGGTTCTATGATACTCGATAAACGAAAATTTTGGAATAAAGTCAAACAGGAGCATAACTGAAAGACTTTGGTGAGCGATATATGATAAAATCGGGCGAGTCAGCAATCATCTTAGAAAAACTCATTTGAGGAGAATATGGCAAACAAGTCCAAAACGCAACAGAAATCGAAATCTCAACAGCAAAAATCGGGCGCCAAACCGGCCAGCAAGAGCACAACGAATAAAAAACAGGTACATAAAGTACGTGGCTTCTGGCTGACCGCAGCGCTGGTCTTGATGATAGTGACCGGCCTCGCCGCCGCAATTTTCTACAATGCGGCTAATACCCCGCAGGTCGACCGCACCTGGATCCTGACCATGATGGTGGTAGCCAACCTGTTGGATGTGATCGCGGCGATCGGCATCTGGCTGTGGAAGCGCTGGGGCATGTATGTGTACCTGTTCGCTACTGCTATCGCCTTTGTCGCCGGGCTGGCGAGCGTGGGCATGTGGGCGTCTTTCTACTTGATCCTGCCGGCTGTCATCGTTGGCTGGCTGCTGCGTTCCAAGTGGGACTACTTCGACGAATAAACCTGCGTCATCACAGAGCACGCCCAGGAACCATCAAACGACAGCGCAGTCCCCGCCCAGGCGGGGGCTGCATGCTTTATAATAGACGAATCTATCCGAATTTCTAACGGGAGAGGACGCACATGCAAAAAGAATGGCCGCGCTTGCTGCGTGTGTTTAATGATGACCTGGGCTACCAGGTGCGGGAAGGCAACCCCGCCCTGGGTTACGAGCTCTACTTCGTAGATCTGTCTTCTTGGAAACTGCGCCTGTCCAGCCGCACCGCGGTGATCTGGGTCAAGACCAAAGACCTGGACGGAGTCACCTCGCAGCACCTGATGCAAAGCCTGGCCGACGTGATGCGCGAGCGCAACCTGCAGCGGCAGATCACGCTCGTTCTGGTGGACGGAAACAGCTTCCCCTTATTTAAATTTAAAACCAGCGCCAATTACAACATGGTGCTGGTGGGTGGAGAAGAGCAAAAGCGGGTAGTCCATTCCCGGCGGCCCAGCGGCGAGCTGCTCGATATCATCTCGGCTCAGGTGCCGATCTCGTACCTGTCGCCTTACGAGACGCGCGCCCCGGTAACCGGCAGCCGCTTCTTTGGGCGAGAGTATGAGTTGTCGCGCATCCTGGCCAACCCGGATACCAACCACGTCATCCTGGGCATTCGGCGTATCGGCAAAACATCCTTGCTGCGAGAGATCGAGCGTATCCTGAAGGAGCGAGAGGACCCGGCACGCGTAGTGTACCTGGAGTGCAGCGACCTGCTGAGCACAGACGACTACATCCGGGAAGTAGTGCGCAAGCTGAACCCGCGGGAATTACCACGCCTGCACATGCAGAAGTACGTGTTTTTCTTCCCGAACTTTCTGGAGCGGATGAGCCAGATCAACAAGGCCAAGACCATCTTCCTGTTGGATGAGGTCGACAACCTGGTGATTATGCAGCGCGGTGATTGGGAGCTGTTCCGTATGCTGCGGGCTTCCTCCAATAAAGGCGCCTGCCAGTACATCATTGCCGGTTTTCGCGAAGCGATGCGCGAGCAGTACCTGCTCGACTCGCCGTTCTATAACTTTGCCCAGGAAATCCGCCTCAACGAGTTCTCCCGCCAGCAGGCGCGCCAGCTGATTGTGACACCCATGGAAAACCTGCGCGTCCATATCCGCAATGAGGATGAAGTGATCAGCCGGATTTATGAGGAGACCGCCGGCCATCCTAACCTGATTCAGTATTACTGCCTGATCCTGCTGCGCCGATTGGATCAAACCGGCGAGCGCGAGATTACTCCTAAGAGCCTGTTTGATGTCTATGCGGATGAGGGCTTTACCAGCCATCTGCTGACCTCATTTATGCAGAACACGGAAAACCGCGAAAAGGCGCTGGTGTACGCCATCCTGAGCGCAGCAGAGGATGCCGGAACCAAAGGCTTCTCGCTGGAGGAAATCGACACCGTGCTGCGGCGGGGTGGCATTACCCTGCAGCAGAACTCGATAGACGAGGCCTGCAATGTGCTCACGCTGGCGGGTGTGATCCATCGTAAAGGCAAAATTTATTCTTTCACGTCGCCGGTTTTTACCAAGGTGCTGCAGCAAACCTACGACCTCAACTACCTGTTCCGCAAAGTAAAAGAGGAAGGGTATGATCGAGTTTGAGCTGGCGATGGACCTGCCGGCTTCGGTGCGCTTCCATCACGAGGCGCTCGAGCAGATCGCCCAGGGCATAGAGGAGGGAGTGCCCAGCGCGCTGCTGGGGCCGCGCCTGTGCGGGAAGACCATCTTGTTGCGCCACTTAGAGCAGAGACTGGCTAAAGATATGGGCTGGATCTGCGCCTATATCGATATGGACCAGCTGCGGGTAACCACGCAGCAGGTTTTCTTTGCGGATTTGATCGCCCTGGTGGCCCGGCAATTGAACGAACTCACCGGCCAGCAGCTGGAAGTTCCAGAGGAGGTCGAGGCCAGCAGCGCTGTGTTCCGCGGTTTTCTAATGGACAGCCTGGAAACCCTGGGGCGAGATTTTGTGCTGCTGTTCGACCCGCTGGAGGCTATGCCCACCGACCTGGTACAGGCGCTGCTCACTTCGCTGCGGGCGGCTTACATGGATCAGCAAACCATGGATTTCCGGATGCAGGTGGTAGTATCCGGGGCGCTCAGCCTGGCCACCCTGACGGTGGGCGAATCCTCGCCCTTCCGGGGTATCGCCCGGCGCGTCTTTGTGGGGGATTTATCTGAGAAGGAAAGTGAAGCATTGATCGCGGAGTTCCTGGCGGAGTACGAGGTCTCGGCGACCCGCCTGGCCCGTGAGCGGCTGCTGGACTCCACCCGCGGCGATATTTACCTGATCCGCTGGATCACCCAGCGCTGCGCCCAGCTGGCCAGCACCCGCCCGGGCCGGCTGCTGCGCACTCGCGATGTGATGTTTGTCATCAATCGCTATCTGCGCCAGGAGGTGGTCCAGTATGCCACGCTGCTGGAAGCGGTGCGCCTGATTGAAGAAGACCCGGATTTGCTGACCTGCATTCTGCAGCTGCTGGAGCGCACCTCGGTGCCCAAAGCCGAGCTGCCACTGCCACTCTCGCCGGACCTCGACCCCCTTTATTTGACCGGGGTTGTGGAAGAAGTGGATGGCGAGAGCTACCGGCTGCAAAACCAGATCTACCGCCAGTTCCTGATCCGCCACTTCATACCGGGGCGGGTGGGGCATGTGCTGGCCATGGCTGGCCGCTGGGATTCGGCGATCGACTACCTGGAATCCAGCATCAATCAGGGGGACGAGCAGGCACGCACGGATATCCTGCCGGCAACGATCAACTCGATGTACGCCTCAGAAGATATGACCCAGGCAGTGCACTTCTTGCGACGGGGTCTTTCGGCGGCATTTGGCGTCCAGGAGGCCAACTTCTGGTATACGCCCCCCAGCGAAAATGTGCTGCGGCTGATTGGCCCGGCGGATGCAGGGCTGGACGGCGAGCTGTGGCCGAACTTACAGATCCCGCTTAATGCCGACCGCTTGGAAGCGCGGGCGTTCCGGCAGCGGGTGCTGCTGCGCGGCCAGGAAGGCGAGCGTCGGGTGGTGCGTGCCGTCCCGCTGCGTATTCCGGGCCGCAACCCGATCGGGGTGGTCACCATCTACGAAGACCCCCTGGCCGAGCTGTTCTCTGAGCTGCGCGAGCGTGACTTAATGTTGGTGGGCTTCCTGAACCAGGCTGCGCGGGCGTTGTTGGCGGTCAGTGTGCGCCGCCAGGAGCTGGCTTTAGCAGGCAGGATGCAGGCCAGCCTGCTGCCGGATAATCTACCAGTGATCCAAGGATGGGATGTTACCGCAACCTGGCGCCCAGCCCGGGAAACTTCCGGTGATTTCTACGATTTTATTACCTTGCCGGGGAACAGGCTGGGGTTGGTGGTGGCGGACGTGGTTGATAAAGGGATGGGGGCGGCACTGCTGATGGCACTCAGTCGCACGCTGCTGCGTACTTATGCGGTCGATTACCCGGATCAGCCGGAACGGGTGCTCAATATTGCCAACCGCCGCTTGATCACGGATGTTGGCTCGGGCATGTTTGTCACCCTCTTTTACGGTGTGTTCGATCCGGCGGATGGGACGCTGGTGTACTGCAATGCCGGTCACCCGCCGCCTTACCTGTATCATGACCGGGCTAGCCAGCAGGTTGAGCTGCTGTCTCGCACCGGGGTGCCGCTAGGGATAGCGGAAGATGCTGTCTGGGAGCGGGCCAGGGTGCAGTTGCGCCCTGGTTCGCTGCTGCTGGTTTATACGGACGGTATTCAGGATGCCCAGAGCCCGCACGGCGAGTTTTTTGGTGAGGAGCGCATGGCGCGTGCCATCCAGGCTAACCTGCAGCGGCCGGTTGTGGACTTGCAAGATGGGCTGCTCTCGGAAGTATATACATTTGCCAGCGGCGAGCCGCAGATGGACGATATCACTCTGCTAATTGTGGCGCACGATTACGACTGACCGGTTGGGGTGCGAAGGTAACCAAATGTCAAAAAAGCTTCACTGGCTGCTGTGGGTCCTGGTAGGGCTAGTAGCCCTGGTGGGCTGGTCTGCTGCAGCGGCCCAGGATGAAGAAAACCCGGTTCTGGTACTGACCGCCGATGGCCCGCTGACCCCCGCCATGGCGGAATACCTGCAGCGCGGCCTGCGCATGGCCGAGGGGCAGGGATATGAGCTGCTGGTGCTGCAGCTCAACACCCCGGGTGGCTCGGTGGACCTGATGAGCAGCATGGTACAGATGATACGCGGCAGCCGTGTACCGGTGGTGGTGTACGTGGCGCCGAACGGGGCGATGGCCGGCAGCGCCGGCGCGGTGATTACCCTGGCCGGGCACGCCTCGGCAATGGCACCGGAAACCACCATTGGCGCCGCCAGCCCAGTCGGAGCGGAAGGCGAGGACCTGGGGGAGACGATGGAGGCCAAGGAAAAAAATATCCTCAAGGCGATGGTGCGCTCGCTGGCCGAAGGTCACAGTCCACAGGCGATCGCTTTGGCGGAGTCGATGATTGAGTCGGCGGAGGCTGTAACCGCCAGCGAGGCAGTAGAGATCGGGCTGGTGGATTTCCTGGCAGAGGACCTGGACAGTCTGCTTCACAGCCTGGACGGCTATAGCGTGCAGCTTGCGGATGGCGAAGTCCAGGTCGAGACCAGCAATGCCCAGGTGGATACGCTGGAACCCTCTTTCATCGAAGAGCTCCTGTCTATTCTGACAAACCCCAATATTGTGTTCCTGCTGTTGACGATCGGCGTGCAGGCCATCCTGATTGAGATTTCCAGCCCGGGCGGTTGGGCGGCAGGCTTTATCGGCGCGGTCTGCCTGGCGCTGGCCGCTTACGGATTGGGTGTGCTGGATGTCAACTGGTTTGGCATGATTTTCCTGGCTATCGCTTTCGTGCTGTTCATTCTGGATATCAAAGCACCCACGCATGGCGCACTGACCGTGGCCGGCGTGGCATCCTTGATCGTAGGCGCACTGGTGTTATTTAATTCACCCAGCGTGCCCAGTTTCCAGCGTGTCTCGGTGCCGTTGATCGTAGTCACATCGATGCTGATGGGTGGTATATTTTTTGTGATTTTGATGTTCGCCATCCAGGCACGCTTCGAGCCGGTACGCATGGGCGCTGAAAGCCTGGTGGGGCGTTATGGTTATGCCACCAGCCAGATCAGCCGCGCCGGCCAGGTGCAGCTGGGAGGTGAGCAGTGGAGTGCCCAGCTGGCCCCAGGAGAGGACTCGTTGCCGCCCGGCGCACGGGTGCAGGTTGTGCGCGTAGAGGGTGTCAAGTTGGTGGTAAAAAGTGCCCCCGAAGACCCCGGTCCAGTCCAATCCCAGACCAGTTAGCTGCATTTTTACCTTCAAATTCCCCAAATTTATGTCATATGACGTATTGCTTTGACCGAGATTGATTGATAAAATACCCGTATCAACTTAGTATTCCAAAAGGAGATGTTACATGAACGTTAGGACAAATGTACAATCGGGCTCGGCCTGCTACACGGTCCAGTCTGGTGACAGCCTGAGCACCATT
The DNA here is from genome assembly GCA_041301395.1 of Anaerolineae bacterium. Classification (GTDB taxonomy): domain Bacteria; phylum Chloroflexota; class Anaerolineae; order Anaerolineales; family UBA4823; genus CTSoil-045. The sequence continues at coordinate 14,152 of JBFYSP010000065.1, forward strand.
TCCCAGAAGTTTTACGGGAACATGAATGCAGACAATGTGATGACGATCTATTATTCCAACCAGGCGACCATTGGCACCAACCCGAACTTGATCCGGCCCGGGCAAGTACTGTATATCCCTGAATAATCCGTTTCCCAATCCTTTGAAGGAGATCAAACAATGAACACCAATTACAACCCGCAGTTTAACGTGCGGACTGGCGTTCGTGCAGGTCAGGGAGGCGGTTATGTCAACGGTGTATGGGTCCCGGACATGAGCGGTACCTGCACAGGCTCCACCCCGCCCCCGACCACCCCGCCGCCGACTACCCCGCCTCCCACCACTACTGGTGGCGGTTGGGTCAATGGCGTTTGGGTCACGGACATGAGCGGTACCTGCGGATAAGCCAGAAATACTCTGATCAAGAAAACGAGGCGGATAGCATCCCGCCTTGTTTTGATTTAACCGCTCATTGCTGCGGAGAAGAACACCGCCAGGCGAGAAAACAGGATCTGTTGGTTGGCAGGCTTGAGGATGCCATGACCTTCGTCATCAAATACTAGCAGCTCATAAGGAATTTTGCAGGCTTCCAGACGGGCAATTACCTGGCGGACGTTTTCCGGCGTAACGTTGGGGTCAACTGCTCCCTGGACGATCAGCAGCTTACCACGGATGTTCTCCACGAAATGGATCGGCGAGCGCTCGAAGTAGCGCTGCGGGTTTTGCGCCGGGCTGCCGCCGATCATCTCTTCACTGTATGGGCGCAGGTCGGGGCGGGTGGTTTCGTAATCTATCACCAGGTCGGTCATGCCGCAGATTGGGGCCGCAGCAGCGATTGGGTGAGGGGAATGGCGCGTGATCTGGCACCAGGAGCTGTAGCCGCCATAGGAGGTGCCGAAGACGCCTACTTTCCCTGGTTCGGCAAGGCCGAGATCGATCACGGCCTGCGCTCCACTGGTGATATCTTCCTGTTCGCGGCCGCCCCAGCCATCTACCTTTATTGCATCCCGGTACGCCAGCCCGAACCCGGTGCTGCCACGGTAGTTGACATCCAACACGTTAAATCCCTGGGATGCCAGGAATTGGATCACGGGTTTAATCTCGTCCTCGGCATGCCAGGTAGGGCCGCCGTGGATCATGATCACTGCCTGGCGCGGGTTTGGATTGGCCCGGTACAGCCAGCCCTGGATCTGCAGCCCATCGTTCGAAAGCCAGGTCAGGTTTTCGGCGGGGGTCAACAGTTTGGGGGTCAAGGTGGTGTGCTCCCAGACGCGGGTTAGCGATTTCAGATCGGCCGGGGATTCCAGGCCGGTAAAACGCATCAGCTCGGCAGGCTGGGTGGCGGAGGAGTAGACTGCGACCCAGGCGCCATCGGCGGCGCGACCCAGCGGCAGCAGATTGCCCGGCAGCCGGGGGAAAGCGCTTTCGATGCCAGTGGCGGGGTCAATCCAGGTGGGGCGGCGGCAGGATTGCTCCACCTGGTTGACGATCACCATGCCGTCCGGTGACACCCAGGCGCCATCGATACTGCGGTTGGGGTCGTCCAGTATCCAGCGCAGCGATTCTGTTGGCCAGTGGTAGATCCCCAGGCGGGTGTAAGGCGCCGGCCCGGGTGTTTCGGCTATCACCAGGATGTTTTCGTCCTGGCTGTCTCCCCGCTCGGGTGGGAACCAGCGGGCGATGGCTTTGATGTTATCGCCAAAATTGAGGATTTCCCGGTCGGATTTCCCTTCCACATCCACCAGGTGCACCTGCCGGCCAGCCGGGTGTCGGTCCTGGCGGGTGTAGAGCAGGTGAGTGCCGGCCTTGTTGAGTTCGAAAGCCATGTAGGCGGGTTTGGCAGGTTGGGCAAGCGGTGTGCGCTGTCCGCTGGCCAGGTCGTGGCAGTAGACCCAGGTGGGCTCCAGCACCTGTTGAGAAGCGAAATCGTAATTGGCGCCGTAGTACAGGCTGCCACCGTCCGGCGATAAGGAACCGCTTCGAATAAAATAAGGCGGGCGATCCTGGGTGAGCGGCTGCATCACGCCAGGATGCTCGATATCCACCCGGAACAGGCGGCTGTGCTCGTCCCGATCGTGGTCTTCCGAAACGATCACCGCCCGGGAGTCGGATGTCCAGGATTCGAGCTCGGTAAATTCCGAGGTATTAGTCAGGGCGACGGGTGGCGCTGAGCCATCCGTGGGTACCAGGAAGACATCCATATTCGCGTGGATGCGATACCAGTTGAAGGCCACCCAGCGCCCATCTGGGGAGAGCAGGGCGTGGTCGACGGCCGGCAGGGAAAGCAGTTGTACGAGGTAAGTTTCGGGATTCATAGGGTTTTATTCATCAACCTGAGGTCTATGCCTGTGGGTCTAAAAAAGCTCAATGCGTAGATTGTACCGGATTTAGCCGTAAAAACGGGTAAAATTTACAGGTTAGCGCCCAGCCCCTGCAAGCCGCATGTGCCTGCTGTACGGCGCAGCGATTACCGGTATTTCAGGAGAATCTATGCCTTTTACACCCACCCGTGACCGGATTAAACCGGAAGAGATCGCCTCCACACCCCGGCGCCGGCCAGAATGGATTAAGGTGCGCGCCCCCTCGGGCGAGACCTACGAATGGCTGCAAAGCCTGATGCGCAGCAAATCTCTGCACACGGTCTGCGAAGAAGCGATGTGCCCTAACCTGGGCGAATGCTGGGGATCCGGCACGGCAACATTCTTAATGATGGGTGATGTTTGCACCCGTTCGTGCGGTTTTTGCGATATCAAGCGCGGCCAGCCTTCCCCGCTGGATTGGCTGGAGCCGGAACGCGTGGCGCAGGCAGTCGCCTCGATGAACTTGAAGCACGCCGTGATCACCAGCGTCAACCGCGATGATCGCAAGGACGGCGGTGCCCCGATTTTTGCGATGGTTATCCAGCGCATCCGCCGGCTGCAGCCCGGCTGTTCGATTGAGGTGCTGATCCCGGATTTCAAGGGCAGCCTGGAAGCGCTGAAGATCGTCATGGATGCCCGCCCGGAAATCCTCAACCACAACGTAGAAACCGTGCCGCGCCTGTTCAAGAAAGTGCAGCCTCAGGATAACTACGCATGGGCAGCCGCTACCTTGAGCAATGCCAAGAAACTCGACCCGGAGGTGCTCACAAAGTCGGGCATTATGCTGGGCCTGGGAGAAACCCTGGACGAGGTCAAGGCAGTGATGCGCGACCAGCGCAGCTGGGGCGTGGATATCCTCACTCTGGGGCAGTACCTGCAACCCAGCAAACAGCATCTGCCGATCGAGCGCTATTACACACCGGAGGAGTTTGCCGAGCTGAAGCGTTTTGGCATGGAGATCGGATTTAAGTGGGTTGAAAGCGGTCCGCTGGTGCGCTCATCCTATCATGCCGCCGAACAGGTGCGGGCCCTGAGCAGCGTGCATCGCAAATTGTATGGGGAGGTAGTATGAATATTTTAGGAATCGATGTGGGTGGCTCGGGGATCAAAGGTGCTCCGGTTAACACCGAGAGCGGCGAAATCCTGGCAGAGCGGGTACGGGTGGCCACACCATTACCTGCCAAGCCGGAACCTGTGGCACAGGCTGTAGCGGAGGTGGCGGGCCAGTTCAACTGGCACGGCTCGATCGGCTGCGGCTTTCCGGCTGCCATCCAAAATGGGGTGGCATTAACAGCCGCCAATATCCATAAGAAGTGGATCGGGACAGATGCCGCCGATATTTTCAGCCAGGCGACGGGCTGCCCGACCTACGTGTTGAACGACGCCGATGCTGCCGGATTGGCCGAGATGACATTTGGGGCCGGCCGTGGCCGAAAAGGGGTGGTGATGATTGTGACCATTGGCACCGGGCTGGGAACGGCGCTGTTTACGGATGGAATTCTGCTGCCAAACGCTGAACTGGGGCATATTGAAATTCGCGGCAGCGATGCTGAACTGCGAGCATCGGACGCGGCCCGCAAGCGCGATAATATCACCTGGGAAAAATGGACGGTGCGCTTCGACGAGTATTTGAATGCCCTGGAGAAGTTATTCTGGCCGGATCTGTTTATTTTAGGTGGAGGAGCCAGTAAAAAAGGTGAGAGTTTTATCCCGCAACTTACTGTGCGGGCCGAGGTGCTGCCGGCGCAGTTCCTCAATGAAGCAGGCATTGTCGGCGCGGCCCTGGCGGCCAAAGCTCATCTACCCTGATCTAATACAATTTATTGTTATTATCCCCTTTAAAGCTCAAACCGCGCCTGGATTTGTCTGCCATCAAATCCTGCGCGGTGTTGAGTTGAGTAAGGAGAATGCAATTACTATTTTACGTATGGGGGTAAAGGCAGGATGAAGTGAGGTTAATAGCTCAATTAATGTATGCCGGTCTTGGGAGAAGGTGCAACCTCTTGTATGCCACAGAAACTACTGCATCAGATTAAGAGCGAGTGAACTCAAGATAACGCAGCCTGGATATCTTCCAGCAAGATCGGCCCAGGGCGCAGGATAGCCGGCTTTGGGATAGTACAGTCTACTACAGTGGATGGTTGGCCGCCGGGTGTCTGGCCGCCATCGATAATCAAGGGTACCTGGCCGCCGAGCTGCTGATAGACCTGCTGTGCGCTGCTGGTGCTGGGCTGGCCGGACAGGTTGGCGGAGGTCACCGCCAGGGGGCCGGTTTGTCGCAGCAGAGCCAGGGCAACCGGATGGTCCGGCATGCGCACGCCGATGGTGGGCAGGGGGGAGAGGTTATCCGGCAGCCCGGCCTGGCGAGCGAGAACCAGGGTCAGGGGGCCGGGCCAGAAACGCTCCGCCAGCCGTAAGGCGCTCCAACTCATATCCCGGGCGACCTGGGGTAGATCGTCCAGGTTGCCAATCAGCACGGCAATGGCTTTGGCCGTGTCGCGTCCCTTGACCACATACAACTGGTCTATGGCCTGGGGGTCGTTTATTGCAGCACCCAGGCCATAGACTGTATCGGTAGGAAATGCCACCAACTCGCCCCCTTGGATCAGGGCATGGGCGCGTAGAATGGCCTGAGGATAGCCAGGCGGCAGGATTTCTGTGTGCATCGAAACCCGGACGTTCTCGGAATTACTCGGCGGGTGTGTCTTCCGCAGCGGGCTTCTCCGCTTTAGCCTGGATCTGAAGCTGAGCCATGTAGCCCTTCACCTGTGTCTGGCTTTCTTCGATCTGGTGTTGGATATCCTGCACGGCTTTATTCCACTCCGCCGAGGCGCGCTTGGCTGTAGCATCCGCTTCTGCACGGATTTGGGTGCGCAGCTCCTCGCCGGACTTGGGGGCATACAACAAAGCGACAACCGAACCGACAAAAGCGCCGGCCAGGAAGCTGAGGATCGAGATGGGGAGAATTTTATTATCGGACATAGCGAGCTCCTTAAGTTAAGATATTTGAATTCTAAGGTGACTGCATAATCCTGTCAATCGGCAATTCACACGGTTACATCGGGTACAATTGGCTTAACCTTGTCTGAAGCGAAGAATTTGAACGCGGCGTACTCCCGCGGTTATATGATATGCCTGGCTGGCACGGCCGTCTGGTCGACCACGGCGATCTTCATTGGCTACCTGAGCACCACTTACCAGCTGCCATCGCTGGTGCTGGCATTCTGGCGCGATCTGTTTGTGGCGCTGGCCCTGGGGGCCGTTTTTGCGCTGTTCCAACGCCTCCGGCTGCGGGTGGAACGCCGCCACCTCAAGTTCCTGGTATTGTATGGGCTGCTGCTTTCCCTGTTCAACGCTTCTTGGACGGCGTCGGTGGCCTTTAATGGAGCTGCAGTGGCCACTGTGCTGGCCTACAGCTCGCCGGGCTTTACCGCCATTCTGGCCTGGCGCCTGTTTGGCGAGAAGCTGGGGGGCTGGAAGATCGTGGCGGTGCTGCTCAGCCTGGTGGGCACTATACTTGTTTCCGGCGCTTACGACCCGCAAGCCTGGCGTCTAAACCCACTGGGCGTGGTGACCGGCCTGCTCTCCGGGCTGGCCTTTGCCGGGTACAGCCTGATGGGCAAGGCGGCTTCGCAGCGCGGCATTAATCCCTGGACGACCTTGCTGTACACTTTTGGCTTTGCGGCGGTTTTCTTGCTGAGCTACAACCTGCTGCTCGGTTGGCCGGCCGGGAAACCGCTGGGCGACCTGTTTTGGCTGCAGGAATCCTGGGCCGGCTGGGCGATCCTGATCATCCTGGCGGTGCTGCCAACCATCGGGGGCTACGGCCTGTACTCCGTCAGCCTGGGCTACCTGCCGGCCAGCGTGGCCAACCTGATTGCCACACTGGAACCGGCGATGACCGCTGTTCTGGCTTACCTGTTCTTGGGGGAAACATTAACCCCGTCCCAGCTGCTTGGTGGGATCGTGATTATCAGCGGGGTGGTGCTGCTGCGCATCACTGATTCGAGAGGCGCAGAGACTGTCCAGGTAGCGCCGGTATAAGTCGGTTAGATGAGGCAGTTCGCCTAGCGGATGGTCACTGGCAGCCCGCTGTGGGCTGAGCGGTATGCGGCCAGGGTGGCTTCTACCGCCCGCAGGCCATCCACGCCAGTAACGAGCGGCGGGCGCTGTTCGCGAATCGCCTGGATGAACTCCTCGATCATCGCCTGGTTGCTGTCTGAACCCCAATAAGACCAGGCGGCGCGCTGCCAGCTTTGGCGATAGACAACCAGGTTCTGGCGGAAAGCGTCGACAACGACTGCGCCGCGCTCGGTGACCATCTCGAAAGTCAACCCGCCCCAGGTTGGCCAATAGGGCGGACGGCACCAGCTGCAATCGATGCTGGCGAATACGCCGCCCTGAAAGGTGACCATCTCCAGGCCGCCGGTCTCCACCTCAACCTCAGCAGCGTGAAAGATATGGTTGGCCTGGGCGTAGACCTCAGTCACTTCTTTATCCAGAAACCAGCGTATGATATCCACCAGGTGGACGGTGTGGTCCATAAAGGCGCCGCCTCCCGCCAGCTCGGGGTCGACAAACCACTTGCGGTGTTTCGTGGGCAGCTCACCCTGGTTGGTGGCGTTGAAGCAGTACACCTGGCCGAACTCACCAGCATCCAGAGAGGCTTTGACGATTTTCAGCGGCGCGCTGAAACGCATAGGAAAAGCCGTCATCAACAGCACGCCGTGCCGATCGCAGACCTCCACCATTACCTGGGCATCTTCCAGGGTGGTGGCGAGGGGTTTCTCGCATAGGATGTTCACACCGGCCGCCGCGGCCAGCTCGACCAAGGGGCGATGGCGACTGTTTTCGGTGCAGATTACCACACCGTCCGGCCTGGCAGCCAGCAGCTCTTCGTAGGATGGGAAGAAGACCGCACCGTGCAGGTTGGCGATACGCTGCCCGCGTGCCAGGTCGTCGTCTGCAACACCGATCAGGTCGACCTGCGGCAGGCTGCGAAGATTGTGGATGTAGGCTTCGCCGTGATGGTGGGCGAAACTCAGGATGCCTATTCTGGTTTTGGCAGGGAGTTGGGGATTCACGGCAGCACCTCCGGCAGGGTCTCGAGCTGCACCGGTTGGCCAGATGCCGCCGATTGGATTGCGGCTTCGGCAATTTGCACTGCGGCCAGCCCGTCACTAGCTGTGATGCGGCAGGGGCGTCCTTCCATCAGGCAGATGTAAAACTCTTTGATCTGAGTGGTGTATGGGCTCTCGCTAACCGGGCTGGCCGGCAGGGCTACGTCCGGCGCCGATCCTTCGCGGTCGCGAAGGATGAGGTTCTGAATGGGGGCGGTGGCGTCTGAGTCGAACTCGATCAGACCGGCATCGCCGGCAAGCTCAAAGTGGGTGCGGAAGGTGGGCGGTGGGTAGGCCCAGGCGCCGGCGATGTGGGACAGGGCGCCGTTCTTGTGGGTCAGGATGACCAGCCCATAATCGATGGAGGCTTGTGGGTGATGAGTTGAGACGCGCCGGGCATACACCGTCTGTACATCGCCGGCGATCCAGCGGGCATAATCGTAATCGTGAATCATAAGGTCCATCAAGATGCCGCCCGATTTGGACTCGTCCAGGAACCAGTTGCCCACCGGCTTCTTGGGGCGGTAGCTACCACGGTGCAGGCGCAGCACTCCCAGCCGACCAATTTGGTCCTCAGCGACGGCAGCCTTGGCCAGGGCATATTCCGGAAAGAAGCGCACCACGTGTGCTACCAGCAGGTGTACGCCGGCAGCGCGGCAAGCCTGTACCATCTGACGTGCTTCGGTCACCGTGCGGGCCAGTGGCTTTTCGCAGATAATCTGCTTGCCGGCCGCGGCCGCTTGAAGGACCATTTCGTGGTGCAGGTGGGTGGGGGTGCAAACATCGACCACGTCCACTTCCGGTAGCATATCAGCCAGCCGCGGGTAAATTCTTGCTCCGGTCTGTGTAGCCAGTGGTCCGGCTTCCTCCACGGTCTCGGCTACCAGGCCGACGAGTTCCGGTTTCGGCAGCCCGTCTCCGCCGGCCGCTGCCCATCCGGCCGCGTGGGTGGTACCCATAAAACCGACTCCGACAATCCCCACTCTCATACAAGGCCTCCTTGTACTACTTGATCGCTCCAGCGGTAATGCTGCGGATCATCTGGCGGGAGAAGATGAAGTAGAAAATCAGAACCGGAACCATCGCCAGAGTCAGAGATGAGAGCACAGCATTCCAATCGCTGACAAACTGGCCCAGGAATTGCTGCACCCCCAACGTAACGGTAGCGGTCTTTTCGCTGGGCGCCAGGATCAACGGGAACCACAGGTCGTTCCAGATCGGGATCATGGTGAAGATGCCTATCGCACCCAATGCCGGGCGGATTAGCGGTACGATCAGCCAGAAGATGCGGTATTCGCTGGCACCGTCAATGCGAGCCGCGTCTTTTAACTCTGTAGGCACCTGGCGCATAAACGATGTCAAAATAAAGATCGTGAGAGGCAAAGCCTGGGCGATATACACCAGGATCAGGCCGGTGAGCGTGTTGACCAAGCTAAGCGTAACCATCATGTTCAGAATGCCGACTGTCCCCAGTCGGATGGGGATCATGATTCCGATGGAGAGATAAAGCGCCAACAGCGTGTTGCCCAGGAAGCGGTATTCCGACAAGGCATAAGCGGCCATCGAACCGATCAGCAGGGTCAGCACCAGGGACATAGCAGTCACAATGATGCTGTTCATGAAGTTGGTGGCGAAATCGGCTCGCTGTAGGACGGTTTCGTAACCGACCAGGCTGAAAGTTTCGGCATTCGGCAGCTGGAAAGGCGCGCCAAAGATAGCGTTGCGTTCCTTGAACGAGTTCATGATGATCATGTAGATGGGGAAAAGGGCGATCAGCATGTACCCGAACAAGATGATATGCGGTGCAAAGGCCCGCAGCGATTGGCGCAGGCGGTACCACCAATGTGCTTGAATGATTTTAGGTCCGGCAATGGGAGTAGACATGCGGGAACCTCACAACTCGTAAGATTGAATGCGGCGCTGCCAGGTAAACAGGTAGATCAGTACGCCTACCAGGATAATCAAGAACATCATCGCGGCGACGGTAGCGCCCATCGATGGATTGCCAAGCTGGAGCTGCTGTCCGAAATAGGTGCGGTAAAAAAAAGTGCCCATGATATCTGTGGAATATTCCGGTCCGGCATTAGCACCTTTGATGGTATAGATCAAGTCGAAGGCATTGAAGTTGCCCACATAGGTCAGGATCCCGACTATACCGACGGTAGGTAAGATGAGAGGGAACTTGATGCGCCAGAACGTCGACCAGCCGCTGGCGCCATCCACGCGGGCTGCTTCGGTCAGCTCTTCCGGAATGCCAATGAGTGCGGCGTAAAACAGGATCATGGGGATACCGACGAACTGCCAGACAGAAATGAGCGAGACTGTTACCAGGGCAGTGCTCTCCAGCCCTAGCCAGGGTTTAAATAGCTGCTCTAACCCGACCCATGACAGCATGGTTTCGGCTACCCCCCATAGCGGGCTGAGGATCAGATTCCAGATAAAGCCAATGATAACGACTGAGAGGATAGTGGGCATGAACAGAGTGCTGCGATAAAACCCGCGCCCGCGCCCGCCGGTGGCCAGCAATGCTGCCAGCAGCAGGGCGATCGGGTTCTGCACCAGCATGTGAACCAGGAAAAATACGATATTGTTGCCCAGTGCACCCCAGAAACGAGGCGCAAAATTCACATTCGTAAATAAATTGATGTAATTGTCCAGGCCGACGAAGGTTAGCTGGTTTTGCGGTCCGGTCTCGTAAAAGCTCAGGCGCAGTGAGTTGAGCAGCGGAACCACCATGAAAAGGGAGTAGATAATGACTGCGGGCGCCAGAAAAACCAGGACATGGGTTGGAAACGGTTTGCGGGCTTTGGTTTGCTGCATCGGAATCGCCTCGCTTTATTTTATATACAAACCCGAAAAGGGGTCTGGCGGCGGGTTTGCCCGCCGCCAGGCTTACGAACGGATAGAGCGTTTATTGAGCGGGTGTGTACCAGCTATCCAGGCCTGCCTGGATTTCCTCAGCGGCCTGTTCGGGGGTGAGCGTGCCGTTCATCACAGCGGCGCTGACGCGCCATAGCTCGTTCTCTAGGTTCGGCTCGCCGCGGGACAGGATCTGGTAGGAGTTGCGGATTGTCTCCTCGCAGGTCTCACGCCAGCTGAGGAATTCCTTGGCCAGGGGATCGGTGAGTTCAACCGGTTGGTTGGACAGACTGAAGAAGCCCGGCAGTGAGTTGGCATAGATGGTGGCAAACTCAGGGCTGGCAACCCATTCCAGGAACAGCTTGGCCTCATCGGGATGTGCTGTGGCCGCATTCATACCCAGGGCGATGTCGGTGTGGTCGCTGATGTAGCAGGTATCACCGGCATTGGGCAGGTAGGGCGGGAAGATGCCCAGCTCGAATTCAGATTGCTCCTCAAAGACCGGGATTTCCCAGGAGCCGGTGGGGTAGATGGCGCCCTTGCCCAGGGTAAACAGGCTCTGGGCATCGGGGTATTTCACCGCTTCCTTGCCATCCGGCAGGTAGGCTCCCCAATCGGCCAGTTCTTGCCAGGTCTGTACGTAGGGCTCATCGCTGTACTTGGCGGTGCCGGCAATGAGGGCTTTGCGGCCTTCTTCACCCTTCCAGTACATGGGGCCGATATTCTGGAAGCCCATCGTGGCGGACTCCCACAAATCAGCGGTGCCCATGACTATCGGTGTGTACTTGCCGTCTTCTTTGATCTTATCTAAGACCGCGAAAAACTCCTCGCGAGTAGTAGGCTCTTGTAGGCCGAGCTCATCGAAGATGGTTTTGTTATAGAAGAAGCCGTGGATGACGGAAGCCATTGGGACGCAGAAGACGGTCGCGCCGTCATCGGTGATCCAGGCGCTCTTGGCCACGTCGCTGAAGTTCTCCATGCCGGGCAAGTCTGTGATCGGAGCCAGGTAACCCTGGTCGAACAGCGACAGAGATGCATCGAACGGGCGGCAGGTGATCAGATCGCCGGCAGTGCCGCCTTCCAGCTTGGTGTTGAGCACGCCGTTGTATTCTGCGGGGGCGCTGGGGCTGAAGACGACGTCGATGTTGGGGTATTTGGCTTCGAAGGCCGGGATGATTTTATCTTCCCAGATCTTCAGGTCATCGTTGCGCCAGCTTTCGATCACCAGCTGCACCTTTTCGCCGCTGGGGGCAGCTTCTTCGACCGGAGCGGCTTCTTCGACCGGAGCGGCCGTTTCCACGGGTGTGGCTTCTTCACCACCGCCGCAACTGGCCAGCAGCAGGGCGAAAGCCAGGAACAAAACGAACAGAGTATTCTTACGCATATACTTCTCCTTCGGATAGTTGAGTTTGGTGTTTCCAGGATAGCCTTTCAGGTCAATTATCGTTTCAGTCGATCACCTCCTTTCTGATTAATTGGTTTTCTTCTTGTAGGTACCACACCAGGCTGGCTGCGCCTACTGCGCTCGACTCGACCTGGGATGGCAAACAGGTTAGAGATTGGAGGCTGGCCGGGAGGGTTCGCCGGGATAGCTCCAGTAGAGCCGGCGGCTTCAGCTCATCGAATGCAGCCAGTCCCAGACCCCCGCCGATCACGAATCTGCGCGGGTTGAGCACTGCCACGCAGGCGGCCATGATCATACCCAGCCAGCCTCCCAGCCGCTCCAGGGCTGCGCGGGCCAATTCGTCGCCGGATCGGGCAGCGTGCAGGATTAGGGATGTTGTAAGCGCCGGGTCAGCCACCAGCTCGGAGCGTAGCCGGCCTTCTGCCAGATACTGACGCACCAGATTTAATAATCCCGGGCCGGAAACGATTGTCTCGGCACAGCCGCGCAGGCCGCAGGCGCAGATCTCCCCGTCCGTGTCGAGAGATAGATGCCCCAACTCGGCGGCATTCCAATCTGCCCCGTTGATCAGGTGACCGCCCGAAAGGATGCCACCTCCCAGTCCGGAACCGATGCCCAGGTAGACGAAATCCTGGCAGCCCTGGCCGGCGCCGAAATAGTATTCTCCCAAAGCGCTGAGATTGGCATCTTTTTGGATGAATACCGGCAACTGCTGTTCCAATCTAAGCTGGACTTCGGCTGCCAGGTGGATTTCATCCCAACCTAAATTGACGGCATTTCGGACGATCCCCAGCCGGGAATTGACCTGCCCGGGAGAGCCGATTCCAACCCCGCTGACCAGGCCAGGAGACCGGCGCAGCAGGTCATTGACCTGAGCGGCGATGCGCTCCAACACGGCCAGCGAGCCCTTGGTAGGTTCCGTGGGTGTCTGGTTGGATGCAAGAATCCGCCCGTCGGAAGCAACCAGTGCGGCAGCGATTTTCGTCGCGCCCAGGTCCACACCAATCGTCAGTCCGTCAGTCGCAGGCATCATAATCCCTAAAAGTGGGGATTCCCAGAACGCCATTCGGCCAGCAAGCCTTCATTATGTTGGCGCGCTCCGGGGACGTTCAGGCTAATAAATACCGGGGGATTTTCCCCTATCGATTTCAGTTGGTATGCAGCTTCGGTGATCAAGCAGTTCCAGATCAGGGCGGTAATGACTGTCGTACCCGGACCGACACGCCAGTCTGTGCCTGCGATGGGCGCCAGGGCGTCTCCTGGGGGGCAGCCGTTGTCGATGGCCATATCGGCAACCTCGTCCAGCCGCTGCCCTAATGCCGAGAGCGGGGCGACGAGAGCGTAAGCGAATGAGCTGATCGATACCACTAGCAGCTCGTGGGATGTGGCTGCGAGTGCCATTTCGACCGGCAGATGGTTGACTCCGCTGTTTGAGACAATGAAAATCATTTCTCCGGGCTGTGGGTGATAGTTGGCTAACAGGCTTTCGGCCAGTCCGGGGGTGCGTTCCACGCGGCTGCCAAACTCAGGATGTTCGTGTAGCATCAGGGCGGAAGAGAAGATTGGAACGACGGCAGCCAGCCCACCGGCACGATAAAAAGCTTCTTCGGCCAGCATGTGTGAGTGACCGGTGCCAAAAATGAAGATGCGCTGGCGGGCCCGAATCCGTTCCTGCATGGCGGTTGCCACTTGAATTAATAGAGGTCGCTGGCGTTCGACGACGCGGACCTGCAACTCCAGTGCTGCTGAAAAGTAAGTGTCGATCCCCGTGCCATTCAGGTTAGTTGTCATCCAGTGACCGGCGCCATCCTGATCAATATCTGCGCCAGGATCGAGAAGGGCGCAGCGACTATCTGGTTGAGTGCTACTTTCCGGCTAGATTGTAGTGTCCTTTGGGGAAAAAGTCAACGATTTGACGCCGCGCCTGCTTGACAGTTAGTAGGGCGGGTGTTATTTTTATCTCCGGAAGGAGACAAGCCGTTGAATGTGGACAGCCTTGATCAAGCCGCCGGGTTAGAAGAAAGCTACATTGAGACGAACAGCATCCGCCTGCATGCAGTCATTGCCGGTCCGCAGGAGGGTGATGTGGTGATCCTGCTGCACGGCTTTCCGGATTTCTGGCGCGGCTGGATCAATCAGATCGTTCCCCTGGCCCATGCCGGTTTTCGTGTCGTGGTCCCCGATCAGCGCGGCTACAATCTGTCGGATAAGCCCAAAGGTGTGCGGGAATATGACCTGGATGCATTGGCCGGGGATGTCCTCGGCATCATCCAGTCCACCGGGCGCTCGAAAGTCCACCTGGTGGGTCACGATTGGGGCGCAGCGGTTGCCTGGCACACGACGATCCAATATCCCGAAATGATTGATAAACTGGTGATCTTGAATGTGCCGCACCCGGATATCATGCAGCAAACCCTGATGGGAAGTTTTGGCCAGCTGCGTAAAAGCTGGTATATATTCTATTTTCAAATCCCCTGGCTGCCGGAAACTTCCATTAGCAGAAGTAACTTTGCCGGCGGCGTGTCAGCTTTACGGCACAGTGGTAAACCCACAACTTTCTCTAAAGCGGATATTGCAGCTTATAGAGAAGCCTGGAGTCAGCCGGGAGCAATGACCGGGATGATCAATTGGTACCGGGCAGTGTTCCGCAGGAGTCTGCGGAGCGGTCTTAATACGAAGCGGTTGCAGCCGCGGCCGGTGCCAGTGCCCACCCTGGTGCTGTGGGGTAAAGATGACATAGCGCTGAGCCTGGAAATGGCCCAGCCCAGCCTGGAACTGTGCGCCGGGGGGAAACTGGTGGTATTCGATGACGCCTCTCATTGGGTGCAGCGCGATTGCGCCGCCCAGGTTAACCAGGAGATGTTAGCATTCTTGCAGGGCGGATAAGGAGGCAAGATGGAATTTCGCGTCATTCGCTGGGAAGAGAAGCACCTCCCAACAGAGGCTGAGCTACGGGAAGCTTACAGCCGGGAGGGGATGTCGCCATACGCCTGGTCGAATGGGCCGTACGATAGCTATGCGGCGCATGCGCATGCATACCACAAGGTTATTTACGTGCTGCGCGGTTCGATCACCTGGATATTGCCTCACTTAGGGCAGGAAATTGACACGCATCCCGGTGACCGCCTGGAGCTGCCGCGCGGCACGCTGCATGCAGCCCGGGTCGGCCCCCAGGGAGTGACCTGCCTGGAAGCGCACCGGGATTAGTTTGCCTGGGAAGGTTTCAGGCAGATAAAATGGATGATCCCCTGATCGCCGGTTTGTTGCTGAAGGATCTTGAAGCCGGCCTGCTGTAATAGTGCCTCCCAGGTGGCGAGGCTGAACAATCCCAAGATATGATGGTCGAGCTCAACCTGTAATTTTCCGGCGCTGCGGATCAGGTAAATCAGGGTGTACTCGTAAGTGGTGTCCTGACCATCGGGATCATAGGTATTATCGATCAGGGTAACTTCCAGGTCACCCCTTGCATTTGTGTCACTGGTGGTGGCGTTCTGGACAAAACGCTCCCGGTATTCTTCCGCATAAGTGAAAAAGATGCCGCCGGGATTCAAGTGGGTATAGGCAGTCGTGAATGCCTGGAGCAGATCTGTGTCGCTCAGCATGTAATCGATGGAGTCGGCGATGAACACTGCATCGAAGGTTTCATCCAGGCGGACAGAGCGCATATCGCCTGCATGGTAGGTACAATCTGGATTTAGCTGCCGGGCCAGGTCAAGCATTGCCGGACTCAGGTCCACGCCGGTGACTCGGAAGTGTTGCTTGAGCCAGCGGTCGTTATGTCCGCCGCCGCAGCCCAGGTCGAGTAGCGTATGGACTGGAATTTGCATGTGTGCCTCGATCAGGCGGACAGCCTGCTCGACTTCCTCGGCGTAATCCTCCGGCGGGCTGAGCACAGGCCACAGCCAGGCCAGATCGCTGTACAAGCGCATGATCTTCTTCCTTATGGGTGGGGTTTTTCGATGGGTGGAGTCGATCGGGTTTTGGGTTGTATCATTTTTAATGCCAGCCGGTTGCGCAGGCCGACGGCTGTCCGGCGGATGGGTGGCAGGCGGCTGATGAGCAGCAGCACAACGACCAGCCCGAAAGCCAGCGGCTCGAGGATATCTCCCTGTAAGCGCAGGACATCTCCCTTGATCGACCAGGAGTAGTGGATCACCACCAGAGGTGCAGCCAGGTATACCAGGCGGTGCAGGCGCTGCCAGTTCTTGCCCATACTCTTCATCCACCACTTAAACGAAGTGATCGCCAGGGCCAGCAGGATGGTGAGGGCCGTCAGGCCAAGCAGGATATATGGCTTTTCAAAGATCGCCCCACGCAGCAGGTTCCAATCCAGGCCGTAATCTATCACGGAAAAGGTCAGGAAATGCACCCCGGCAAACATGAAGGCGAACAATCCCAGCGTCCGGCGAACTTTAAGTGCCGGGCGGAATCCAAACCAGGTATTGAGCGGCGTGGCGGTCAAGGAGAGCACCAGAAAAACCAGGGCATAGTACCCGCTGCGTTGGATGGTTGCCTGGATCGGATTGATTGGGTCATCGAAGAAGCTCCACACCAGCCAGGCAAGTAAGCCCCAGCCCAGGGTGTGCGCGGCAATACGCAGTAAACCGGCAGGTTCCAGCCACTTATTTTTGCGTTTCATATCGCGGGGCGATTGCGGCTTAGTAATGGACGCTTAAATCCATGTTCTCGTAGAGAGTGGCGACTTCATCACCGTAGCCATTGAACATCATAGTCTCGCGCCGCCCCAGCTCGCCAATGCGCCGCTCGCTGGCCTGAGACCAGCGCGGGTGAGCGACATCGGGGTTCACGTTGGCGTAAAAACCGTATTCGTTAGGGGCAACTGTGGTCCAGAAGGTCTCTGGCTCATCCGGAACCAGCTCGATCTTCACGATGGCTTTCAGGCTCTTGAAGCCATATTTCCAGGGCACCACCAGGCGAATCGGGGCGCCGTTTTGCGGTGGGAGCGGCTTGCCGTACAGTCCGGTAGCCAGCAATGTCAGGTTGTTCATCGCCTCATCCAGGCGCAGCCCTTCCTGGTAAGGCCAGGGCCAGAGTGAGCTGCTCTGTTTGGGCATCTGCTCGGGGTCGAGCAGAGTCTCAAAGCGCACGTAGCGGGCGTCCGAGGTTGGCTCGACCGCCTCCAACAGGGCGGATAAGGGAAAGCCCATCCAGGGAATGACCATCGACCAGCCTTCGACACAACGCAGCCGGTAGATGCGCTCTTCCTGGGTGAATTGACTCAACAGGTCCTCCAGCGCGAAGGTCTGCGGCTTGTTGACCAGCCCGTAAACCTGCACATCCCAGGGGGAGGTCTTTAAATCCTGGGAGGATTGGGCTACGTCTTCTTTACCCAGCGAGTACTCGTAGTAGTTGTTGTAATTGGTGATCTGCTCGTAGGTATTGAGAGGGTCGCCCAGCTCGTCGGTTTGCGAGCCTGTTGTCAGGTCCGCCGGAGCAGTCGGGGAGGCCGGGGAGGCTGCTTCCGTCCCACAGGCAGCCAGAAACACGCCAGCGCCGACGACTGCCGCTGTTTTCATGAAAGCTCTCCGGTTGAGATAGACATGCTCGGGTGTAATCTCGGAGGGGTGAACAGGAAAGGATTTATATTTTGAATAATCGGTCATACCAATAACTCCTTTAGCAAGGTCCGCTTAACAATCAATGAAGTATAAGTCAAAAAAACCCAAGAATTCTTACAATTCCGTGAATACTGTATTATAAATAGCTGATACTCTGTCATGAAACACGATTTAGAAGATCATTCCCCAGATTCCCAAAGACCCGGCTCAGCGCTGCGGGTGGGCATTGATATCGGTGGGACATTTACCGATTTTGTCGTCTATCATCCCAGCCAGCAGCGCT
Source organism: Anaerolineae bacterium (assembly GCA_041301395.1). GTDB lineage: Bacteria > Chloroflexota > Anaerolineae > Anaerolineales > UBA4823 > CTSoil-045. The sequence continues at coordinate 31,737 of JBFYSP010000065.1, forward strand.
TAGAGACCTTCAAGCTGCTCTCCACACCACATGATCCGGCGGAAGCGGTATTGCAAGGTCTGGCGAGGATTGCCACCGGACAGGTCGCCGGGCTGGGATTAAACATCATCCACGGCTCGACGGTGGCGACCAATGCGCTGTTAGAGCGCAAAGGCGCGCGCATGGCGCTGGTGGCAACGGCCGGCTTCAAGGATGTGCTGCAAATCGGCCGGCAAAACCGTCCCGCTCTGTACGATTTGCGTGCCGACCCGGCACCGTCACTGGCGCCGGCCGGGCTGCGCTTCGAAGTGGATGAGCGTGTGGATGCACAGGGAAATGTGCTGCTGCCGCTGGAACCTCATCAAGTGGAGATGCTGCTACCGCAGCTGCGCACGGCGGGTGTCGAGTCGGTGGCAGTGTGCCTGCTGTTTTCTTTCCTGCGTCCCGAACACGAACAGGCAATTGGAGAAACGCTGCGCCGGGAAGGCCTGTTTGTCTCGCTGTCCAGCGAAATCCTGCCGGAATACCGCGAGTACGAGCGCGCCTCCACGACAGCGGTGAATGCGTATGTCTCGCCGGTGTTGGATCGCTACCTGTCTCACCTGGAACAGGCCGGTGCGCAAGGCAGCCACTCCCGCCTGCGGGTGATGCAGTCCAACGGCGGGAATATCAGTCTGGGGGAGGCGCGGCGTAACGGTGTGCGCTGCATCCTCTCTGGCCCGGCAGGCGGCGTGATCGGAGCGCAGCATGTTGCCCGGCTGGCTCAGCCAGGGACAAATCAGGACCTCAACATGGTCACCTTTGATATGGGCGGCACCTCAACCGATGTCGCTCTGATCACCACTGCACCGCAAATGACCACCGAAGCGGTCATCGGCGGCTGCCCGATCCGCATCCCGGTGCTGGATATCCACACCATCGGAGCCGGCGGTGGCTCGATCGGGCGTGTCGACGCAGGGGGCGCTTTACGGGTAGGCCCGGAGAGCGCCGGCGCAAACCCTGGCCCGGCTTGCTACGGGAGCGGCGAGCTGCCTACGGTTACGGATGCCAACCTGGTGCTCGGGCGGCTGGCGCCGGAAATGTTCCTGGGCGGGCAGATGCGGCTGCAGCCCGATCGGGCACAGGCTGCGCTGGAACTCCTGGGCCGGCAGCTGGGTCTGACCGCCAGACAGGCTGCACTGGGCATGATCCAGGTAGCCAATGTCCACATGGAGCGGGCGCTACGGGTGATTTCGGTCGAACGCGGCCATGACCCACGCCGATTCAGCCTGCTGTCTTTTGGCGGGGCGGGCGGTTTGCATGCTGCCGACCTGGCGCGGCGCCTGGGGATCCCGCGTGTGCTGGTGCCGCCCCTGGCCTCGACGCTGTCTGCCTTTGGTATGTTGGCGGCCGAGGTGATCCGCGACTACACCCTGACCGTGATGCTGGCTGGCGATACGAGTGCTGACGAGCTTGCTGCCCGGTTGGATGTGCTGGCTAAGCGCGGCCGGCAGGAAGTTGAGGCGGAAGGAGTACCCCCTGCGGACATACACATCGAGCGCTACCTGGATATGCGCTACCGCGGCCAATCATACGAGCTGCTGGTGCCTTTCACGGCGGGCCTGCTCGAAGATTTCCACCGGCTGCATAGCGCCGCCTACGGCTATGCCCATCCAGAAGCGGCTGTAGAAATCGTCAACCTGCGGGTGCGGGCGGTAGGGGAAATTGAAAAACCTGTCCTGGCTCCGCAGCCGCTTGCCATGCCAGAGGTCGGCGCGGCGATTTTTGACCATCGAGAAGTTGTGTTTTCGACAGGGGTAAGGCGGACGCCTTTTTATCTAGGCGAGGCGCCCTGGCCAACCCCTGCCCTGTTGCCCGGCAACCAGATTCCCGGCCCAGCAGTTATTGTTCGTACCGATACAACCATCCTGGTCGGGCCATCCGACCGCGCCAGTATCGATGCGTATGGCAATCTGTGGATTGAAATTAGATCAGGGGAGTGATGTATGCCGGATTTTATCCCTGGACTGGAACTGAGCCGCCTTTTTTTCTTTGATGCTGTACGGCCTTTACTAGAAAAGTATTTCCCAGGCTTACTGTATGCTGCCGGACGAATAGGACCTGGCAGTGAGGTGTTGGGCTTTGATACATCCATGTCGATGGATCACAACTGGTTTCCGAATGTACAGATCTTCCTGCAAGAGAAGGATTCGAATCTGCGGGGACCAATTTGGGAAATGCTGGCGCAGAATCTCCCCCACGATTTCAACGGCTTCTCTTTGGATACGATCCCAGTTCCAGACGAGCCCGGCACCTATTGGATGCAACCGGGCGGCACAGGCCCTGTGCAGCATCGAGTTTATCCCACGACCGTGCGAGCTTTTACTCTGGAACGGCTGGCTTGGGATATACGTCAGCCGCTGGAGGTGGCCGATTGGTTGACCTTCTCCTCGCAGGTATTGCGGGAGATGACCTCAGGAGTGGTGTATTACGACTCAGTTGGTGATCTGACAGCAGTCCGACAGCGATTGAGTTGGTATCCGTACGATATCTGGTTGTACCTGATGGCAGCCTGCTGGCAGCGGATTGCGGAGGAGGAACATCTGATGCCGCGCGCCGGTGCTGTGGGTGATGAACTGGGTTCTGCGCTGATTGGGTCTCGTCTGGTGAGAGATGTGATGAGTTTATGCTTTCTGATGGAGAAACAGTACGCTCCTTACCCCAAGTGGTTCGGCTCGGCGTTTAAGCAGCTAACTTGTGCTGACCTCCTGACGCCCTGGTTGCACACCGTGCAGCGGGCGGCTTCCTGGCAGGAGCGCGAAGCCGGCCTGACTCAAGCATATCAGCTGCTAGCGAACCTACACAACCGGTTGGGAGTTACCGGCGTCTTGCCGGAGCTCGTCTCTGGGTTTTATACCCGTCCGTTTCGGGTCATCCACGCTGAACGGTTTGCCTGTGCCCTGGTGCAGCAGATTGCCGACCCTGAAGTTTTTCGTATCGCCGAACACAGCCTGATCGGGAGCATCGATCTATTCAGTGACAGCACTTTGCTGCGTTCAGACATGTTCTGGCGACCCGGGTTGCGACGCTTGTTCACCGATTTGCCAATGACTGAGCAAGATTCGGAATCATAGCCCTGTGGGCTTGCCTGGAGAACCTGATCATGCCGGATCCCATTCGCCTGGAAATCTATAAACATCTGTTTGCCGCCATTGCCGAGGAGATGGGTGTTGTGCTGCGTAAAGCCAGCTATTCGCCCAATATCAAAGAGCGGCGGGATTATTCCTGTGCGGTGTTCGATGCCCGCGGCCGGATGATCGCCCAGGCAGCGCATATCCCGGTGCACCTGGGCTCGATGCCGCTGTCGGTTGCGGCAGCGGTGCAGGCTTTCAGCGAGCTTGGTCCAGGCGATATGGTCATTTTGAACGACCCATTTCGCGGCGGCACGCACCTGCCGGATATAACGCTGGTGGCGCCGGTATTCATCAACCAGCCGGGGATGAGCGGGGAAAATCTGGCTGCTCCACTGTTGGTGGGCTATGTGGCTAACCGGGCGCACCATGCGGATGTGGGGGGCATGGTTCCGGGCTCGATGCCGATTGCCCGTGAGATTTACCAGGAAGGGCTGATCATTCCCCCAGTGCGCTTGGTACGCGGCGGTGAGCTTGACCAGGGACTGCTCAGCCTGATCCTGGCGAACGTGCGCACCCCCGAAGAAAGATCTGGAGACCTGTGGGCCCAGGTGGCGGCCAACCGGCGGGGCGTGGAACGGCTGGCGGAGCTGGTCGAGCACAATGGGAGGGAAGAAACTCAACTCTACATGGAAGAACTGCTGGCTTACGCCGAGCGGATGACACGCCTGCTGATCGGCGAGCTACCGGATGGTGTATATACGTATACCGACTACCTGGACGACGATGGAGTGGGAGATTCCCCGGTGCCGATCTGCGTGCGGGTGACAATTAGCGGCGACCTGGCGGTGGTGGATTTCAGCGGCTCGGCCCCCCAGCAAAAGGGGAGCATCAATGCCGTCTATGCCATTACGCTATCGGCGGTGTACTACGTATTCCGCTGCCTGCTGGGGCTGGACGTGCCTAACAACGCCGGCTGCCTGGCGCCTGTACAGGTGATCGCCCCGATAGGCAGCGTGGTGAATGCCGTTGCGCCGGCCCCGGTGGCGGGCGGCAATGTGGAGACTTCACAGCGCATCGTGGATGTGCTGCTGGGGGCGCTGGCCCAGGCAACCGGCCTGCCGGCGGCCAGCCAGGGCACAATGAATAATGTGATCATTGGCGGCTTTGACAGTCGTTATGGGCGTCCGTTTGCTTACTATGAGACAATTGGCGGCGGCTGCGGCGCTCGGCCGGATGCAGATGGGCCCTCTGCTATCCATTCGCACATGACCAATACGCTGAACACGCCGGCCGAAGCGCTGGAATATGCCTATCCGCTGCGGGTGCAGCGGTACACGGTGCGGGAAGGCTCGGGGGGCGCCGGGCGGCAGCGCGGTGGTAACGGCATTTGCCGGGATATTCAGGTGCTGGAGGAGGCCCAGGCTACCCTGCTCTCAGAGCGCCGGCGGCTGCCTCCTTATGGATTGGCAGGCGGCGCTCCCGGTTCTACCGGGGAGAATGTGCTCATCCGGGATGGGCTGGAAATTCGTTTGCCGGGGAAAGGCAGCTTCGAGCTGATGCCGGGGGATATCTTGAGCATCCGCACGCCGGGCGGCGGGGGGTATGGACCGGCAGAGCCAGAAGATCAATCCTGAGTATTGTCATCCAGCATGGCGTAGAGCAGGATTCCGGCTGCGACCGCCAGGTTCAGCGAGGATGCCCGCCCCAGCATAGGCAGGCGCACCAGGCGCTCGCAGATGGCCGTGTGCTGCGGCGCCAGCCCTTCCTGCTCGCTGCCCAGCAGCAGCACCGCCGGTCGCGGATAGCCGCCCGCCGCACGATAGCTGATACTGCCGTGGGCCGAGGTGCCATACAGGTGATAGCCGCCCTCTCCGATCCAGGTGGCAAAGCGGGAAAAAGCGACGCTCACCACCGGCAGCCAAAACAACGTGCCCATGCTGGCGCGCACTGCGGCCGGATGGTATGGGTCGCAGCTGAAGCGGCCGCTGAGTGGGTCATTCACCAAAATCAGGCCGCTGGCGCCTACAGCGTCGATGCTTCGCAGGATCGTACCCAGGTTGCCTGGGTCTTGGGGCGCCAGCAGGGCGACACCCCAGGGGAAATTGAGCGGGGTAAAAGAGTCCAACGAGGGTTGTTCAAGGCGCACAATGGCCAGAATACCCGGCGGGTGTTCTTTCTCGGAGATAGACTCGAATACCTCCGCCGTGACCGGGTAACAGGGAATACCGGCCTGGGATTGCTCCTGCAGCAGCTGCAAGGCGAAATCGCTTTCCAGGCGGTAGGGGGCATAGAGGAGCATGTCAATGGCAACAGGCCGGCCGGCGGCGGCCGCGGCGGCGGCTTCGCCCACCGGGCGAATGCCTTCCACCAGGAACGAGCCGCTCTCCTGGCGTGCTTTACGCTGCCGCAGGGCGCGGGCCTGCTTGATTTTTGGGTTGCTGAAACTGGTGATGGTTTCCAAGGAAAATTGTCCGGCAGCCATACCGGCGAGGTTGGCTCAGCTGGTAATACGCGGCACCCAGGCCAGGACGGTTGTGCCCTCGCCGGGGTAGGCCGTGATCTCGACGTCGCCGCCGACTTTACGGGCACGCGTGTGCATGTTGGACAGGCCGTGGCCCAGGGTGACGCTCATCTTGCTCAGGTCGAAGCCCTGCCCATCGTCGGTAATCTCCAGCAGCACCCGGTCGCGCACGGTCCACAGGTTCACTGTGGCGTTGTGCGCCCGGGAGTGCTTGGCAATATTGGCCAGGCTCTCCTGGCAGATGTGGAACAAGGCAGTCGCGTTGGGCGCCGGGAAGTCGATCAGCCCATTCTCCGGCCCGACCAGCAGGATGGGGATGCTGCAGTTGGCCTGGAATTCGTCTACCAGCCGCTGCAGACCCTGCTTGAGATCTTCGCCATTGAACTGGCGCGGCCTTAGGTCCAGGATGTAGGTGCGGATATCCTGGATTACGCTGTTCAGGGCATCAATGGATTGCAGGATTTTTTCCTTGGACTGGTGCGGGTCATCTTCGAAGGCAATCCGGGAGTAATCCAGGGCCAGGCCGACACCGTAGAGGGACTGGATGATACCATCGTGCAGGTCCATGCCGATGCGCTCGCGCTCTTCCAGAACGGCCAGACGACGCGCCTGGCGCAGCAGGCGGGCATTTTCGATCGCCAGGCCGGCCCAGCTGCCAATAGCCATCAGCAGGTGCAGCTCGCGCTCGCCTAAGGTGCAGTTGAGGCGAGTGGCTGCGGTCATCACGCCAACCACTGTGCCATGAGCGATCATTGGGATGCAGGCGATGCACTGAAATCCGTCCTCGATGACTTCCGGGCGAAGGTAGCGCATGTCCTTACGCAGGTTGGTGCTTACCATGGGCTTGCCGGTGGCGGCGACCGTGCCGATATATCCCTGACCTATCAGGAAGAACTCGTGGTTGGAAAACGGCTCGTTAAAATCGCCACGGTGCAATGCCAGTCGAAACTCGCGCTCGCTTTCCTCCCGCAAAAATACTTCCCCGGCCTGCACCTGGAGATGAGCCATAATCGTGGAGAGTGTTTTGTCCAGGATTTTGTCAACTTCGAGTGAGCCGGTCAGCGAAGCAGCCAGCTCGTTAAGCAGTGCCAGGTCCTGGTTGCGGGCAGTCAGGGAGGTCTCGTGGGCGAGCAGGTTTTCGTAAAGCCGGGCGTTGGTAATGGCTACCGCAGCATAGGCTGCCAGGGTTTCGATGACAGCCGCGTCCGACTCGGTGAATTCGTAGTGGTTTAGCTTGTTGGTCAGGTAAATCTGTCCGAGCAGGTGATCGCCGGACAGGATGGGGACTCCCAGGAAGGAGTGCATCGGCGGGTGCTGAGGGGGAAATCCAACGCTGCGGGGGTCGTCGGCGATTACCGGAATACGGATGGTTTTTCGGTTGGTACGGATCTGCCCGATCAACCCCAGGCCAATCGGGGGGTGCGAGATGCGATCCATTTCCTCAGCCGGCATGCCTACCGGGATGAAGCGGGTAAGGTTGCCGTACTCGTCCACCACACCCAGTGCGGCGTACGTAGCACCGGCCTGTTCCAGGGCCAGATGTACGATGCGTTCCAGTACCGTATCGAGGGAAAGGTTGCGGACCAGCTCCAGGCTGGCGCGATGCAACGCCGCCAGGCGGTCTTCCATCTGCTCTCGAGTTAATACCACCATGTTAAACACCTCACCGCGGGTGTATTTTACCTTAGTTTGGTAAGGTTTGATAGTTTTTGGAGGCACGCTGAAGTAAGATAGGCATGGCTGGATAAGGCGCCCACAAAGCAACCACCCGACCCACAGGAGAACAATGGCTGACACGCACCCTGGTTCGAGAATACCCGGTTTTTACAACCTGGATTTGGCTGAAAGGCTGGCTGAACTGAGCCGGCGCTGTGTGATAACTCCCGATGAGCTGGCAGCGCTTTCCGGTTCGGGTGGGTTGACGCTGGAACAGGCTGATCACATGATCGAAAATGTGGTCGGGGTGTATTCGCTGCCATTGGGTATTGCCTTGAATTTTACGGTCAACGGGCAGGATGTGCTGGTGCCGATGGCGGTCGAAGAACCGTCGATCGTGGCGGGTGCTTCTTTCATGGCCCGGCTGGCACGCCAGGGTGGGGGCTTCCAGGCGCATGCCACCGCTCCCGAGATGATCGGCCAGATGCAGGTGCTGGATGTGGTCGACCTGCCCTCTGCCCGGCTGGCGATCCTGGAGCAGAAGGATGCTTTGCTGCAGGAAGCGGCAGAAGTTGACCCGGTGCTCAAGCGCCTGGGGGGTGGGCCGCGCGATCTGGAAGTGCGCCTGTTGGAAGAATCGCCGATCGGGCCGTTTCTGGTGGTGCACCTGGTATATGATGTGCGGGATGCCATGGGCGCCAACGCCATCAACACCGCTGCCGAACGATTGGCGCCGCGAATTGAAACACTGACCGGCGGGCGGGTGCTGCTGCGCATCCTCTCCAACCTTGCCGACCGGCGGCTGGCACGCACACGCTGTACCATCCCGCTGGCCGAACTGGCCTTTAGCGAGTATACGGCCGAAGAAGTGCGCGATGGGATCATTGCCGCCTGGGCCTTCGCGGCCGCCGATCCGTATCGGGCCGCCACACATAACAAAGGCATCATGAACGGCGTGGATGCCGTTGTTGTCGCTACCGGTAACGACTGGCGGGCGGTGGAAGCCGGGGCACATGCCTACGCGGCGCGTAGCGGGCGCTATACCTCGCTGAGCACCTGGGGCCGCGACGCGGAAGGCAACCTGGTGGGTACGTTGGAGATGCCGATGGCGGTGGGGATTGTGGGCGGCGCAACCCGGGTACACCCGGCGGCGCGCGCCGCTCTCAAGCTGATGGAGATCACCAGCGCCAGCCGGCTGGCCGAGATCATTGTCTCGGTCGGGTTGGCGCAGAACCTGGCAGCGCTGCGTGCCCTGGCAACTGAAGGCATCCAGCGCGGCCATATGAGCCTGCATGCCCGCCAGGTGGCCATCGCCGCCGGAGCGCAAGGCGAGCAGATCGAGCGCCTGGCCCAGCAGCTGGTCGCCGAAAAAACCGTGCGCATCGACCGGGCGGAGGAAATCCTGGCCGCCTGGAATAATCAAGATAAGTAAACAGTAATCAGTGAGCAGGACTTCGGAAGAACTCAGGAAACGGCGATCGTAGAAACCAGGTGCACTTGCCGGGGCAGCCGGCGAATGCATTCCCAATTAAGGTCGCGGGATCGGCGGTCTTCCGTCGTCCGTCTTCGGTCGTAATAGGAGGTATTGCTATGCCAGACAATCTACTCCTCAAGCCCTCCCGTTCGGTAGGGATTGTGGGATACGGGGCCTACGTACCCCGCTACCGGCTGCCGGCGCGTGAAGTAGCGCGCGTCTGGACCGATGGCCAGGGCGGTCTGCCAATCAAAGAGAAAGCGGTGCCGGGGCTGGACGAAGATGTCGCTACCATGTCGATCGAGGCCTCGCGCAACGCCATGCTGCGCGCCGGCATCACGCCCGGCATGCTGCGGGCGGTTTGGGTCGGCTCGGAGTCCCATCCGTACGCTGTCAAGCCCACCTCGACCCTGGTGGCCGAGGCCCTGGGTGCGGTACCCAATGTGCAGGCTGCCGACTGGCAGTTTGCCTGCAAAGCCGGTACCGAGGCAATGGTGGCGGCTATGGGCTTCGTCGGTTCGAGCATGGCGGATTATGCCCTGGCGATTGGTATGGATACCGCCCAGGGGCAGCCCGGCGACGCCCTGGAATACACTGCCGGTGCAGGTGGAGCGGCCTTCGTGATCGGCCCAGCGGAAAACTCGCTGGCAGTTATCGAATGCAGCTATTCCTATGTCACCGATACACCGGATTTCTGGCGGCGGCAGTATGCCAAATATCCGGAACACGGCCAGCGCTTCACCGGCGAGCCGGCTTACTTCAAGCACATCACCGAGGCCGGCCGGGTGCTGATGGATGCTACACAGACCCAGGCATCCGATTATAAATATGCCATCTTCCACCAGCCGAATACGAAATTCCCGCAGCGGGCGGCTGCAATGCTGGGCTTCACTAAAGAGCAGATTACGACTGGCCTGCTGGTTGGAGTGATCGGCAACACCTATGCCGGGGCGGCCATTATCGGTCTGACGGCGGTGCTGGATATCGCCGAGCCGGGCGATCGCATTTTGATGGTTTCCTTCGGTTCGGGGGCAGGCTCGGATGCCTTCTCCATTACCGTTACGGAGGCAATCCACGAGCGTCAGAAGAAAGCGCCGTGCACCGCGGATTACATCGCCCGCCGCACCGAGATCGATTATGCCACCTATGCTCGCCTGCGCGGCAAGCTGGTCATGAAATAGGGATTGGGCAACCAGGCAGCAAGTGATTCGGATGGACGGAGGATGAATGACTGAGGTTGTGATTGCAGGAATCGGTCAAACGCCGGTGGAAGAGCATTGGGATGTCTCGCTACGCGAGCTGGCGTTCATGGCGATTGAGAAGGCGCAGCTGGATGGCGGCTCGCTGCAGCCGCAGGCGGTTTTCGTCGGCAATATGCTGGCGCCACAGCTCTCCCACCAGGCGCACGTGGCTACCCTGGTGGCAGACTTTGCCGGGTTGGTGGGGCTGGAAGCGGCAACGCTGGAGGCTGCCGGGGCTTCAGGCGGCGCGGCGCTGCGCGCAGGCTACCTGGCAGTGGCCTCCGGCGAAGTGGATGTAGTGCTGGTGGTAGGCGTTGAAAAATTTACCGATGTGGTCGGTTCGGGGATCGAGGCTGCATTGGCAACCTCCGGCGACAGTGACTATGAGGCGGTGCAAGGGATGACTCCCACGGCGCAGGCGGCCCTGCTGATGCGGCGCTATCTGCACGAGACCGGTGCGCCGCGCGATGCGTTCGCAGGCCTGCCGCTGGCGGCGCATGTTAACGGGGCCGGCAACCCGCAGGCTATGTTTCGCAAGGCGATTACCCCCGAAATCTACCAGAAAGCGGGCATCGTCAGCGATCCGCTCAACTTATTCGACATCGCCCCCAATGCCGATGGGGCGGCGGCGCTGCTGCTGGCACGCCGCGACCTGCTGCCGCCGGAGCAGCCGGTGGTGCGCATTGCCGGCTCTAGCTCGGTGTGCGACACGCTGGCGCTGCACGACCGGCCCGACCCGCTGGTATTTGAAGCCGCCCGCCTTTCCGTAGAACGTGCTTGCCGGCGAGCCCGCATCAGCCCGCTGCAGGTCGACCTGTTTGAGCTGTACGATGCCTACTCCATTTACGGCGTGCTCAGCCTGGAAGCGGCTGGTTTTGCCCCGCGCGGCGAGGGCTGGAAGCTGGCGCAGGACGGTTTCCTGGGTCTGCAAGGCTCGCTGCCGATCAGCACGCTGGGTGGGCTGAAGGCGCGCGGCAACCCCGGCGGCGCCACCGGGCTCTACCAGGCGGTAGAAGCGGTGCTGCAGCTGCGCGGCCAGGCTGGGATCAACCAGGTGCCGGACGCCCGCCGAGCCCTCATCCAATGCCTGGGCGGGCCGGCCTCTGTTGCAGTCACGCATGTGCTCGAAGCCGAATATTTATCCCAAGCTGATAGGAATTGATAGCCCCGAATCGGTATATTTATTTTTGAAAAGACGGTAATGAGGAGAATACGACATGGAAATTTCACGCCATTGGCGATTACGTAAACAACGCTATGCTCTGGTGGGCGAAGTCTGCCCGCACTGCGATGCAAAAATCTTCCCGCCCCGCGACGTGTGTCCGGAGTGCGGCCACGAAGCTAAATCGCTCTACAACTTCAGCGGGCGCGGTGAAGTCTATTCCTACACCACGGTCTACGATCCGCCGGCGGGCTTCGAAGAGAACGCCCCCTACACCGTAGCCCTGGTCAAGCTGGCGGAAGGCCCGATGGTGACCGCTCAGCTGACCGACCTGGGCGACCAGCCGATCGAGATCGGCACCCCGGTGGAAATGGTAACCCGCCGCCTGCGCCAGGATGGCGACGAGCGCGGGCTGATTGTGTATGGATATAAGTTTAGACCGATTTTGCAAAGCCAGCCGGTATAGTTCATAGCTATAAATTATTACCGCCCCACATGGATTTGTTCCTGCGGGGCGGTTTCTTATTAAATCAGGCAGAACAGGTCACAGTCCAATTTTTGCCCGCACAAACGAACGTACCCGCCCAGCCGCGGACAATGCCGTTTTTGCTTCGTCTCTTTCGGCTGACATGCCCGGATAACGAAATTGCACGGCGTACGTCTCCATAACATTCAAGTAAACCTGGATCATCAGGTAACTGGAATCGATTTTCGATACCATAGCCAGCAAGTCTGCCAGGCTGTGTATTCGTGGAATTGGGTTCCCGCTTTCTTGAAGCGCGGCTTTTAGATATTTCTCGGCCGTCTGCTGGGCATGGAAGCAAACCGCATCATAGTTTGGCGCTTTACGAGCCCGATACTCACGATTGGCCGTCAGGTAATCCCCTTCAGCCTTATCCACCCATTCCAGTGTGAGGGGATTCATAAACAACCTGTCCCTTCTCTGTTATCTCTATTAGGAAAGAGTCGCCCAATTTTATTCGCTGCTTGAGACGAGATGGCGTAAACACCAGGATATCGACCCCAAATAGTGGGTTGACGGTTTGTCGAATCTGCAGTGCCTGCTGAAGTTCTCGCAATGGCGTCTCCATGACAACCAGCAAATCTACATCGCTTTCTGGGCGTGGGATACCATAAGCATAGGAACCAAAAAGAATGATCCGCTCCGGTTGGAATTTATCTGCAATCTGGGCGATCAACTCCTGGATTACACTCTCTGGTATACGTGACCGGGTGTCAACTGTGGGCGAGATTAAAGCCATCGTGATCTCCTGGGATGATTATACAATACTTACATACTTATCTCTACCTAGCATCCACCGACAATCTTTATGATGCATCTGTTTTGAGGCTATATCCGCACTAAGATGCAATCCAGATTGGTTATATCAGGTATACGGGTATAAGTTCCGGCCGGTGCTGGCCGGATAGTCAGACGATATTTGGAATCCCCGGGCCGATGGCTGCCGGGGGATTTTTTTATTTGGCTCGGTTCCCGTTTTGGTAACAATATGATATAATCCTTGTATGAGGATCATCAGCCGGCGCACCTTGCGAGAATTTTGGGATGTGCACCCTGAGGCCGCGATTGCATTACAGACTTGGTTTCATGATGTGGAACGCGCTAGCTGGGTTGGCCCAGCAGACGTAAAAATGGTTTATCGAAATGCGAGCTTCCTGGCTGATAACCGGATCGTCTTCAATATTAAAGGGAATCGCTACCGGTTGGTCGTGGCCGTGGAGTACCAGTATAGCCTGGTATATATCCGGTTTGTGGGAACCCATGCGGAATATGACCGGATCGATGCAGCGACAATTTGATGAGGAGACCTGCTGGTTGGCAAGTGAAAGGATCGAGGAAATAATGAAAATCAAGCCCATCTATACCGAAGCTGACTATCATGCGGCGCTGCGTGAAATAGACAGGTTAATCGGCGCACGGCCAGGCACTCCTGAAGGTGACAGCCTGGACATCTGGGTTATCCTGGTGGAGGCCTACGAAGCCAGGAATTTTCCAATCCCAGAGCCTGACGACCCGGTGGGTGTGTTGGAATATTATATGGAAACCCGGGGGCTGACACGGTCTGATTTGCTGCCTTACCTGGGGAGCAAGGAGCGAGTCTCTGAGGTTCTCAGCCGCAAACGCGGCTTTTCCCTGGCCATGATCCGGCGCCTGCATGCCGGGCTGGGCATTCCAGCTGATCTGTTGCTGGGGAGGCAGGGTCATCGCACTTCCTCCAGGTCGAAGATGCAGTCAGAGATTTAACCAATCACCGGAGGCCGGCACGACATTCAAGCAGGGACACGCGCTGATCATTGGGTTGTGCGGCTACCCGGAGAGCCAGGTAGGGTCGATCTGCGACGGCCGGGCACCCGCCAGGGGACACTCGGTGCGCTGGATCGGCTGACAAAGCGAGCCGGCGAAGGCGATAACGTCTTTCTGTAATACTGTGGACATGGCGCGCTGGGAGATGACGGTAACTTCTACCTGGCCAGCCAGGATGCGAAAAGGAAACCATCATGAAATTTCTTCTCACTTCCGGGGGTGTCACAAACGCTAGCATTCACGATGCGCTGGTCGACCTGCTGGGCAAGCCAATCGCGGAGTGCCACGCCCTCTGCATCCCGACCGCACAATGGGGTCACCCGATGTGCGGTCCAGCTTCGGTGCGAGGCTTCATAGCCGCCGAACCCGAGTTCCGGTACCTGTCCGGCCTGGGCTGGGCGTCGCTCGGTGTCATCGAGCTTACCGCACTGCCCACCATCGGCGCAGAACGCTGGGTCCCGTGGATTCGGAAGACCGATGTGCTCTTGGTCGACGGTGGCGATGCGACGTATTTGTGCCACTGGATGCGGGAGTCCGGGCTGGCCGATTTGCTGCCTTCGCTGACCGACACAGTCTGGGTGGGCGTAAGTGCCGGAAGCATGGTGATGACTCCTCGGATCGGAACGTACTTCGTCGAGTGGCCGTCTGCGCCGGATGACCGCACCCTAGGAGTCGTCGACTTCTCGATCTTCCCGCACCTGGACGCTTTCCCGACGAACACCCTAGCTACCGCAGAGCGGTGGGCCGCCGACATCGGCATCCCAGCTTATGCCATCGATGAACAGACAGCCATCAAGGTCGTCAATGGAGCCGTCGATGTCGTCTCTGAAGGCCATTGGAAACTGTTTACGCCTTAATGAGGCGTTCGGGAACGGTTTCGTTCTTGCGCTCTTTGCACTGCCCAACACCGCGTGCACCGAACGGCTGGGACACTGTGCGTTTTTTGAGCTTTTTCCTGAGTTTTGGCAGTTTTTCGTTTTCAAGGCTTCTCCTCCCCAGCCGCCGGTAGCGCATACCGTCAGGACCTAGCCGAATCTATTCGCACTCGTAAGGAGATTTCCATAGTGGACATACCACGTATATTCAACATCACTGAAAGTGCTCACCGTATCCACAACCCGATCACACCCGAAAAGCTCGCCACTCTCGGTGCGGCGCTGCGTCTGGAATCGGGGGTCCGAGTGCTCGACCTCGGCAGCGGTTCTGGGGAGATGCTGTGTACCTGGGCACGCGATCACGGCATCACCGGCATCGGCATCGACATGAGCCAGTTGTTCACCGAGCAAGCGAAACTTCGTGCTAAAGAACTCGGCGTCGCCGATCAAGTCAAGTTCATCCATGGCGATGCTTCCGGCTTTATCTCTGAAGAGAAGGCCAGTGTGGCAGCCTGTATAGGTGCCTCTTGGATTGGTGGGGGAGTCGCTGGCACTATCGAGCTTCTGGCGCGGAGCCTGCGCAGCGGAGGGACCATCCTCATCGGCGAGCCCTACTGGCGGCAGTTACCACCGACGGAAGATGTTGCCAAGGGGTGTCGTGCTAACTCAATCTCCGACTTTCTCAAGCTTTCAGACCTTCTCGCTTCTTTCGGCCATCTTGGCTACGACGTCGTAGAAATGGTTCTAGCTGCCCAAGACGACTGGGACAGATACGAGGCAGCCAAATGGCTCACCATGCGCCGGTGGCTTGAAGCCAATCCCGACGACGAGTTCGCGAAAGATGTTCGAGCCAATCTGACTTCGGAGCCAGAGCGCTACGCTGCTTACACGCGTGAATACCTGGGCTGGGGTGTGTTCGCTCTGATGCAGCGGTAAAGCGTTGGTGCATCCGGCGGATCGTCAACGGCTATGCCGCGTACCTGCGGCATGTAAGATGCGGTTATTATCCAGCCTGTACTGCTCGTGCGGTGTGTCCCTGGAAACCCGTGATGGTTTCGGCAAAGAAGAGCGAATTGTAGATCGCTTCTTCGGTGGCTTCGATGGCAGCCTGGAAGAGGGGGGAAAGCAAATCGTTGGGCAGCTCTGGGTATGCGTGGGCCTGGCGTCGGCGGGCTGGGGTACGGCGCACTTCCAGGTGCGTGGAAAAGGCGATTGCGTAATCACCGGAGCAATTTTGCAGCGATGCACCGGTGCGCGCTAACCCACCCAATGATCGGCGAGCCAGGCGAGTAAGGTTTCGGTCGGAGAGTGGGGCATCGGTTGCCAGGATGATCATGATGGATTCGCCGGTTGGCGGGGGAGCAAGCTGGTCCTTGAGATAATATTGGCCCAATTCAATGCCGAGCGGGCGACCCAGCACTTGCAACACACCCCCAAAATTGGTTTGGACTAACACACCGAGAGTCCAGCCCCCAAGAGCAGCTGGTAATCGGCGGGAGCTGCTGCCGATACCACCTTTCCAGCCAAAGCAAACCGTGCCGGTGCCGGCGCCCACGCAGCCTTGAACGATAGGACCGGGCCGAGACGCCTGCAGTGCTTGCAGACAGTGCGCCATGGTAACAGAGCGCTTACGAATATGATTCAGCCAGCCATCGTTTGTCTCGCCAACCACCGCATTGACCGAGGTTACCCTTTCGTTATCCGGTTGAGCCAGCGTCCACTCGATTATCGCATCGGCAGCGCGTGGTACAGCGAGTGTGTTGGTAAGCAATATAGGCGTTTCAATTTCGCCCAGCTCAATAACCTGTGTGCTGCCGGCCAGCTTCCCAAAGCCGTTGCCCACGACCAGACCTGCAGGGACTTTGTCCTGGAAGATTTTCCCGGGGTGGGGAAAGACAGACGTTACACCGGTGCGGATGTCATCGCCTTCGATCAAGGTTATATGACCCACCATTACTCCAGCCACATCTCCAATATCGTTTTGTGGACCGGGAGGTAAGATACCAGGGATAATGTTGAGCGAACGAGCAGAGGGCATGCAGAAAATTATAGCACTCGCAAGCCAAGCACGATAAACCAGTCAACCACGCCGCCATCACAGGCTGGTAGTGGCTCGCTGCTTAGAGAATGAGAATGTAATTTGCGAAAGTGACCCAAAATTCTGAACGAGTGGTAAATCTCGCCAGCCTCAGTAACAGCCTCAATCATGTGGTGATAGAAAGGCAATCGAACGCAGCCTTCGATCAGCAGCGCTACTTTGTTATCACGCCTGGCCAGTTCATGGACCAACTGATCCGCGACACCCTAAACAACATCTTGGTAGAGAATGAGGATATCATTACCGAGCCAATTCCTTCGAATATGATCCTGGGACTCGATGAAGCGTCGGACGATTTTGTAACCCTGATACGCTCTGCCATGCCGGTAGACGGTGGAGACCAGGGCGATCCCTCGGATGCCTGGATGAATGAGCTGCCGCTGGTCGTTCTGCGTGTCCGGGATACCCAGCCCGGTCGGCTGCCTGGGCGATCCCACTTCAACGGTCGTAAGGGAGTGACTGATATTGCTTGTGGAACCTAGGCCACGTAGAATTCGTGAGTGGATACAGCGGGATAACTGATTACAATAGTAAGGCTGTGGTTTTGCATTAACTCTTCTCACCCCGTTGGAAATATATCAACGGAGTGGCTGTTTAAGTCGTAGCGTTAACCACATCTCGTTTCCTTATCAACAGAATTGGGCATTGACATCCAGTCTGCATCCTTCTATAATGGTTATATCATTATATCCAATTGTCTATGTTATCAGAGGTCCGGCAGCCATGCAGGTCAGACCGTTAAACAAAAACCATCCTGAACCTCTCTACCGCCAGCTGTATACCAGGCTGGCAGAGCAGATCTACTCCGGGGAGATCACAGCCGGGGAGCGCATTCCGCCCGAGCGTGAGCTTGCGGACAGCCTGAATGTCAGCCGGATTACGGCTCGCCAGGCCATTGATGCGCTGGTTGAAAACGGGATGGTTTACCGTGAGCAAGGCCGCGGCACTTTTGTGGCCGAACCCAAGATGCGCGGTGTGATTGGCTTCACCAGCTTTAGTGAAGAAATGATCGCCCGTGGGTTGACACCCAGCTCAATCGTAATTACCCAGGACCTGGTCTATGTCGATGAAAAGCTTCAAAAAGCGCTGAAAATAAGCCCTGAGGACAAGGTGATGCATCTGGTGCGGCTGAGACTAGCGGATGGCAAGCCGGTCGCCTTGCAATCGTCTTACCTGCCATACCGGCTGTGCCCTGGCCTGGAAACCGAAGCGCTCGGATCCCAATCCCTTTATTCCATATTACGTGAAAAATACTCCGTCAATCCTAGCTGGACGGAAGCCGAAGTAGAAGCCGTGCACGCTTCCACGGAAGAAGCACGCGAGCTGCAGATTGAGAAAAACGATCCGGTGCTGGTGATTAAAGGCATCACATTCACTGAATCGTTTGAGGTCGTGGAGAGTGTCCGCACGATCTACCGCAGTAAAGGCCTGGCCATTTATCTCGGAAGGCAGAGAATCTCGAGCTATTCTCGCTAGATTGAGGAATAAATAACTCATCCTATGCAATCGGTTGTTTTGACCGCTCCCGGATCGATTTCAATATCAGATTTGCCCCTGCCTGAGCCGGGCGAGGGTGAAATCCGGCTGCGGGTAGCTTTAGCGGGTATCTGCAGCACCGACCGACATATCTATCGTGGCGATTTTTCTGTTCCGCTGCCGCGGATATTAGGACATGAGCTGGTTGGCCGAGTAGATGCTGTAGGCGCGGGTCTGCCAGAAACCTGGTTGGGTCAGATGTGTGCTGTGCAGCCCGCTCGTTTCTGCGGAGAATGTACAAATTGCCGCCGGGGATACCCCGAATTATGCCTTCACTTCAGCTGCCTTGGCAACACCCAGGATGGCGGTTTCGCCGAGTATGTGCTGGTCCGTGTAGATCAGCTCGTACCCCTGGAGGGATTATCGCCGGAGGCAGCAGTTTGGCTGGAGCCGCTGGCCTGTGTACTGCATGCCCTGGAATCCAGCGCGTCGGCGGTAAGTTCGACTGTGCTGGTCCTTGGTGCAGGCACCCTGGGAAAATTAATGGTGATGGCCTTACGGGAAACAAGCCAGGCTCGAGTGGCGATCGTCGACCCAAACCCAAATAAAATCCAGGAAGCCTTGGACCTGGGGGCGCATATTGGATGGGTGGTTCCCCGTTCCGGCCCTGTGCCCGAGATTGGCGAGCAAATTCAGCACTGGGCTTTGGATGGCGTGCAAACTGTGATTGATACAAGTGGATCAGCTGTCGCCATCGAAAGAGCCATTGACTGGTCAGGTGCAGGCGCCAAAGTGGTGTTGTTTGGGGTACCTGCTCCAGATGCCAGGATTTCGCTATCCCCACGTGCGATCCTCGATAAAGAAATACAGCTTGGCGCCGTTGCCGGGATGACACCGGCAACCTTTAAGCAGGCCGAGAGCCTGCTGCGTGCCGGGCGGATCAATCCAGGCCGTCTGGTGGCGGAGGTTGTCGAGCTGGTTGAGGTGCCACAGATACTGGCTGAGGGTTCCCGGATGAATAATGGTAAGGTGCTTGTCCGCCCGGGAGAGCTGGGGCTATGATGTCTGGCAGTACAGCCTCTCCTTACCTGGCAGCAGTCGATCTGGGCGGCACAAAAATCGCCGCAGGAATCTTATCCATGCAAGGGGAAATCCTGCTGCGCGTGGAAGAGCCTACCCGCCAGCTTGGCCCTCAGCAGGGGATTGAGCAGATTGCCGATTTAATCAGGTCTTTACTGCTGCGGACGGGGCTTGACGCAGGTCAAATCCTGGGGTTGGGCATTGGCATCCCGGCAGTGTTGGAGGCTGGCAGCGACCATGTGATCTGGGGACCGAACCTGACTGGCTGGCGCGATGTCCCCCTTAAGCCCAGTCTGGAAAAGCTTCTGCGAATGCCGGTATATGTCGAATACGATGGGCACACGGCGGTAATGGCAGAAATGTGGCAAGGAGCGGGGCGGGGCTATCATTCTATTGCCATGCTGATTATTGGCACCGGCATTGGGGGTGGGCTGATCCTGGATGGACGCCTTTACCGGGGTCGAGATCGCCTGGCTGGCGCAGTGGGTTGGTTTGCTTTAACCACAGATGCCGGCTCGAATGATCCTGCCGGAAAGGCAATCGGCCACTGGGAATCCTTGGCTGCCGGTCCAGGCATTGCGCAACGAGCGCAGGGCCTTCTGGCAGACTATCCACAATCGAGCTTATACCCGGTAAGCGGGGATGAGCCCCTGACTGCCAGGCAGATTTTTGATGCCGCTCGTGCAGGCGACCTGCTGGCGTGCCGGGTGGTGGACGAGACTGCCCGCTTGATCGGTCTGGGAGTTGCTAACGTAGTCAGCATGGTGAATCCAGAAATTGTTATCCTGGGTGGTAGTGTTGGGCGCCAAGGCGATCTGCTGCTGCCTGGAGTGCGGGCGGTGGTGCAGTCCTGGGCGCAGCCTGTTTCTGCCCGCTCGGTATTGATTACATCTTCTCAGCTTGGCCCGGACGCCGGGCTGTATGGGGCGGCCTATGCGGTGATCGATCGCACGCAGCTGGAAAACTTATCGCCCAGGGCTTGAAGCTTACGAGCTAAAGTGTATATTAAATGCTGTCCCTGGTTTACTCTGGTGATTACATATCTTGGCAAGTCATAGAAGGAGGCGAAAAAGACAGACGCTGATTAATCGATAAACCCTTCGCTAGGACTAGAACTGTTTTAACTAACCTGACAATAATTTGGAGGAATAAGTCATGAAACGCACGTTCTCGATTTCGCTAATGATCCTGGTGGTTTTTGCCCTGCTGGTATCCGCCTGCACCACTGCAGAAACCCCAACTGCCGAGCCGACTGCGGCGCCTGTAGAACAACCCGCCGAACTGCCGGTAGAAGAGCCAACCACTGAGCCCGAAGTTGCTCCGACCGAAGCTCCCGCACCCACTGAGCCCCCTGCGGCTGAACCGATCACCATTCGCGCTCTCATCCGCCCGGATGAAGGCGGCAATGTTGCCAAATATGCTGCCCAGTTCGAGCAGGAAACCGGCAACAAGGTCGCTGTCGACTTCGTCGGTTGGGCTGAGATTCATGATAAAACCGTCACAACCCTGGCCAGCGGCGGCGGTGGGTACGATATCGTCTTCATCCCCTCTGCCAATGTAGTCGAGTTTGCCTCGGGTGGATGGTTTGAACCGATCGATGACATCATTCCTGCCGATCAGCGTGGGGAATGGCTGGAATCGGTCCTGGGCCTGTATACCTACGAAGGCAGCTTGATCGCCAACCCATGGTACTCCGGCGGCGCGCACATGGCCTATAACAAGGACATTCTGACCGCGGCTGGTGTCGATCCTGCTACGATCAAGACCTGGGACGATTTCATGAACGCCTGCAAGGCGATCAAGGACACCGGCGCGGCGGAGTTCTGTTTCTCCCCCAGCGCCAAGTATCCGGGTGAGTTCTACTACAATGTGGGTT
>JBFYSP010000115.1:0-14853 GCA_041301395.1 Anaerolineae bacterium
TCCACCCCCAGATGCCGGAGGCTGAGCCCCAAGCCGAAGTCGTGGCAGCTTCGCTGCGTGCAGCCGGCTTGCAGGCTGTTTCAGGCTTTCTGTATGAGGAACCGATCCGCAAGCTGGTGCGGGACGGCGAGATCGATATGCTGGTCGCCCTGGGAGGCGACGGCACCATGCTGCGCGCCGGGCATCTGTGCGGGCCAGCCTGCGTGCCGATCCTGGGCATCAACCTGGGGCGCTTCGGTTTTCTGACTGAAATAGCACACGATCATTGGAAAGATATCTTGCCGCGCCTGATAGCAGGCGATTTTTGGCTGGAAGAGCGCATGATGCTTTCAGCCATTGTGTACCGCCAGGGGCAGCCAATGGGAAACTGGGACGTACTCAACGAAGTGGTGGTCAGCCGGGGCGAGGTGGTGCGCCCGGTGCACCTCGAAGCGCATGTCGACGGCCGCTTCCTGACTACTTATGTAGCGGATGCCTTGATTGCCTCCACCCCCACCGGGTCGACGGCTTACGCCCTGGCAGCCGGCGGCCCGATCCTTCCGCCCGATCTGCGTAATATCTTGCTGGTGGCCGTCGCCCCGCACCTGTCCATTGACCGGGCAATCGTCCTGGCTGAAGGTTCCGCTGTGCGCATCACCGTGCGCACAGACCACCAGGCCGTGCTCTCGCCGGACGGCCAAGCGCCTATCGATCTACAGGATGGCGACCAGGTGGAAACTCGCGCCAGCCAGCACACGACCCGTTTTATCCGCTTTCAGGATCCCGGCTATTTTTATCGGAATCTCACTCCTTATATGTATCAAAACCCCGTTACCGGAACCCAACGATGACTGAAGAAACACGAATCCTTTACTGCGCCAATCACCCCGACATCGCTACAAACCTGCGCTGCAACCGCTGTGAAAAGCCGATTTGCCCCAAGTGCGCCGTGCTCACCCCCACCGGGTACCGCTGCAAAGAATGTGTGCGCGGCCAGCAGAAGCAGTTTGAGACTGCCCAGTGGTTCGATTACATCATCGCCGTGCTGGTCGCCGGCGGGCTGGCTTTTGCCGGCAGCTTTTTGGTGAGTTTCCTGGGCTTTTTCACCATTTTCCTGGCACCGGTTCTGGCGATCGGCATCGCTGAAGCCGTTCGCTTTGCGGTAGGCCGCCGGCGCTCCAAGCGCCTGTTCCAGCTCGCCACCGCCGCGGCGGTGCTGGGCTGCCTGCCGCTCCTGCTGCAATCCCTCCTGGGGCTATTCTTCGGTGGATTCAACCTATCGATCCTCTGGCTGGGCTTATACGCCGTCACCTTGGGATCGACGATTTATTATCGCCTGCTGGGTATTTCAATCCGTTGATCTTGATCTATGCTATCTGAGCTGCGCATCGAAAATTTCGCCATCATCGACCGGATCGACCTGCTGCTTGAAGCCGGACTGGTGACTTTTACCGGCGAGACCGGGGCGGGCAAGTCGATCATCATCGATGCCGTGGAAGCCATCCTGGGCGGGCGCACCGACCCTACCTTCGTACGCAGCGGCGCCGAGCGTGCCTCCCTGGAGGGAGTGTTTCGCATTCCGCAAGCCCACCGCAGCCTGATTCTGAGCATCCTGGAACGGGAAGAGCTGCTGGATGACCCGGACTACCTCAACCTGGGGCGGGAAATCCGCCAGAATGGGCGCAGCATTGCCCGGGTTAATGGGCGCAACGTGGCGGCAGGCTTGCTGCGCGAGCTTGGTGAGCTGCTGATCGATATCCACGGCCAATCCGAGCATCTTTCCTTATTGAAAGTCAACCAGCATCTTGGTTTACTGGACAGCTTTGCCGTAGCAGCCGAGACTGAAACCCCGGCGCAGCCGCCGATGCGCGACTTGCTGGCAAGCTACAGCCAGAGCTACGCGCGCTTGATTCACGTGCACCGCGAATTGGAAGCCCTGCACCAGGCCGAGCGGGATGCTGCTCGCCGGGTCGATATGCTCGGTTTCCAGATCCAGGAGATCGAAGCCGCTCGCCTGCAGGCGGGCGAAGAAGAAATGCTGCGCCAGGAGCGCAACCGCCTGGCCAATGCCGAAGCGCTGGCCAAGCTGGCCCAGGAGAGCCTGGTACGCCTGGACGAGGGTGCCCCCGAATCCCTCTCCGCCACCGACCTGATCGGCGAAATCGAACGCTCCCTGACATCTCTGGCCCGCCTGGATAGCTCTCAAAATGCCTTGCAAGAACAGGCACAGAGCGTGTTTGAGAGTCTGAGCGAGCTTTCACGCAGCCTGCGCGATTACCTGGAAAGCATCGAATTCAACCCCCGGCGCCTGGATCAAGTAGAGGAACGCCTGGCCTTGATCACCACCCTCAAGCGCAAGTACGGCGACTCGATTGCCGCAGTCCTGGAGTTCGCCGAGAATGCCCGCACCGAGTTGGAGACCATCACCCATGCCGGCGAGCGCATAGAGGAGCTGGCTGCCGAGCAGGATAAGCTACGCAGCGAGCTGGCCCGCATCGGGCAGGCGCTTGCCGCCCGCCGCCGGCAGGCCGCCGATAAGATGGAAGGGCTGATCGAAGGCGAGCTGACCGACCTGCGCATGTCGGGTGCACGTTTCCGCGTCGATTTCCAGTCCGAGGCGGACCCCGCAGGTCTGCCCCTGGCAGACGGCTCTATAGTTGCGTTTGGCCCATACGGCTTGGAGCGTATCGAGTTCTTGATCGCCCCCAACCCGGGCGAGGGCTTTAAGCCGTTGGTAAAAATTGCCTCCGGCGGCGAGACCTCTCGCCTGATGCTGGCGTTGCAAAATGTGCTAGCCGGCGCCGATCAGGTGCCCACTCTGATCTTTGATGAGATCGACCAGGGCATCGGCGGGCGCGTCGGTACCACCGTTGGCGAGAAGCTGTGGACGCTGGCTCGCCGTCACCAGGTGCTCTGCATCACTCACCTGCCGCAGCTGGCAGTCTTCGGCGAGCAGCACTTCCGCGTAGAGAAACAGGTCGACGGCGGGCGCACCACCACCCAGGTAGCCGCCCTGCAGGGCGAAGCGCGGGTCATCGAGCTGGCCCAGATGATGGGCGAAGTCAGCGAAGGCACGCTCCACAGTGCCCGCGAGCTGGTGGAATACGCCGGCAGCCGGACAAGATAAAAACAGGAGGCGGCCTGCCACCCGGCAAACCGCATCCTGTTTTAGTTAATCTTGGCGATTAAGGTACGCTGATCACGTACTCTTCAAAATCGACGATGACAGGCGTACTGTTGGTCGAAGACACCGTCAGGCCTACCTGCCCGTCGGTCAAAACCGGGTAGGAGCCGCCAGTCAATTGGAGCGTTTTGATTTCGGTGCCATTGATACCCAGCGTCAAAGTATTACCGCTGCAGATCAAGGTGTAATCGTTGGTGGCATTGCCGGTTTTCACCAGGCGTGAGCCGCCATTCCACAACGCGGTGTAATTGTAATTTTTATCGACGTAGTAGAAGTAGTAAACGCCGCTGCTGAGCACATCCACCTCATACCAACCCTGGTCGCCATAACGGCACACCAGGCCAACGAAGTTTGTGTTCACACCCCGGTTGATGGCTTTCACATCCAGACGTGGGTCGGTAAATGTCCAGTCCCTGAACAGGAAGTAGGTATAGGTATCCTCCTGGTCAATTTCCACCACCAGCTTTCCGTTATCAAGGTACTGAGATAGCGCACTTTCGTTGCCGCTGGTCAGGAAATATTCCCAGGTCTGGCTGATGTCGTTCTCAAAAGTCTCCTCGAAATAGATCTCACCGGAAGCCGATGCCTCGGTATTAACTTCCGATGTGGTGGAGCCGGTCTGCTCGCCGCCGGATTCGCTGCCAGTGGTATCGATGCTGCCAGTAACCGCCAGCTCCCGTCCATTGAGCTGCCCTTCCAGGATTTCCCCGGTGCCGGGGCGGAAGACGATCACGCTCAGGGTATCGCCGGCGTCGTGGCTGCGCAGGATATCGCAGTAATCAGCCATCGTGCCGTCTGTCGCCAGGTCCAGGTTTTCCAGGGTTAGGAGCAGGTCGCCGGGGGCGATGCCGGCTTTATCGGCCGGGGAACCCGACTGCACGGATGCGACCCAGATACCGGTTACAGTACCGTCATCGCTGGCAACTGCGGTGCCGTTGATACCGATGGTATCCAGGCTCTTGCCCGTGCTCAGCTCCTCAATAACCGGTTCGGCGACATCCCGCGAGATGCCAAACGCCTGGTCGGTGCTCGCATTGCCGGCGTAATGCACTGCCATCACCCGCCCATCTGGGTCGACCACCGGCCCTCCGGAGTTGCCCGGGTTGGTCGAGGCGTCATACGAAATCACTGCGTCAACGCTGGCCCAGTTAGTCTCGCCATCTGCGCTGGCTTTGGAGATAATGCCCTTGGTGAGCGAGTACTCCGGTTCGCCCAACGGGAAGCCGGCGACGTAAATTTCCTGTCCCACCTCAATCGGCAGATCCGACCACTCGATGTAGGGGAAATCATCGCCATCAATGTCGATCACCGCCAGATCGGTGCATTCGGAAACCCCTAAAACCTTGGCGTTGTAGGTCTTATCCTGATCACCGCCCAACCAGACCTTGTATAAACCCCCACCGGTTACCACGTGGTTATTGGTGACGGCCAACCCGGATGGATCAATAATGAAGCCAGAGCCGCGCCCGGCCGCATTGGGAACATAGCCATACTCCGGATCGACAAAGGTGCCCTGGGACTCGATCTGGATGACGGCCTGCCTGACCCCTTTCAGGTCCTGGGCGGCGTTTGATTCTTCGGTGGGAGCGGACTCAGTGGGCGGGACTTCAGTCGGCGGGGCTTCGGTCGGCTGCTCCACCGCCTGGGTCGGGGCAGCAGTCGGTTCGGCTTCACCGCCACCGCCGCCCGCGCAGGCTGAGCTGACCAGCATGATAAATACGAAGAGCAATATGAAAGGCTGAAATATTCGGCGTCTCATTTCCATTCTCCTAGTGGATCAAATCGGGTATTTGGTATATGGGGGGATTGCAATGAAATGACCGGATTTTTGTGCCAGGCCACCCCACAATCTTTATAAATTCTACCACAATACTTTGGATTTAATCTGTCTTTTAACCCGGCAAGCGATCGAGAATATTTTGAGTACTTCGAAACGCCAACGGCGGAAGTGCGGCAAGATCATGAAATTCCACCTGGTCCACGTCATCATCCGGATGCAACAATCCCCCCTGCACCACCGCCCGGTAGACAATTACAATGTGCGCCCCACGGGGATGTTCCTGGCCAGATATCACATCCAACAAGCCGGTGATAGCCACCCGTAAGCCGGTCTCTTCCAGGCATTCCCTGGCTGCTGCGGCGGCGGGGTCTTCCCCGGCATCCACAAACCCGGCTGGCAGCGACCACAAGCCGCGCTGCGGATCGTTTACCCGCCGAACGAGCAGCACCCGACCGCTTTCAACAACCAGGACGGCCGCCGCTACCTTGGGGTCTGCAAAGTAGATCCAACCGCAAGCCGGGCACACCGGGCGCCTCTTGCCAAAGCGTATCTGGCGTTCCAGCAGCGTGGCACAGCGCGGACAATAACGATAATCATCGGGGAGAGAAGCGCTCATCCGGGTAATTGCAGCCTGGTTAGCAGAGCTCAGCGCAGGCGTCGGGTGAGCAGTGCGGCAATCAATGCCATGCCTGCCAGCGCCAACAGCAAGCCTTCCAGCCCCCAGATTACCCAGCGGTTGACATACGGGATGGTGAAGAGCGCCCTGTCGGCCACTTCGGCCTGAGCATCTGCTACAGCCTGCGCGGGCGGTTGATCCTGCTGCTGTTCGGGAGCAGCTGGGGCTGCGCGCAGCGGCTCTTCAACCGGCTCAGGGGTAGCGCTCGGGGTTGGTGTGGGAGTTACCGTAGGGGTGGGGGTTTCTGTGACGGCGGCCTTGGCGGCTGGACCTCCCCCAACGCCATATTCTTCCATAGCTTCAAGCGCCACAGATTGAGTGGGCAGGGGGTACGGGGCAGCCTGGTTGGCAGCGACATCTGCACTCTCGCCAAGAAATGGAGAGGGGGGCGACTCTTCAACCGGCGACTCGGTGGGTGACGGGGAAGGGGCAGCCATGCTGAGCGCATCTGCTTGCTGCTCGGCTGGTTCGGCCTCAGCTTCAAGCGGAGCCGGGGCAGCAGCTTCCATAGCCATTTCCATTACCTGGATTTCGGCGGTTTGCGGCGGCGCCATCCTGGCCAGGATCGGCACCCCGCTGGTGACACCAGTCAAGAAGTCACCCACCAGCACCATGGCAAACAGTACACTGGCCAGCACCGATGCGAGGCGAAAAGCCGGGTACAGCGGTGAAGCTGCGCGGGCCTTAACTTGCCGCGGCGAAAGGGTGTAATTGTGCGGCGCTCGCCGGCGTGTGGCGTACCATGCCACCGCCTTGATGCGTCGTATCTCCTCCAGGGCGCGCTGCAACTCCGGCTCCGCTTGCAAACGACCCTCCAGGAGGGTGTGCTCACTTTCGCTGAGCCGGTAGTCCACATACGCTGATAGGGATTCCCAATCCCCAGGGGAAATGTTGCTTATCATAGATCACGCTCTTCTACCAGACGGAAAGCAGTTGGCAAAAGTTCCCACACCCCCTGCAGGCAGTCGCGCATCCTCAAGCGCGCCCGGGCCAATCGGCTTTTGACCGTCCCAAGGGGCGTCTTGATGACTTCAGCCGCTTCGGTGTAATCCATTCCCTGGATGTCCACCAACACTACGATGGTGCGAAAATCGTCAGGCAGCCCGTCCAGGCAGTGCTGTAAGGCGCGGTCCAACTCGACGCGCTCCAGCGCCTCCTCAGGCGACTCGCCGGGGTCCACCATCCAGCGCGCCGATTCCATCTCTTCGTTGTTTTCCGGGTCCAGGGGTTCGAGAGGTTGTGTCGGGCGGCGTTTGCGGCGGCGCAGCTCGTCGTAGCAGGCATTGGTGACAATCCGCAGCAGCCAGGATTTGAAGGAGCCACCCCGGTAGGAGCGAATATGCTTATAAGCCGAGATGAATGCATCCTGGGTAGCGTCGTCGGCCGCTTCCGTCTCACCCATCATCCGGTAGGCCTGGTTGTAAACCAGGTCCTGGTAGGCCAACACCAGGCGGTTAAAAGCAGTCAGATCACCTTGCTGTGCAGCCTGGATTAATCCCGCTTCGTCCATGCTCATGCCTTGCGAGCCGCCAGCAGCGCATAAATCAACCGCCAGCTCAGGATGGACAGGGCGCTGATCCCACCCAGAACCACCACGAATACTGGCAGGATCGGGCTGTTGAGCCAAAAGCCGCGCAGCAGCGCAGCCATCGGACCCGCCAGCACCATCGCCCAGAAAGGACGCCACAGCTGACGCCAGTCGGCCGCTCGCTGCGGATCATACACCCCCAGGAAAGGCGCGGTCATGAACCAACCCGCCAAAACCGGCAGGAAAGTTGTGAGCATTCGCATACCGGCGCTTCCCAGCGTGCCGTGGCTGGCAAAACCTACCGCCGTCACGACCGCCAGCACGAGGATGTCTCCCGCCAACAGGATAGCACGCCGGCGCTGTTCAGGGTCTTGTAGCATTAATCACAATCCTAATCGAAAGCCAGAAAAGGGGCAAGGGTGCGCAGGCATTCCCCTTTTTATCTTGACGAAATTTATTGGAGAGGCTAGAATCCATAGTAGTTAGTTTTAGGATTACTATATGGACCTGATTTCTAGCCTGGCCTCAATTGGATTTACCGAGTACGAAGCCCGGGTTTACCTGGCGCTGTTGGCTAATTACCCAGCGACCGGGTATCAACTGAGCAAACAATCTGGCATCCCACGTTCAATGGTTTACGAAGCTCTGGGCAGGCTGAACGCACGCGGCGCTGTGCTGCGCGTCGAAGAGGGCCGTGCCACGCTCTACCGCCCCGTACCGCCCGATTCTATCCTGGACCGGCACGAACAAGAACAGCTCCGCATCATCCACCAATTGAGGGAAAGCCTGCGCCGGCGCTACACGGCCGTCGAGGAAGATTATCTGTGGTCGTTGGCTGGACGCAGCGCGGTGATACCCTATGCGGTGGAGCTGATCCAATCCGCCCAGCAGGAGCTGATGCTGGTGCTGACCGATCCAGATGTGGAAACCCTGCAAGAGCCATTGAAGGAAGGCAACCGAGCCGGCGCGGCGCTAAATATCCTGCTTACCGGAAGCATCAGCCTGGAGCCGGAGAATTTTTCCCTTCCCGAGATGGTCCGGATAGCACACCACCCACCGCTAGAGAGCCAGCTGCAGCAGCTATCCGACTTGCTGGTTATCGTTGCCGACGGAAAAGCCTGCCTGATTGGCACTTCCGATCCCAATCCGGACGTGGCCATGACGGCAACATTCACCAACAACCGCCATCTGGCTTACATCGTACGCCAATTTGTCTGGATGGAGCTGTTCACCCAATCGCTGCACTCCCGGCTGGGTCACGACGTGTTTCACCAATTTTCTGCAGTCGAGCAAGTCATCTTTGACAATTTATTCCCTAAGGAGTGACCCATGGCGCTCACCCATGCTGAAGTTTCTGTGATCGACGAACTCCATCTCCATAATGCTGACCCGCACAAGCGCGCTTCCGGCCTTTCGGATATCATCCTGGGCGGACAGGATGGGCTGGTCAATGTATTGGGTGTGATCCTGGGTGTGGCTGCTGCCACCGGGGACACCAGGGTCGTGATTGTTGCCGGGCTGGCGGCAACTTTTGCAGAATCAGTCTCAATGGCGGCGGTAGCCTATACCTCCACTCTGGCGGATGCCGATTTCTACGAGAGCGAGCGTCAGCGCGAGCACCGCCATATCCAGGCCGTTCCCGGTCTGGAAAAGGAAGAGGTACGGTCAATCTACCGGAATAAAGGCTTTCAGGGCGAGCTGCTGGAAAAAATCGTAGAGACCATTACGGCCAACGTGGACGTCTGGGTGGCAGTCATGATGGCCGAAGAGCACCGGCTAACCCCCACCGACCGCCGCCAGGCATTTCGCTCTGCCATGGTAGTCGGATTCTCAGCGATCATTGGCTCGCTCATCCCCCTGGTACCCTTTGCCTTCGTGCCAATCGCGACCGCCATGATTATATCGGTCGCGATTACAGCCCTGGTATTATTTTTCACCGGAGTATATAAAGCCAGAGTCTACATCGGGAAACCCTTCCGCAGCGGCATTGAGATGGCGCTGATCGGAACAGTCAGCGCGCTGGCGGGTTACGCGGTAGGCGCGCTGCTCAAAGTGCCGCCCACACCCTGATCCCCAGGCACTGCCTGTCAGACTGCAGGATCAGCGCATGCTGGCAAGCACGGCCGGGTGATCTGATGCAGGACTGTTGAGATAGCGGATATCCTCCACAATAATCCCGGGGGAGATGAAGAAGTGGTCGATGCGATCGCTGGGGTTGTTCCCCTGATCGTCGATGCCAGTAGGCCATTTTATCAGCCAGGCATCCTGCCAGGTTCCGGTGGTCAGGGCATACTGCTCGGTATCCGGTCGGAAGTTATAATCGCCCATCGCAATTACATTTTCTGCTTCACCCACCGCCTGGAGCAGCGCTTGCTGCTGGACTAGCGGCCCGCCGTTCCCCAGGTGCGTCACCACGATAGTAAAGGTCTTCCCATCCACCGTAATCTGCGCTTCAATTGCAGCCGTCTGCTCACCTTCGCTATACATATAGAAGGTACGTGGGTTCTCGATCGGGTAGCGGGATAGGAGAGCAATCCCAAATGTTCCTGTCACCGTCTTCGGCCCAAAGTAGGTGTAAAGATCCAGGTGATCGGCAAAATAGGTCACGATGTCGCTGTTGCCGTTGGCGATGCGGTTGGTATCCGATTCCTGCAGCCCCAGGATATCTGGAGAAAACTGGCGGATCACTTCCAGCTGCCCATCGTAGGTTTTCAAGCCGGCATCCGAGTAGCCTTGCTGGATATTGTAGGTCATCACCTTCAGCGGCCCAGATGAAACAGCTTCAACCGGTGGATTCGCCGCAGTAAGCAGGGCCCCGGCGATCGCCAATCCGGCGAGTGCCAGCATTCCCCAGGCAAACGCCTGAGGCAGCGGAGAACCAACAGCCCCGGACTCGCCCTCAGTATCCACTCCCCGCGTCAGCAGCACAGTCAGGGCCGGAACCAGGCCAGCCACCAGGTACACCAGCCAGAACTGGTCCCGGAAAATCGGACCGATCACCGGGATGTAATCATACACGGTGGTGAAGACATGAGCAAAAATCATCAGCAGCAGGTAGAAAGCCGCCAGCGTGAATCCCCCACCCAATGAGCGCGCCGATGCGCCAGAACCAGTCAAAGTCCGCCAGATCAGCAGGAAATCGACGATCAATACCGGATAGAGCAGCAAGGTGATAATCAAGGGGATCACCACCAGGCTGCTTACCTCCGCTTCGTAGAACGGGTAACCGGCGATATCCAGCGGGAAATCCAACTGAAATGGGAGGATCGTCAGCATCAGGGCGATCAGGAAGGCCAGGTTCCAGGCCAGCAGGACGAGGGGCATGATGCGTGAAAACCAGGCTGTTTTCAAAAACAACAGCAGGCTGAAAAGCGCCAGGCTCCCGGACGCCAGTACCAGGATCAGCAGATAATCTCCACCAGTCCAGCGCGCCACAACCCCGGGACTAGTGAACGCCAGGTAAAACATAACCAACACACCGATCAGTCCCACGCACAGGCCAACCACTCTGGCACGCCCGGCTTTAGGCCCTGGGGAAACCTCAGGCACTGCCTCAGGCACCGGCAGCGCCACAGCCAGCAGCAAGGCGGTCACAGCCGCCAGCGCCCACCCTATCCACATACCTGCCCCATCCAGCGACAGATCCACACTCGAATTGAGCGACCGCAGCGCAATGGAAAGCCCAACGGCAAGCGCCAGCCCGGCCGGGAGCGCCAGGTTGCTGCGGTTCACCAGCCCGGCGCCTTTATTCCACACCAAGGAGACCAGGAAAACCAGCAGGATAGCCACGCCCAGGCCGGATACCAGCATGCGGGAGCGTGTGTCCAGCATGGGTTCGATCACCCGGCATACCAGCGCCAGCTCTCCGGCAACCACCAGGGCTTTACCGCGCAGCGCCTTCCCCCCAATCAGGATCACCACTGGCGATAAAAACAGCAGCACGGCCATAATTTCAACCGGTATACCGGTGCCTAACAACCCGAAGGCATAAATCCCGGCCACGAAATCGGTCAGTAGCTGAAAGAATATCAGTATGAACAGACCCGCCACGATAATTTCTAACAAGCTGCTTTGTTTTGAAAATCGCTTCACGGCTGCCTCCGGTCGCTTACGGGTAGGATCGTGTCCCATAATCCGCGCAACGCTGCAACGAGATTATGCTACAATCGAATGGGTGAATGACTCGGTGCACGAGTTGTGCCCAATCCGCTGAACCCTATAATTCTAATGGAATTAACTACGGAGGGGAGCAGAAAATGAGCCCTGTTCTGGATGTTCGTCCATCGCCGATTGCCGGACAATGGTACGCTGGCGACCCTAAAACCCTGGCATCCCAGGTAGACGGATATATTCAAGCAGCCCACCTGCCTACAATCAAAGGGCGCGTGATTGCCGCCATGGCGCCACATGCCGGGCATCGCTATTCCGGACCGGTCGCCGGCTACACCTTCGCCGCACTGCGGGATCTAAAGCCCGATCTGGTGGCGGTCATTTCACCAATGCACTATCCTTACCCATCGCCGCTGCTGACGACCGCCCATGCAGCTTACGCCACGCCTTTAGGCGAGATCCTTGTTGATTTAGAAGCAATTCAGCAATTGGATGACAGGCTGCTTGAAACCCTGGGCTATCAGCTCGCGCGCGTGTCGAGAGACCCCGAACACTCACTGGAGATCGAGCTGCCTTTCCTGCAGCGCAGCTTTGGCGTCGGTTTCAAGCTGCTCCCGGTGATGGTGCGCGACCAATCCGAGGCGGTTGCCCAGAGCCTGGGGCGCTGCCTGGCAGAAGTGCTGCGCGGCCGGGAAGCTTTCTTGCTGGCCAGCACAGATCTGTCCCATTTTTACCCCCAGCCCATCGCCAACCGCCTGGATGCCGAAATGCTGCATCGGGTGGAAGCCTTCGACCCGCACGCGGTCCTGCAGGCCGAAGAACAAGGCAAGGGCTACGCCTGCGGCAAAGGAGCGCTGGCAGCAGTGCTCTGGGCGGCTAAAGAACTGGGCGCTACGCATGCCCAGGTGCTGCATCACGCCACATCAGGAGATGTGACCGGTGACTTCAGCCAGGTGGTGGGCTACGGCGCAGCGATCTTCACTTGCGTGGGAGCTTAAGCAAAAACTCCAACCATGATCGATTCTGTGTTCGAAAACCTGTTACGCATGGGGGCTGTGCTCTTGCTGGTGCTGGCCAACGGTTTCTTTGTCGCCGCTGAGTTCTCCCTGGTAAGCGTGCGCCGTACGCGCATCGCTGAGCTGGCCTCCCACGGTGACCCAGCGGCAATGGCCGTCCAGGAAGCAATCTCTAACCCGGACCGGGTGATCGCTGCCACACAGTTAGGAATCACATTGTCCAGCCTGGCCCTGGGTTGGATCGGTGAGCCGGCTCTGGCGGGTCTGATTTATCCTATCGTTGTGTTATTTCCCGCAGACATTCAACCGCAAGTATCCCACACCATCTCAGCGGTAACCGCATTCCTTATCATTACCTTCTTGCATGTTGTAGTGGGCGAGCTTATGCCCAAGTCGATTGCCCTACAGAACCCCGAGCGCACCTCCCTGGTAGTCGCCCGACCCACCTTGTGGACCGAACGGATCTTCAAACCAGCCATCTGGCTGCTGAACGGCACCGGTAATATGTTGCTGCGCTTATTCAAGGTAAAGCCTGCCTCCGGGATGGAGCTGGTGCACTCGGTTGAAGAACTCAAAATGCTGGTCACAGCCAGTGCAGAAAGCGGCGTTGTTGAGGCAGACGAGCGCAAGATGGTGCACGCTATTCTCGACCTGGGCGACCTCGTTGTTCGCCAGGTGATGATCCCACGCATGGAGATGGTAGCGGTAGAGGCCGATCTGCCCCTGGAAGAGATCATCCACCTGATTTCCGAATCAACTTACACCAAGTTCCCGGTATACAAAGACAGCCTGGACCAAATCTTAGGGATCGTGCATGTCAAAGATTTGCTGAATGCGATGCAGGCGCCCGATTACCATGGCTGCGTAGCGCGCGATCTTACGCGGGAGGCGCTGTTTGTGCCGGAGACCTTAGCCGTCAGCGCGCTGCTGCGAGAGTTTCGCCACCACCGGCAGCACATTGCCATCACCATGGATGAGTACGGCGGCACCTCCGGACTGGTGACGCTGGAGGACCTGCTGGAAGAAATCGTTGGGGAGGTCAGTGACCCATTTGACTCGGTCGATGCCAGCATCCAGCCCCAGGCGGACGGTTCCGTAGTCATCGACGGGTTGACCCTGATCGAGGAAGTCAACGAGCACCTTCACCTGGACTTGAGTGACCCCGATTACGACACAATTGCCGGGTTCGTCCTGGGCCGGCTCGGGCGGATGGCGCGCCAGAATGATGTCGTCGAACACGGCGGTGTCCAGCTGAAAGTTGAAGAAATGGACCAGCTGAGGATTGCCCGCGTCTCGATCACCCGGCTGGAAAACGAGCCACCAGGTGAACCTGCGCCTCAACCGGATACGTCACCTGAGTCTTGAAGTGCAGCTGTAAGCCTGCCACTCCCGGTCAATTGCATCCATGCCCACTTATGTAGAGATTGCGGTTAATGTCCCCCAGGTGACGTCGGTTTTCCATTATCACCTACCGGAGGAATTGGAAGGCCAGGTATTGCCCGGTCACCTGGTAACGGTGCCATTTCGGAAGCAGACCGTATATGGTGTGGTGCTGCGACAGGTGGATACTCCCGAAGTTCCAGAAACTCGCCCTGTCTTGGAGCTGGTTGACCCGGCTGCGGTGCTTACCGCACAGCAAATCCGCCTGGCAGAAACGTTGGCCGAAGCCAACCTGACCCCCCTGGCAGCTTGTATCGGCCTGATGCTGCCACCAGGGTTGATGCAGCAAGCCGATGCGGTTTACACACTGACTGAATTCGGTCAACAAATCGCCCGCCAATCCTCAGCCGGGCTGCCTGCCGGGCAGGCTCGCTTGCTGGCGCTGCTGGAAAAGCGCGGGGCGCTGCGCGGCCAGCAGATAGACCGCGCCCTGCCGCGCGTAAACTGGCAGGCAGCCGTTCGCCCGCTTACCCGCCAGGGGATCATCTCAACAGAAGCTGTCCTGCCGTCCCCCAGGGTACGTCCCAAGATCGTGCGCACCGCCCGCCTGGCCTGCCCACCGGAAGTTGCCCTGCTCAAAATGGATACGCTCAGCCGGGCCGGCTCCCAGGCTCTGGCCCGCCGGCAGGCCATCCTGCATTTCCTGCTCATTGATCACGGACCGGTGAATGTCACCTGGCTGTACGCCGAGAGTGGGGGTAACCTTCAGGACCTGTATTCCCTGGAACAAGCGGGGTTGGTGGCCTTGGGTGAAACCGAAGATTTGCGCGATCCTCTGGCGCAGTTCGAATTCCAGCTCAGCGAGCCACCCGAGCTGACTCAGGACCAGGAATTGGTATGGTCGGCAGTCCGTGATCAGATGCTCCGGGATCCCAAAGCCGTCTCTCCCAGGCCTTTCCTGCTGCATGGTGTAACTGGTTCGGGGAAGACCGAAATCTACCTGCGCGCTGTCCGCCAGGCACTGGATAACGGACGCCAGGCCATCGTCCTGGTTCCGGAAATCGCCCTGACTCCGCAGACGATCCGCCGCTTTGCCGACCGCTTTCCGGGGCAGGCAGGGATGCTGCATTCGGGACTTTCGGAAGGCGAGCGCTACGACAGCTGGCGACGGGCGCGCCAGGGGGAGCTCGGATTGATCGT
>JBFYSP010000117.1:0-9494 GCA_041301395.1 Anaerolineae bacterium
ACGGCGAAGTGCAGGAGATGATCGATATCGCCGATTTCGCCGTGGGGTTATCGCGCCAGCTTTACGGGCTCTCGATGCATTCCGAGCGTCCCGGCCACCGCATGTACGAGCAGTGGCACCCGCTGGGCGTTGTTGGGGTGATCAGCGCCTTCAACTTCCCGGTGGCAGTCTGGTCCTGGAATACGGCCATTGCCGTGGCTTGCGGCGACCCGGTGATCTGGAAGCCATCCTCGCTGACCCCGCTGTGCGCCATCGCCGTGCAGCATATCTGCAACCGGGTGATGGCCGACCACGGGCTGAGCGGTATATTCAACCTGACCATCGGCTCGGGCCGTGATGTGGGCGACCTGATGCTTAGCGATCCGCGCGTACCCTTGATTTCTTTTACCGGCTCCACCAGCATTGGTACGCACGTCTCCGAGACCATCGCCCGCCGCTTTGGGCGCGCCATCCTGGAACTGGGCGGCAACAATGCCATCATCGTCACCAATGAAGCGGATTTGGACCTGGCCGTGCGCGCTATCCTGTTCGGGGCCGTCGGCACTGCCGGTCAACGCTGTACCACCACCCGGCGCATCATTATGCAGAAAGGCATTGCCGCGCAACTCACCCGCCGCCTAGTGGAAGCCTATGCCCAGGTGCGTATGGGAGACCCGCTGGCAGAGGGCACGCTGATGGGCCCGCTGGTTTATCACGATGCGGTCGAGGAGATGTTTGAAGCGCTGGAGAAAGCTAAAGCGCAGGGTGGCGAGATTGTTTCCGGCGGCAAGATGCGCCCAGACCTGGGCCCCAACTTCGTCGAGCCCACCATCGTGCGCATGCCGGCCCAGACCGCCATCGTCAAGGAAGAGACATTTGCCCCGATTCTGTACCTGCTGGAGTTCGATGACCTGGAACAGGCCATCCACATTCACAACGGCGTGCCGCAGGGCCTGTCCAGCGCCATCTTCACCACCAACTTGCGCGAAGCAGAGGCCTTCCTCTCGACGCACGGCTCGGACTGCGGTATTGCCAACGTAAACATTGGCACTTCCGGCGCGGAAATTGGCGGGGCTTTCGGCGGCGAAAAAGAGACCGGCGGTGGCCGCGAATCTGGCTCGGATGCCTGGAAAGCCTATATGCGCCGCCAGACGAACACCATCAATTACTCGAAAGAGCTGCCGCTGGCCCAGGGCATCAAATTCGGCAAAGATTGAGAATAGTTCCTAGGGCGAGAATAACGCGTAATTATCAAACCGGGCGGTGAAGCCGGTGACAAGCTTAGTGCCGGCGAGCAGACCCACCACCCCGGTATCGAAGTCGTCATCCTGCACCTGTGCCAACAGCCGGCCATTGGCGTACAGCGAAAGGGTTTCGCTAATGCAGTCGGCCGTCACGCGGTTGGTTTCGCCGCCGCGGATGATGCCCGACGGAGCCATGCCCTCGGCGAGGAATTCCATCGTCCCCTCTTTGTTCTTCAGAATGCGATAGGCGCCGGAGCTGGAGATGGTCAGGCCGTAGTAATTCTGCCCATCCTGGTGACGGCAAACCAGACCGTAATAGCCGTCCTGGGGACCGCCGTCCCAGGAACCTTCGACTTCCTGACGCGTATCGCTAAAATCACGGTCCCAGATGCTCCAGATGAAAGCATTCGGGATGTTGACAGTGATCAGGTAGCCGCCATTCTTGAATTGGAAGACAAAATTATCCTGCTCCTCGGTGTGCCAGCCGATTTCATCTGAGAAATCGTCCTGGCGGCGCAGCTTGTAGTTTGGCAGAGGCGGCAACGTGGCTGCGGCAGCCGGGCCGGTGGGCAAATAGGTGGCATTCGGTACTGGTGTGCTGGTGCCGGGCGTGCCTGCGGTAGGGGTCTTGCTGACCTGGATGGTCGCCTGGGGCGGTATCTGGGTAAATGGGATCATCGTCACCGTGGGCTTGTCCGCCGTCGGAGTCGCCGCTTCGAAAGCCTGGGTAAGCTGAGCCGCGACGGTTTCGGCCGCCAGTGTGCCCTCGTTGACGGGGATTGTCGCTTCGGCCGGCTCTCGGCTCAGGTTGCAGCTAGCCAGGAGCAGCGTGCAGGTCAGCAAGAATAAACAAAGCACAATTTCTTTACGGCAATATAGAATGCTCATGGTTTATTTTTCACCTCTACCCCCAGGTGTGACAGGATGATGTCCAACGGCCAGTGGCGGTGCTCGTCGAATGCCTTGCGGGCATCTGCCAGGGCGCGCTTTTTTTCATCCTTGTGGATCACCAGCAACCCAGAAACGTTCATGGCATGCAGATTTTCAGCAATCCCGGCAATCGTGCCGTTGCTTTGATCCAGAGCTTCCTGCACATATTGTTGAAGATAGCGTCGATACAGGCCGATATCCATAAAACGTGGTTCCTGCGTACTCTGCTCGCTGATTAATGTGTGCAGGGCAACGGCCACCCCGCTCCGAAAATCATCCTCTTGAGTATACCACCAGCGCAGCGTTATGCTTTTTGAGGGGTTAATTGTATAATGACTCATCTGTTTTCTATAACGACCGGCGCCACATTCCGGTTCCCGACCTTGTCATGATGGATAACCTCAGCTTTGAAGCATACCTTCAGCACCCCCCTGTCGACCTGGCGCGGGCTGCCTTGCACCTGGCGCGGGAAATCGCTTACCCGCAGCTGGATATCCAGCACTACCTGCAGCGGTTGGAGCATCTGGCGGAGCTGGCGGGTGAGGCAATCTCCGAAAGCGAGTCCAACCGGCAGCGGTCTTTGAGTCTTTCTGATTTCCTGTTCAACCAGCTGCGCTTCCAGGGCAATGCCGCCGAATACGATGACCCGCGCAACAGCTACCTCAACCAGGTGCTCGACCGCAGGCTGGGTATCCCCATCAGCCTGACCGCTGTGTACCTGGATGTTGCCCACCGCCTGCACATCGCCGCCGAAGGCGTCGGGATGCCCGGGCACTTCATCGTATGGGTGCCCGCCGCCGAATCTGATGAATACCTGTATCTCGACCCTTTCCACGGAGGACGAGTCCTTACACAAGCCGACTGCCTGCGATTGGTGCAGCAGAGCACGGGCTACCAGGGCGAATTCCGCCCGGAATGGCTGGCACCGGCTTCCACCGTCAGGATTCTGACTCGCATGCTGTTCAACTTGCGCAATATTTATCTTCAGAAGAATGACTGGCAGTCTGCCCTGGCCGTGGTCGAGCACATGGCCCAACTTGAACCGGAAGCGCCAGACCACCTGCGTGACCTGGGCGTGATCCATTATCAGAATGGATCACTTTCCAATGCTGTCTACTATTACGAGCTGTACCTGCTGCGCACCCCCCAGGCCGAAGACGCCGCGCTGGTGCGCGCCAGCCTGCAGTCCGCCGCCCAACAACTGGCACAGTTAAATTAAACCTGCTGGCGCAGGAATCTTCAGGCAGACAGTGAAAGTAAGGGAATTATTTTCACTGCTGGCATGATTCCTGCTACCAATAAGCCAGGCTGTTTGATACAAGACCACGGAAGCTGTTTAATGAGATGGATTGTGAAAAATGAAGCGGCACACCTGGATCTTAATTTCTCTAGGGGTGGTAGTTCTTGGTCTGGCGGCAGTAGTCATTTTCGCCAGGTATACACTGGCCTCGTCGGCTGGTAAAGCTGAGGGCGTTCTCTCGACTTTTACCCCGGTTTTTGAGCACAGCGCTGTTGAGTCTGTCGAAGACCCCTCTATAGCAAAACCGATCGACGGCTGGGTCGTCTGCCAGAATCTGGGAAATGGCCCTATACCCGGCATCCCAGGGACGCGGCAGCGCTTTATTCTCTGCCATCCAACCGGCTGGCAAGTGCGCGTTTACTGCCTGGATACCAGCAAGCCGCCCCCGCCGCTCGGGCATTCCTGCAGGCGCGTTAGCTCGGATACTTATTGGTGCGGCAATGTCTACCAGCCTCTGCGGGAATACCAGCTCCTGGCGACGCCGACCATCGTGCCTACACCAACCTTAACCCCAACACCGACATCCACCCCTACGCCTACCGTACCTGTCAAGCCCACCAGCCGTGTTCGGCCTGGAGGTGGAAATGACGGATGGGTGGTTAACTGGATTGTAGTAGGGAGCGTGTTTTTACTGTCCTATGCAACGCTCGTCTTCTTCACCCTGGCGAGACTGCGAAAAAATCACTCAACAGATAAGTGATCGCATCTGTAGCCGGTCATTTATAAGATAGAATACACCTTCTAGCAAACTGCTGGAAATCCGGCAGCCCACCGGATTCAACTCGAGCCTGGAGGTTTTTTCAGAATGCCTGCCCGCAAAAAGCGCACAATCCTAGCCGAAGATTTATATCAGGTTGAGGTGCTCTCCGAGCCCCGCCTGTCCCCGGATGGCCGCTATGTAATCTACGCCATCCAGCAGGTCGACCGCAAGACCGAAAAGAAGTACAGCCACCTATGGATCGCTCCAACCGATGGGAGCGGCGCCCGCCAGTATACCTTTGGCAAGCACAGCGACGCCGCAGCGCGCTGGTCGCCGGATGGCAGCCAGATTGCCTTCCTTTCCAATCGCGCTGACCCGGAGAAACCCGCCCAGATCCACCTGATCCCCGCGGATGGCGGCGAAGCCCGCCCCCTGGCTGAAATCCCAGGCGAGATTGGCGAATTGTCCTGGTCTCCGGACGGACGGCGCCTGTTGTGCTGCGTGCGCAAGACCGACCCGGAGGCCCTGGAGCGGCAGCAGAATGAACAAAAGAAAAAACTGGGCGTGGTTTCCCGTCATTACCAGCGCGTGTTTTATAAGCTGGATGGCTACGGTTACTTGCCTCACGAACGCTGGCACATCTGGAGCGTAGATGCACGCACCGGCAAGGCCCGCCAGCTAACCGACCACGCCGTATACGACGAGCACAACCCCTCCTGGTCGCCGGATGGAAACTGGATCACCTTTGTCTCCAACCGCAGCGCCGATCCGGATTTCAACATCGACCAGGTCGGGCTGTACGTTATGCCGGCCGCCGGTGGCGAGCTGCGTGAAATTCCTGCCCCCATAGGCGAGAAAGCCAACCCGGTGTTTTCGCCGGATGGGCGCTGGATTGCCTACTTTGGCGTCGAGGGGGAAGGCGAATGGTATAAAAACCAG
This sequence comes from Anaerolineae bacterium, assembly GCA_041301395.1. Classification (GTDB taxonomy): domain Bacteria; phylum Chloroflexota; class Anaerolineae; order Anaerolineales; family UBA4823; genus CTSoil-045. The sequence continues at coordinate 5,093 of JBFYSP010000117.1, forward strand.
AGTCTCTGGGTCGTTCCTGCCGATGGATCGCTGCCGGCCCGCAACCTGACGCAGGCTTACGACCTGCACGTCTCGGCCTGGACGATCAACGATCAGGGGCAGGCCGAAACTATGCCGCCTACCTGGTCGAAGGATTCCCAACGGTTATTTTTCCAGGTCACTCGCCATGGCAACAGCTTGCTCAAGTCGATTGCGCTGGACGGCAGCGACCTGCAGGATGTGATGGGTGAAGGCGGTGTTGTCGGCTCATTTTCTTTCAGCCAGGACCAGGAACGGCTGGCTTACTTCTATGGCAGCTTGCAAGATCCCGGACAGGTATACCTGCTGGAATGCAGCAGTGGCGCAACACGGCGTCTGACCCGTCACAACCGCAGCTGGCTGGATAACGTCGATCTGGGTGAGATCGAAACCTGCTGGATCAAGGGGCCGGCTGGAAACGACCTGCAGGGTTGGATCCTCAAACCGCCAGGCTTTGACCCGAGCCAACAATACCCATCTATCCTGGAAATCCACGGCGGCCCGCTCACCCAGTACGGCTTTTTCTTCATGCACGAGTTTTACTACCTGGCCGCCAGTGGTTATGTGGTCACTTTCTGCAACCCGCGCGGCGGGCGCGGCTACGGCGAGGAGCACGCCAAAGCCATCTGGGGCGGCTGGGGTGGGGCCGATTACGACGACCTGATGGCCTGGACGGATTTCATCGCCGGCCAGCCCTATATTGACACCAACCGCATGGGAGTCACTGGCGGCAGCTATGGCGGCTACATGACCGTCTGGATCATCGGGCATACCGCGCGCTTCAAGTCCGCTGTGACACAGCGCTGCGTCAGCAACCTGATCAGCATGTGGGGCTCCAGTGACTTCAACTGGATCTTCCAGCAGGAATTAAACAACAAGCCGCCCTTTGAGGACCTGCAAAAATTCTGGGATCACTCACCGATGAAATACATCGGCAATGCCAGGACCCCCACGCTGGTGATCCATAACGAAAATGATTTGCGCTGCCCGATCGAGCAGGGCGAGCAGGTTTTTGTGGCGCTGCGCAGCCAGGGAGTAGCGAGTGAAATGGTGCGCTTCCCGGATGAGTTCCACGGTTTATCGCGCGCCGGACGCACCGACCGGCGCATTGCCCGCCTGAATCATATTTTAGGATGGTTCGAGCGTTACTTAAAATGAGCTAGGGCAGCTCGTACAATTCGACTAAAACGCCGCCGGCGCTGCGAGGGTGAATGAAGGCATATTTTTTGCCATCCGCAGCGCTGCGCGGCGTTTCATTTATCAGCTCAAAGCCACGGGCTTTAATCTGTGCCAGCATGCCTTCGATATCGTCTACCTGCAGGCAAACATGGTGCATCCCCGCGCCGCGTTTCTCCAGGTAGCGGCGCAGCCCGGAGTCGGTGGTCGTCGGCTGCACCAGCTCGATCTCGCCATCTCCCACCGGCAGAAAGGCAATGCGGGCCTGCTCGGCGGGAACTTCCTGCTGGTGGGCCACGTTCATCCCCAGTCCATCTCGCCAGAAAGCGGTTGCCTGCTCAATATCTTCAACCAGGATGGCCAGGTGATCGATTCTTTGAATGGTCGGCATTGTTGCTCCTCCAGATAGCCGGCTAAAGCCAGGCAGGCGGCTGATATTCGCCCCAGGTCTTGCGCAGCACCCGGCAGATTTCGCCCAGGGTCAGGTCGTTTTCCACGCATTCCACCAGCAGCGGCATCAAGTTATCCGAGCCAAGGGCGGCGCTTTCCAGGCGGCCAAGCAGCTCACCGGCGCGGCTTGCATCGCGCCGGTCGCGCAGCTCCGCCAGGCGCCGGCGCTGACCCAGCTCGACTGCCGGGTCAACCTTCAGCCGCTCCAGTTCCACCTGCTCTTCGACCTGAAAGGCATTGACCCCTACCACGACCTCTTCGCCGCGCTCGACTGCCTTCTGGAAGGCGTAGGCAGCCTGCTGGATTTCATTCTGAATATAGCCCTGCTGGATGGCTGCAAGGGCCCCGCCCAACTGGTCGATCTTCTGGATGTACGCCTCCGCCAGGCGCTCGATTTCCCCGGTCAGGTGTTCTACCAGGTAAGAGCCGGCCAGCGGGTCGATGGTATCGGCTGCACCCGATTCGTAGGCAATGATCTGCTGGGTGCGCAAGGCCACGCGCACGGCCTTCTGGGTGGGCAGCCACAGGGCTTCGTCCATGCTGTTGGTGTGCAGCGACTGCGTGCCCCCCAGCACGGCAGCCAGGGCCTGCAGCGCCACCCGCACCACATTATTCTCCGGCTGCTGGGCAGTCAAGGTGGAGCCGGCCGTCTGGGTGTGGAAGCGCAGCATCCAGGATTTGGGGCTGCGGGCGCCAAAGCGCTCGCGCATCAGGCGCGCCCACATACGCCGCGCCGCCCGGTACTTGGCGATCTCTTCCAGGAAATTGTTGTGGGCGTTGAAAAAGAATGATAATTGCTCGGCAAAGCTGTCCACGTCCAGGCCGGCATCGATGGCAGCCTGCACGTAGGCGATGCCATTCGCCAGGGTGAAGGCCACTTCCTGCGCCGCGGTGGAGCCTGCTTCACGGATATGGTAGCCGGAGATGCTGATCGTATTCCAATGCGGAATCTCGGTCTGGCAGTAGCGAAAAATGTCCGTGATCAGGCGCATAGATGGCTGCGGCGGGAAGATATACGTGCCGCGAGCGATATATTCTTTAAGAATGTCGTTTTGGATCGTGCCGCGCAGCCGCTGTGGCTCAAGGCCCTGGCGGCGGGCAAGCGCCACATACATCGCCAGCAGGATCGCCGCCGGGGCATTGATCGTCATGCTGGTCGAGACTTTGTCCAGCGGAATCTCCTGGAAAAGCATCTGCATATCCTGCAAAGCCGAGATCGATACACCCACCTTGCCGACCTCCCCGGCAGAAATCGGATCGTCGGCATCGTAGCCGATCTGGGTGGGCAGATCGAAGGCCACTGACAGCCCGGTCTGCCCCTGCTGCAGCAGGTAGCGATAGCGCTGGTTGGATTCCTCGGCCGAGGCATAACCGGCATACTGGCGCATGGTCCAGAAACGAGAGCGATACATGCTGGGCTGGACTCCACGCGTGTAGGGATATTCCCCCGGAAAACCTAGCTCAGCCTGGTAATCGAATGTTTCCGGAGTTAGCAAGGCTGGCAGCGGGATGCCGGAGGAGGTGGTAAACTGGCGCTTGCGTTCCGGGATACGTTGGATGGCGGGAGTGAAGGTCTGCGCTTCCCAGCGCTTTTTTTCTTCTTCAGTTGTCATAGGGTACCTCGTGGAGGTCTTCGGCCGGTCAATCATCATCCTCGCGTTGGATGTGGACAGAGGTGATATCCAGCCATTGATCCGTGTCTGTAGCTCGCTCAGGGGTTTGGACGATGCGATTAATCTCATCGTAATCCAGCCACAGGATGCCGCAGTCCAGGCAGTTATCCAGCACAACATTGCCGGGGCCGCCGTAAGGGTAGGTTTCCATGCGCTCGCCGCAGTGCGGGCAGTGCAGCTCGCGGGTCAATTCTTGCGGCTTGAAAGGCGCCGGGGGCCGCTGTCGCTCGGGATACTTCAAGCGCAGGTAATCCAGGATGGGCAGGAAATCGACTCGATCCAGCAGCAAACCTTTGCATCCCTGGCAGGCGAGCACTTCGAAGCTGTTGACCCGGGCCAGCACCAGCGGCTGCCGGCACAGCGGGCAGTCAACTTTGCTGGGCATTCCCAGCAGAATCAACCCTTCGGGGGATTCCTTCGGGAAATACAGGGCTTTGCAGTATTCGCAAAATAAATAATGCCGCTCCGGCTCCAGCTTGAGAGGAGCGCCGCAATTTTGACAATCCAGCATACTTCGGGATTCTACAGGCGGTTTCATGGGGTTAAGTTTAGGGTGTGCCGACGATATTGTCAATAATAACAGGTAACTCGCAATAAGGGATCAAGGATTGGGCGCGGAGAGTTTCCGGCCGTGTCGTTTATAATTATTGCATGAAAATTCTAACCGTCGATGTGGGCACCGGCACGCAGGATATCTTCCTGTATGACTCGAAGCTGGACCTGGAGAATGGGTTCAAGCTGGTGGTGCCATCCCCCACTATGATCCTGTTCCGACGATTGCAAGAGGCCACGCGGGGCGGTCAGGCCGTGCTGTTGGAAGGGGTGATCATGGGCGGCGGGCCCAGCCAGTGGGCCGTGGAAGCCCACCTGAAGGCCGGCTATGCGGTGTATGCCACGCCGCAGGCAGCCCGCTCCTTCAACGATGACCTGGATAAAATTCGTGAGATGGGCATCCAGTTGGTGAGCGAGGATGAAGCCCGGCGGCTATCCCTGCAGCCGGACCTGCTGCGCTTAGAGCTGTGCGATTTCGATTTCCGGCTGATCGGCCGGGCGCTGGGGCATTTTGGCATCCGGCTGGACGACCT
>JBFYSP010000128.1:0-11316 GCA_041301395.1 Anaerolineae bacterium
GGCCACCCAGGGACAGGTCGGTTATATCCATATCCCGGATATGATGGGCTGGGGTTATGCCGAGTTCCACCGCGGCTACCTGGCAGAGGTCGATCGTCCCGGGTTGATCGTGGATGTACGCTTCAATCGCGGCGGGCATGTCTCCGCCTTATTGCTGGGCAAGCTCGCCCGGCGGCGTATCGGGTACGACCTCACCCGCTGGAGTGACGAGTTGTTCCCTTACCCGCCCGAATCTGTGTTGGGTCCAATGGTGACTGTGACCAACGAAAATGCCGGGTCGGATGGCGACATATTCTCGCACGGCTTCAAACTCATGAAACTGGGCAAGTTGATCGGCATGCGCACCTGGGGCGGAGTCATCGGCATCTGGCCGCGGCACGCCCTGGTGGATGGCACCATGACCACCCAGCCAGAATTCTCCAGCTGGTTCCAGGACGTTGGCTGGGGAGTCGAAAACTACGGCACCGACCCGGATATCGAGGTAAACATCGCGCCGCAGGATTACGCCAACGGGGTAGACCCGCAGCTCGAAGTCGCCATCCAGCAAATCCTGACCGAAATGGAAGCCAACCCACCGCGCTTGCCGGATCTCGGTGTAAAACCCAGCCTGGCGCTGCCCAGGCTGCCACCAGCATAAACATTCAAAAGGATCTAAAGGACACCAATGAAAATCTTGATCGCTGCAGATATGGAAGGTGTAACCGGAGTTGTCCATTGGGATCAGGTTTCGCCCAATCACCCTGAATACCCGCGTTTTCGCCGCCTGATGACCGGAGATGTAAATGCCGCAGTGCGTGGTGCTTTTGACGCCGGCGCCGAAGAAGTCGTCGTCACCGATGGTCACAACCGGGGCATGAATATCCTGATTGAAGAGCTGGACCTGCGCGCCCGCCTGAACAGCGGCACCCCTGCGCCATTTTCCATGGTGCAGGGCGTGGATCAAGGCGTAGACGGTGTGTTTTTCGTCGGTTACCATGCCCGCATCGGATCGCAGAGTGCTATCCTCGAACACACCTGGTCGGATGAGCGTGTCGCCAACCTGTGGATCAATGGACAGCCCTTTGGCGAGATCGGCTTGAATGGCGCTGTTTGTGGGCATTTCGGAGTCCCGGTGGTCATGATCTCCGGCGACCAGATGGCCTGCGCCGAGGCGACTGCCCTGTTTAGCGGCATCGAGACAGCCGTCGTCAAACAGGCCACCGGGCGTATGTCGGCCGAGCTGCTTTCGCCACAGGACTCCCAATCTCGCATCCAACAGGCAGCTTATGAAGCGATCCATGGCTTGAACGAAGGCTCTAACCCGCTGCCGTTGCGCATTGCAGCGCCGATCGAGCTGGCTGTGGACCTGGTCCACTCCGAGATGGCTGATCGGGCAGCTTTCCTGCCCGGCGCTCGCCGAGAGGGACGCAGGATCGAATATACCGCCCCCGATATGCCATCCATTTATAGAGCATTTATCGCCATCCTGGGCCTGGCAAGGGGATAGCTGCATGCCGTTTATCGAAATCAACGGCGCCCAGCTGTACTACACCACCTATGGAACACCGGGAGAACGCCCGCCTCTGGTATTGATTCACGGTTCAACAGTCGTCGGGCAATCCGATTGGCGGCTGGCGGCGCCATTGCTCGCCGAGTATAGCTACGTGATTGTCCCGGACTGCCGCGGTCATGGTCAAAGCAGCAATCCAAACCAAAGCTACAGCTTTGCCGAGATGGCTGCCGATATCGCCGCCCTCATCCACCAGCTAGGATTTGAAAAAGCGCATATCGTCGGTCACAGCAACGGCGGCAATGTCGCCCTGCTGGTCTTGATGGAACACCCGCATGTCGTCCAGACCGCCATCCTGCAGGCTGCCAATGCATACGTCAGCGCGGACCTGATCGAAAAAGAGCCGCGCCTGTTCGACCCCGAACGGGTGCGGCGCGAACGTCCCGCGTGGATGGAAGAGATGATCGCCCTGCACGGACCCACCCACGGTCCCGAATACTGGCGCACCCTGCTGCGCATTACCATGCAAGAGATCATCTCCCAGCCCAACTACACTCCCCAGGAGCTAGCAGATGTCCATTTCCCGGTGCTGGTCATCCAGGGCGAGAACGACAGTGTCAACAACACCGGCCGCCATGCCCAGTACATCGCCGAGCATATTCCGCATGCTGAGCTGTGGATCCCCGGCGGCGTGGGGCACAATGTTCATTTGGAAATCCTGTTCCCCTGGGTCGAGCGCGTGCTGGACTTCCTTGCCCGCCGCAGCGATGAGGCGAACGACAGCCTCTACCGGCTGGCTCGGGAAAACTATCCCGACACACGCCAGACTGTATTCCAGGTGAAAGCCCAGCGCGAGCCGCAATGCATCCGCCTCAGCGGGCAGGTGCTTACTGCAGAGCAAGTGCTGGCGGCAAAAAACGCCCTTCAGGAGCTAAACCGGCCTGTCGAAGACCAGGATGTGAGCGTCCTGCTGGATGAAGCTTCGCCCTGGGCGCTGGTCAACCGCAATGTCGTCGACCTGCGCCATGAGCCGCGCAGCCTGTCCCCGCTCGAATCACAGGGCCTGCTGGGCGAGGCGGTACGCATCCTGGAAGAGCGGGACGAGTGGGTGCGAGTGCGGATGGAGCAGGATGGTTACCTGGGCTGGATGCCATCTGCGGCACTGTTCCGCTGCCAGGCAGGGTATGTCGCCGAATACCAGGCTTCTTACCAGGCGATGGTATCTATCGACCTGTTGCCCGCCGTTGAGCCAGATGCGCCTCCCGGCGGCTTGCCTCGATTGCCTGCCGGCAAGCTGCCCTTCGGAGTGTGCCTCCCGGTGATCGCGTGGGACCAGGAGTTCGCCACCATCCATCTACCCGACAGCCGGGTGTGGCGCGTCCCATCCGCCGGCCTGCTACCCCTGGACAAGCGCCCATCCCCAAATGCAAGTGGCATTGCTTTCACACTCAACCTCTTGCATAGTCTGGTGGGCACACCGTATGTATGGGGCGGACGCAGCGCCTTCGGCATCGATTGTTCCGGACTGGCGGGTGCTTTCCTGCGCTTCATGGGGCTCAACCCGCGGCGCGATGCCGACCAGTTGTTTGCTGCCGGCACGCCGGTGAGCGGCGAGCCTCGACCCGGCGATCTGCTCTTCTTTGGCAAAATTGACCCGGCGATACCAACCGGACGAATTGGCAACATCACCCACGTGGCTATCTCCCTGGGCGGCCAGCTGGTGCTGCATGCCAGCAGCACAGTAGGCGGTGTACAACGCAACAGCCTGGACCCCGATAGCCCAATTTTCCATCCCTGGCTCAAGAAAACACTGCTGGCCGTTAGGAGGCTGTATTGAAGCTCAATTGGGAACCCATCACCCTGGATTTGAAAACCACCTGGCGCATCGCCCATGGCGCCAGCGACCAGCGCCATAACGTCGTCATCCGGTTGGAGGAAGGCCTGGGTGAAGCCGCCGGCGTCCCCCATCATGGCGAGTCCCAGGAAGGGATCATAGCCTATTTGGAAGCTGTTGCCGGTGAGGTTTCTGAGCTGGAAGATCCCGGCCTGATGGAAGATATTCTAAACGCTCTGCCACCCGGATCGCAGGCTGCCCGCGCCGGCATCGACCTGGCGCTGCACGACCTGTGGGGAAAGCGGCTGAATCAACCGCTCTATCGCTTGCTTGGACTGGACCCCAAGGGCGCCCCCCAGACCTGCTATACCATCGGCATCGATACCCCCGAAGAGATGGCTCGCAAGGCGGTCGAATCCGGCTGGCCAATCCTGAAGATCAAACTGGGCAGCCCGGGTGACTTTGACCGCGTGGTGGCTATCCGTCAGGCCAGCCCCGCCCGCCTGCGTGTGGATGCCAATGCCGGTTGGAATCGCGAGCAGGCATTGGAGCTGATCCCGCGCCTGACTGAGCTGGGCGTCGAGCTGGTCGAGCAGCCACTGCCGGTGGACGACCTGGAAGGGCTGCGCATGCTGCGCAAGAAAAAATTCGGCGTTCCCATCCTGGCGGACGAGCCGGTCAAGACTTCCCGGGATGTGGCCCGCCACGCCGGCGCCGTGGACGGGGTTGTGATCAAGCTGCAGAAAACCGGCGGCATACGCGAAGCCCTGCGAGCCATTCACACCGCGCGGGCCCTGGATATGCTGATCATGATCGGCTGCATGGTCGAAACTTCCTTGGGCGTGACTGCCGCTGCGCACCTGGCCCCATTATGCGACTATATCGACCTGGATGGCCCCCTGCTGATCCGCAACGACCCGTTCGCAGGTCTGGCCTATAACGGTCCGCACCTCGAGCTGCCCACCGGACCCGGATTAGGTGTTACACGCAGGGAAAATTCGTCGTAAAATGAAATGGGCATCATGTGTGTGAGCCCGGTTTCTTCTCCATCACCCTAAGCAGCTGTACAGGGGCGCACGATGAACAACGAAAATGATTTCCCGTACGAGTTTCTCGGCAAGATACTGATCTCCGCCGCGCAAATTGAACAGCGCGTCAGCGAGCTGGCTGTGCAGATTACGCACGATTACCAGGCCTCCGAAAAGTTGATGCTGCTTGGGCTGCTACGCGGCAGTGTGGTCTTGATGACCGACCTGATGCGAAAAATCAACCGTCCCCTGACGATTGACTTCATGTCTGTGTCATCTTACGCCGGCAGCGAATCCAGCGGCTTCGTGCGGATCGACTCGGATCACAAGATCCCCATCCAGGGTTGGGATGTGATCCTGGTCGACGATATCATCGACACCGGTTACACCATCCAGACCGTGAGCAAGCTGCTCATCAATCGCAATCCCCGCAGCCTGCGAATCTGCGCCTTGCTGGATAAGGTCGCCCGCCACCGGGTTGAGCTGCATGTCGACTACCTGGGCTTTGAAATCCCGGATTACTTCGTCGTAGGCTATGGCCTGGATATCGATGAAAAGGGTCGCAACCTGCCGTATATCGCCTCCGTAGACCTGGAGAAGTATCGCCGGTAACTTTACAGGGCACCCATTGACCGGTAAAATTAGAGCCGCTGCACTATGGAACTCAACCTGACGACGCCCGCCTTGCTGTTCCCAGCCATCTCCCTGCTCTTGTTGGCCTTCACCAACCGCTTCCTGACCCTGGCCAACTTGATCCGCGAGCTGCATGCGCGCTACAAAGCCAACCCGGATGAAATCCTCATGGCGCAAATCAAGAACCTGCGTTATCGAATCCATATTATCCGCGACATGCAGGCCTTTGGCGTGGCCAGCTTTTTCCTGTGCGTGGTCTCCATGCTCTTCCTGTTCTTCAACCTGGAGCTGATAGGCAAAATCTCGTTTGGCATTGCTCTGCTCTTGCTGATGGCTTCCCTGGCATTATCCATGCGCGAGGTTTCGGTGTCGGTCGATGCACTGGAATACCGCTTAAGCGATTTGGAACAATTAAAATCCCATACCGATAAACCATCGACAAAATAAAAATTCTGGAGGTAAAAAATGTCTAATCAGATTGTTGAACTTTTAGCAGATGAAGCCCCTTACTACCTGGAGCATGTTTGCAAAACCATCCCCAAAGAAAGCCTGCATTTGCCCGGTCCCGATTTCGTTGACCGGGTATGGGTCGGCTCGGACCGCAACCCGCAGACCCTGCGCAGCCTGCAGAGTCTGTATGGCACCGGGCGGCTGGCAAACACCGGCTACCTGTCTATCCTGCCGGTTGACCAGGGCATCGAGCACAGCGCCGGCGCTTCTTTCGCCAAGAACCCGCTGTACTTCGATCCGGAGAATATCATCAAGCTGGCTATCGAAGGCGGCTGCAATGCGGTGGCTTCCACTTTTGGTGTGTTGGGGTCGGTAGCGCGCAAGTATGCCCACAAGATCCCCTTCCTGGTTAAGGTCAACCACAACGAGTTCATGAGCTATCCGAATAAATACGACCAGATCCTGTTCGGCTCCATTCGGGAAGCCTGGGATATGGGCGCAGTAGCCGTCGGCGCTACCATCTACTTCGGCTCGGCTGAATCCAGCCGCCAGATCATCGAAATCTCGCAGGCCTTCTACATGGCCCACCAGCTGGGCATGGCCACTGTCCTGTGGTGCTACACCCGCAACAACGCCTTCAAGGTAGGCGGCGTGGACTACCACGTCTCGGCCGATCTGTCTGGCCAGGCCAACCACCTTGGAGTGACTATTGAAGCGGATATCATCAAGCAAAAACTGCCCGAGAACAACGGTGGCTACAAAGCGCTCAATACCAAGGAAAGCCCATACGGCAAGCTGGACGAGCGCATGTACACCGAGCTGTCGACCGACCACCCCATCGACCTGACCCGCTACCAGGTAGCCAACTGCTACATGGGCCGCGCCAGCCTGATCAACTCCGGCGGAGCTTCGGCCGGAGCCGGCGATCTAGCGCAGGCGGTCAAGACCGCGGTGATCAACAAGCGCGCCGGCGGTGCAGGCCTGATCTCCGGCCGCAAAGCCTTCCAGCGCCCGATGAAAGAAGGCGCCGCACTGCTGAATGCCATCCAGGATGTCTACCTGGCCAAAGAAGTTACCATCGCCTAGGTAACACAAGAATAAAAAAACGGCGACCAGCAAGGGTCGCCGTTTTTTTTATTCCAACGCCTTATTCCATCTGCAGGATCTTTTCCCGCCGCACCATTTGGTTAAGTTTATCCAGCTTCTCTTCGGGCAGCTCAATTTCCGGTACATAGCCTACCAGTACGTTAGGGTTGTTGACCAGGGTTGAAATATGCCGGCGGATCAGGCCGATCTCTCCCGTTTCGAAGGTCAATACATACTGGCCATCCAGCATATCGGCCACCCCGACCACTGTCGCTTCGTGAGTCCAGCGCAGAAATCCATCCCCGCCCTGGTCGGTGGCAAAGTTAAAGCCTGGGATCGACTCGACGATCTGCCAGGGATTGGGCTGGTTGGTGACGATACCCATCCATAAGATGCTGGCCCCCGTGCGGAAATCTTCGGCTTTGCGCGGGTACTTAAAGTATGCCTTTTTCGGGTCGCCTTCGGGCAGGTTCTTCGTCTTCTGGGATTTCCCGTTGTAAAAGCGCGGTTTGGCGGTCAGCCCGGCCCCAGGCACCACGCCGCGCAGGTGCTGGATGTGCTCGGCAATCTCATTGCACACCGCTCGGGTGACGATCAGGTCCAGAGTGTTGCGGTGCTTGGCCCGCCAGCCGGTCACATCCTGGCGCTGCCAGATATCCAGGATTTCCCGCCAGCGGCGCTCTTCAAAATCCCAGCGCTGCAGGCTGGTTGTTTCCCAATTCTTGTCCTGGGTTTTCAGTTTCAATGACGTGAACTTCTCGATCTCCTGCCACAACCACGGCGGCAACTCCGGGTTGGCCTGGCGCAGATCTTCCAGGCGTTTGAGCACCTGCTGCTCAGTAAAACCTTCGATCCGGCCGAGCTCCAGGTCGGTGAGATAGCTCAGCAGGGCTTTGGGGCGGTTGAAAAAGCGCAGCAAAGAAATCTGCCGGTTGAGCTCGCCGATCTTCTTGGTGTTGGTCGTTTCTGCCTTGACCGCCTCCAGGTGCGCAATGGCCTGGTCGCAGGCGTCGATGATTTCCTGCTCAGCCATGCTGCGCACTTTGTCTTCCATAAGCTCGCGCGAGAGCATCGCCAGGATGAACTTCGGCTCGGCCCAGGAACCATGCGCGCTTTTATAGCGCATGCCGGAGAAGTGGTGGACCATGTAGCGCAGCCAGGGGCGGTAAATTTTTACTTCCGGGTCGCTATCAAAGCGCTCCTGGATCATGGCCACCAGCTGGTTATGGCTCAGTTTGTCCAGCTCGTTGCGCCGGTTCAACATTTCCCAGCGTACCATCATCTCGACGGTCATCACCGAATTTGTGGCGATGCGGGGCAGCTTTTCCTGGCGCTCGAACAGGGCACGGATAAATTTCAGCTCTTCCAACTCGGTTGCGGCTTCCTGGATAGGTTTATCCAGCTCCGCCGCACGGTCAATCCAGCGCTGGCGGCGGGGATCGCCTTCCGGATACCACAGTATACGTTTCAACAGGGAGTCTCGCATCCCCTGTCGGTCCGCCAGCCGATCCGTCCAGTCAACAATCAGGCGGTCAAAATAATAGATGCGCTTGGCGCGCAGCTTCTTCTCGTCGACGTCTTTGATCTTGGGCAGCCATTTATCGCGCTGCATGCGTGAGTCAAGCGCCTTGTGTAAATCTGCAGAGATACGGCGGTGCTCTTCCTGCAGCACTTCACGCATTGCCTGCATCTTCTGGATCGTCGCCAAGTCTAACATTCCGGTAGCCCGGGCTTCACGCAGGCGGTCAATTTCCTCAAATGCCAGGATAAACTCCAACAGCTTTTTCTTGCGGAAGGGATAGATCGATTCGCGCAAGACCGGGTTCTGCCATGAGTAGTTGATGGGCTGTTCGCGTTCTTCCATGTCTTTTTATCCTGCCCTGATGTGATAATCACCGGAGATGACCCATTTATAGCTGGTCAATTCACGCAAGCCCATTGGTCCGCGAGCATGCAGCCGCTGGGTGGATACCGCCACTTCGGCGCCCAAACCCAATTGGGCTCCATCGGTGAAGCGCGTGCTGGCATTGACATACACCGCAGCCGAGTCAACCTCGGCGACAAAGCGCCTGGCGTTATCGGCGTCCCCGGTCAGGATGCCATCCGAGTGCCCGGTGCTGTGCGCAGCAATGTGCTGGATGGCTTCTTCCAGGCCATCCACCACCTTCAGACCTAACACCAAGGAAAGCCATTCGGTGTCAAAATCTTCTGACCCTGCCAGGGAGACTCCTGGCAGCAGGTCCCCATTCATGCCAGGTTGAGCCAGGAACTCGGCGGTGGCCGGATCGGCCCGGAAAGTGACCCCGACCGGCTGCAGGTGCTCCACAACTGCCGGAAGGATTTGTCTGGCGACGGCCGGGTGCACCAGCAGCGTATCCAGGGCATTGCACACCGTAGGTCGCTGCACTTTGGCATTGTAAATGAGCGGCAGGGCTGCGGCCAGGTCGGCAGAAGAGTCCACATACAGGTGGCAGATGCCAATCCCGCCGGTAATAACCGGGATCTTGCTGTGCTCCCGACAGAAGGCGTGCAGCCCGGCCCCGCCACGCGGAATGATCAGGTCGACATACTCGTGCAGCTGGAGCAGCTCCAGCACCAGCGCCCGGTCGGGATTGGCAATCAGCTGGACTGAGTCGGCCGGCAGCCTACCATCCTCCAGCGCCCGGTGAACCAATGCGATCAGCGCCTGGTTGGAGCCTAAAGTTTCGCTGCCCCCTCGCAGGATCGCCCCATTGCCGGTTTTTATTGCCAGTCCAGCCACATCCACTGTCACGTTCGGCCTGGATTCGTAAATCACACCCAGAACGCCAATCGGGACGCGTTGGCGGTGCACCCGCAATCCGTTAGGCAGCACCGACTTGTCAAAAACCTCCCCAAGAGGATCGGGCATAGAGGCCACGCTGCGCAAGTCGGCGGCCATGCCGGCCAGGCGCTCCTGGTTCAGCATCAGGCGGTCGATCATTGCCGGGCTCAAGCCTTCCTTCCTTCCATCGGCGATATCCAGGGCGTTAGCCGCCAGCACTTCTTGCGGCGCATTTTCCAGGTAAAACGCCAATCGCTCCAGGACAGCGCTGCGCTGCTCGGCGGGTGCCCGCCCTAAAAGCCGCGCTGCCTGGCGTCCCTGCTTGCCCATCTCATCCAGCATAAATACCTATACCCTTCAATTAAAAATCTTACAGCACAACCATGTTGTTACGATAAATAATCACAGCACCATAATCGTAGCCCAAAACCTGGGCGATGACCTCTGATTTCATGCCGCAAATGCGCTCCACTTCACCGGAAGCGTAGTTAGCCAGGCCGCGCGCCACTTCCCGGTTACCTGGGTCCAGCACGCGCACGGTAGCACCACGCTCAAACCTGCCGGTGACCGAGCGAATGCCTACGGCCAGCAGACTGCCTCCGCTGCGCAAGGCCTGCACTGCCCCGGCATCGATGTGAAGTGAGCCGGATGCTCGCCCTCCCGCCAACAGGTAGCGCTTGCGGCTCTCCAGGGCCGACGCTGCCGGGTGGAAACGCGTCCCCAGATGCTCGCCGCCTGCCAGGCGCCGCAGGACTTCGGGGTCGCTGCCCTGCGCGATCACCACGGTTGTTCCACTACGTCGCGCCAGCTCGGCCGCCTGCAGCTTGGTGACCATCCCGCCTGTGCCCAGCCCGCCGGAGGTCCCACCTGCCGCCACCCACAGCTCCGCAGGGATCTCTGTGCCATACACTTCTTCCACCAGCTTCGCCTGCGGGTCCTGCCTTGGGTCGGCCAGGAACAGGCCGGGCTGATCGGTCAGCAGCACCAGCAGGTCTGCCTCGATCAGGTTGGCCACATATGCTGAGAGCGTGTCGTTATCACCCACCCGGATTTCTTCCGTCGCTACCGTGTCATTCTCGTTCACAATTGGAATGACCCCGTGAGCAAGCAAGGCAGTCAGAGTATTGCGAGAATTGAGATAACGGCGGCGGTCTCCCAGGTCGGCGCGAGTCAGCAGTACCTGGGCAACGGTCAGTCCGTACAGACCAAAGAGCTGCTCGTACAGAGACATCAAGCGCGGCTGGCCTATTGCAGCCAGCATCTGCTTAACCGGGATGTCCGGCGGTAGGGCAGGAAATACCAGTTTTTCTCGACCAGCTGCAATCGCACCCGAGGAGACGACAACAATATCGCAGCCGCCGGCTCGCAGCCCGGCCATCTGGCGCACCAGCTCTACCAAACCCGGGGCTGACAGGCGCTGCGTTCCGGCGGTTAACGTGGAAGTACCCAGCTTGACCACAACGCGCTTGATCGAATCCGGGCTCATAATAGGCGCTAGTTTATCATATTAATCGGGATTTAGTCCGACCGGGTGTTGGATGCGCAGGCGTATAAAACGGTTTTAATCTGGAATGGGGTCAGCTCGGGGTGTCGGGCACGAATCAGCGTCACGATCCCGGCAATATGGGGGGAGGCAAAGCTGTTGCCGGTGGATACGGTGTATCCCTTGTTTACCCACGCCACGCGCACGTCGATCCCCGGAGCACCAAACTCTACCGGCGGTGACGGGTTGTAGTAATACGTAAATGGATCGCTGCCTTCGTGGGCAGCTACGGAGATCACCGATGCATACAGAGAGGGATAGCTGGCTCCCGGGTAATTATTGACCGCCGCTACCAGGACGATGCTCTTAAAATATGCCTGGTCAGCGAGCTGGTGGAACAGACCAAAATATTCATCCCGGTTGGTGGACAGGCTCATATTCACCACCTGGATATCGTTCTCCATTGCCCAGCGGATGCCCCCGGCGAACTGCACCGCCCGGCTTTTCATA
>JBFYSP010000130.1:0-3321 GCA_041301395.1 Anaerolineae bacterium
CCGGCAAGATCAACCCCGGCGAGATCGATATCTTCTTCCTTCAGGACCTCCGCCAGGGGCAGGTTCTGTTTGCCCTGGCGCAGACCACCTCCGGCAACCTGGATCCGGCGCTCACGCTGGCCTCTGCCGAGGTCGACCTGCCCGAGCTGATCGCCGGCTACCGGGCGGGCGTGCAGCAGCTGGTTTTGACCTCCGAGCAGCCCCTGGTCGAGCTGCCGGCGCTGAACGACAAAACCTTCCTGGCCTGGGATGACGACAGCGGCCCCGGTCACAGCGCCGCGCTGCAGTTTGTTATTCCCGAAGACGGCGATTACTACCTGGGGGTAACCAGCGCACTGACTGCCGCCGGCGTGCTCACCTCCGGCAATTACCGCCTGCTGCTGGGCTTTGATAACCCCGCCGTCCTGGATGCTACGGCCGCCGTTTCCAGCGGGGCGCAGATCGCCGTGCAGGATGAAGCCATGCTGGGCACGCCTGGACGCATCCAGGAATACAGCAGCAGCCTGAGCCTTGAAAAGCCGGCTGCTACCCTGGCGCTCTACGACTTCGACCCCGGCGAGGAGCTGACCTTCTTCGTGGAAGCTACCAGCGGCGACTTGAAACCGAGGCTGCTGCTGCGCGATTACGCCGGCAAGCCTGTGCGCGTCGCCAACTTGCAGGGAGAGACCTCGCAGACCAGCCTGGACTACGTCTTCCCCGAGGGCGGCGAAGCGTATACCCTGTCCGTCGTCGCCTCGGATGCGAACGGCCAGCAAACCAGCGGCGATTTCCGCTTGTTGGCTGGCGTGGATGCGCCGCAGGTAGCCTCCGGTGACGGCGAGCCTAACAGCGAAGATGTGCTGCGCCTGCCCATCGAAGTCCAAACCGGTCTGAAGCTGCAGCAGATCGTCGCCATCGATCAGCAGAACGAGATTATGACCGCCGTCGGCACGCTCAAGCTGGCCTGGAAAGACCCAAAGCTGGCTTTCAGCCCGGATGAGTGCAACTGCCAGGTGAAGGAATACACCGAGACCAGCTTCAGCGACTTCCTGAAAGCGACCGGCGGCGACTGGCCGGACTTCACCTTCTTCAACCAGCAGGGCAACCGCTGGCCGCTCAGCCGGGTAGTTCAGATCCTGCCGGACGGCAGCGCCACCTACCTGGAGCGCTTTTCCACCAACTTCCAACTCAACTTCGACTTCAAACCTTACCCCTTCGACACCGAAGAGTTTTACATCCACGCCGATATGCTCCACCCGGAAGATCGCTATGTGATGGTGCCGATGGAGGGTTTCAGCGAGATCGATCCGGAGAACGGTGAAGACGAGTTCATCCTGACCGGTTTCGATACCTCGGTCAGCAGCGTGATCTCCAGCTTGAATTACCCAACTTCGCGCTTCACCTTCCACTGGTCGGCGCCGCGCTACCAGATGTATTACATTTTCCGCATTTTTATCCCCATCCTGCTGATCATCGTGATCTCGTACATCACATTTTTCCTGAAGGATTTCACCCGCCGTATCGAGGTGGCTTCCGGCAACGTGCTGCTCTTCATTGCCTTCAGCTGGAGCCTGGCCGAAGAGTACCCCCGCATGGGCTACATGACCTTCCTGGATGCCATCATGGCGATCACTTTCATCGTTAATTCCCTGGTGGTGATCTACAACGTGTACCTGAAATGGCTGGAGGTCCACGATCAGCTGGAAAAAGCCGAGCGCATCGACCGGGTAGCGGATTGGGTCTACCCGATAGGCTATGTGGTTTTGTTCGCAGCCACGGTGGCGTATTTTATCTTGTAGGCCTTACCTAGGATAGAAGCATGGCAACCAACACAACACCTGAAAAACGGCAGCTAATCTCGGACCGCAGCCTGGAAATCCTCACCGGGGTGATTCTGGCACTCGTCGCGGTCTGTACCGCCTGGAGCGTATACCAGGCGGCGCGCTGGGCCGGCGTGCAGTCGATGCGCATGGCCTCCGGCTCCGCCCGGCGCGTCGAGTCGACGCGTGCTTCTACCCTGGCCGGTCAGCAGACCATGGTGGATATCGGCCTGTTCACCAACTGGGTCAATGCCTATGTGGAGGAGAATGAAGAGCTGTCGCAGTTTTACCTGGACCGCTTCCGCCCCGAGTTCCGGCCGGCCTTCGATGCCTGGGTAGCCACCAAGCCCAGAACCAACCCGGATGCGCCTTCATCGCCCTTCGTCATGCCCGAGTACAAGCTGGCGGCGCAAGAAGAAGCCGATGAGCTGGAGGCGCAGGCTAACGCCCTGGTCGCCGAGGGGTCAGCGGCGCTGCAAACCAACAACGAGTATGTGCTGACCACGGTCTTCCTGGCCAGCGTGCTGTTCTTTGCCACTTTGTCTATGCGCATGCACTGGTACAGGGTCAAAGCCGCCGTGCTGCTCCTGGGGCTGCTCATGCTGCTGGTCAGTATTTTCCGGCTGATCAGTTTGCCGGTGTATTAGGGACGACGGGGCTGACGGCCGATCCCGCGATAGAGCATCGCGGGACAAGCTCGCCGACCGAGGACGGAAGACGGATGACGGAAGAACTGTACCTGGTTGCGATGCTCCGCGTCGCAATCGAATATGGACGCTCTGTGTCCCCTCACCAGGTAATGATCATTGCTGCAGGACTAAACTAACCACAGATCAACGCGGATGAGAACAGATAAAAACCGGATAATTCATTAATATCATCCGTGCCATCTGTAAATGTCTGTGTGTATATTGTGGTAAATTACCTGGTTGCGATGCTCTGCGTCGCAACCGTATTCCGGACGCCGGAGGCGTCCTCGCGAGAAGCCCTTATAAAATCAGCCACAGATAAACGCAGATGTTCACAGACAACCTGGATAATCAATAAATTCTATCTGTGCCTGTCTGTGTTCATCCGTGGTAAATTCCCTCGTTACCCTCTGTCTATACAAAGCGCCCCTGCGAGACGGCTACATCGCCTCCCCCAATCCCCTCGCCCACTCTCTAATAACCTCCCAATTCCTCTTCTCGCCGGCTGGGGCCTTGACGATCAGCATAGCAAACAGCACCGCCCACCACTTCAGGCGGCCGTACTCCATGCGCCCACCGAACACACCAATGCTGACCGGCCTGGCCGGGCGGGCGGCTTTCAGGATCGGCTGCAGGTAGTTAGACAGGGTGGCGTAATTCTCGCGGAAGGATAAATTTCCGGGCTTGAGCGGCGCTTTGGGCAGTTTCGGGTCTACCACGACCGGCACGCCGTCGACACTGGTTTCGCTGCCGGCGGTCAGACTCATCGCCAGGACGAATATGGCCAGCGGTTTGCCCTGCAGCGCCTCGCGGTGCCGGCGCAGGAAGCGCCG
>JBFYSP010000138.1:0-4802 GCA_041301395.1 Anaerolineae bacterium
AGAATGGCTGTGGCCGGCTCTGGCGCGCATCCCGCTATCCCCAAAAGGCGAATACTACCTGACGGACCTGGTCGGCATCGCCGTCGCCGAAGGGCTGTCCGTCCAGGCAGTCCCTGCCTCCGACCCGGCCGAGCTGATCGGCATCAACACCCGCCAGCACCTGGCCGAGGCCGGGGACCTGCTGCGCCGGCACATCAACCGCGCGTGGATGCTGGCCGGTGTGACCTTGATCGACCCGGCGACTACCTACATCGAGCCGGAAGTCCTTATCGGTCAGGACACGGTTATCTGGCCCAACACAACCTTGCGCGGCCGCACGGTGATCGGTGAAAACTGCACCCTCGGGCCGAACTCCATCCTGGTCGACGCCCAGGTCGGCAGCCAGTGCACGGTCATTGCTTCCATGCTCGAGAAAGCCGTTTTGGAAGACCGGGTGGATGTGGGTCCCTTTGCCCACCTGCGCAAGGGTGCTCATCTGGCCAATGACGTGCACATGGGCAACTTTGGCGAAGTCAAGAACTCCTATCTCGGTCCAGGCACTAAAATGGGCCATTTCTCTTATATCGGCGATGCCACCATCGGCGAAGAAGTCAATATTGGCGCCGGCACAATCACCTGCAATTTCGACGGTGCGCGCAAGAACCCAACAAATATTGGCGACCATGTCTTCATTGGCAGCGATACGATGCTGGTAGCCCCCGTCACGCTTGGCGACCGGGCGCGCACCGGCGCCGGGGCTGTGGTGACAAAAAATGTCCAACCCGACACCCTGGTGGTGGGAGTGCCGGCGCGCGCCATCCGCAGGCTTAAGAAAAATGAATGATCTGTTGTGGGTCCTGTTCGGCCTGGTAGTGCTCATAGCGCTCGATCTGGTCGCTGTCGCCATCCGGGCAGCCTTTCTAGAAACCAGCCAGGCGAGAATGCTGGCATTACGCGAGCAATCCGGCAGTCGAGCCAGCCAGGCGGTCGACCTGGTGCACAACCCGCTGCACCTACGCGCCAGTCTGAATCTCTCCCTGGTCCTGACGCGCTTTCTACTGGCCGGGCTGGCCATGTTGATGCTAGTAAATCAGCCCTGGCTCAGCCTGCCCTGGGGGATCCTGTTCCTGCTGGTAGCCGCTTTTGGGCTTTTCTGGGTGGAATGGGCCATTGCCATCAACGCGGTGGTCAAAGCGGAGGAATGGGTTCTAAAGCTGGTGCCAGCGGCACGCCTGTGGCTGACTCTGTTTTCCTGGCTGGTGGCCTTACCGCTGTGGGTCACCAAGCGGCTGACCGGCGCCACCGACCCAGTGGGGGCTTTTACCGAGCAGGAGTTGAAAACCCTGGTGGACGCTGCTGTGCAGGAAGACGACTCCCTGGATCGCGATGAAACCCGCATGATTCATTCCATCTTTCAGCTCGGCGAGACCCTGGCACGCGAGATCATGGTGCCGCGCATCGACATGCTTACCCTGGAAGCCGACACCCCGGTTGGCGGGGCGGTGCAGGCTTTACTGCAATCGGGCCATTCGCGTGTCCCGGTGTATGACGATACAGTCGACAATATGCTCGGCCTGCTATATTCCAAGGACCTGCTGCGCGTCTGGCAGGAAGGGGACAGGATCGCCTCCTTGAGGGCTCTGCTGCGCCCGGCCTATTTTATCCCAGAGGCTAAGAAAGTGGATGAGCTGCTGGCCGAGATGCAAATCCGGCGCATTCACATGGCGATCGTGGTGGACGAGTACGGCGGAGTCGCCGGATTGGTCACTCTGGAGGATATCGTCGAGGAGATCGTCGGTGAAATCCAGGACGAGTTCGACCAGGGCGAGGAATCGCCCTATCAGGAGCTGGGCGATGGCGAATACCTTTTCCTGGGACGAGTAGACCTGGATGATTTTAATGAAGTGATGAGCAGTAACCTGTCCAAAGACGACGCCGACACCCTGGGTGGCTACATCTACAGCAGCCTGGGACGCGTGCCGCACGTGGGCGACCAGGTGCACACAGATGAGTTGCTTTTGACTGTGGAGCAAGTCAGCGCCCGGCGCATCCGCAAGGTGCGCGCCGGCTGGCGACAGGTAACTGCCAACGTTAGAGAGGAAAAAGATGATGTGGACGGATGAGCAGCGCAGAAAGCTGATCCAGGCCGCGCAGGAAGCCCGCCGGTGGGCGTATGCGCCTTATTCAAAATACCCGGTTGGTGCAGCCCTGCTATCGGCTTCCGGGAAAATTTACGATGGTGTGAATGTGGAAAACGCCGCTTACCCAACCGGGATTTGCGCCGAGCGTGTGGCAGTCTTCAAAGCCGTCTCCGAAGGCGAGCGCGAGTTCATTGCCATCGCAGTGGTCACCGATAACGGCGGCTCGCCTTGCGGCTCCTGCCGCCAGGTTATTTCTGAGTTCGGATTGGAGACGATTGTGGTGCTTGCCGATGCCCAGGGACAGGTCGCTTTGGAAACTACCATCTCGGACCTGCTGCCCGGTGCCTTCCGACCGGAGCACTTACCTCACTAGAAATTTATTACGGTACAGCGGTTGCTTGCGGCTGCAGCAGCTCAGCCAGGATCCAGGCCTGCTGGGTGTTGGGAATTATCACCTGCAGCCAGGTTTTCCCACCAGCTTCCACTGGTCCAGCAATCACCTGCACCACAGTGCCATTGGCTAACAAACCCATAACCTGCCCATCCGGCTCATCCCGATAGAAAGCCCCACCGGCATCACCGGCATCCACCACCGCAAGAACGGGGGTTGGCGTAGGCGTGGGCGTCTCCGTGGGCGTCGGCGTAGCGGTGAGTGTGGGAGTAGGGGTAAACGTAGCCGTCGGCGGGATGGGCGTCTCGGTCGGTGTCGGTGTGAGCGTCGCAGTAGGCGTAGGGCTGGGGATAGGCGTCGGCAGCCCAACCTGCCCGCCGATGGCTACGCCTGCCCCGCCCAGGCCGATCAGCAGGATGACGCAAGCCAGCGTCACCACACCGCCAAGAGAATATCCGAACAAGGTCAGCGGGCGGAAACCGACCAGCGCTAGCGTCAAGGCTCCCAGCAAAGCGCCGCCGGACAAATAGATCGCAAACACCACCAGGCCGTCCGGCCATAAATACGGCGCCCCACTGCCCAAACCAAAGCCGGCAGCCGCCAGCGGCAGGTAAAGCATGTAGGCCAGAGCTACGTTAGTAAAAGGCGCCAGCCAGCCATAGCCATCCGGCCCGGCGCCTGCCACCGCTGCCACAGTCAGTACCGCTGCCACCCCGGTGACCAGGATGCTGATCCAGGAAAGCTGCGTGGCATGCTGCGCCAGGGTCAGGTTGAGCGGCATCGTATCCTGTGCCAGGCTGCCACCAGCCCATCCCGCCGCCAACACCAGACCTGCACCAACCAGCAAGCCGGCCAGGCTGCGCAGGAAATGCCTTCCCGAGCCCAGCGCGGTAGCCAGCGCCATGCCGACAAAGGGGGCCATTAATGGCGACAGCGCCGCACCCAGCACCAGCACGGCCGGTTCATTCAGGGCTATGCCCAGGGCCAGAACAACCCCAGCCAGGATCGAGAACAGGAAAAAATCCACCGACAGGCCGGCGCGGCGCATCGTCTGGTCGGCAAAGGCGGCACGCTGGTCGGCATCCAGCGGCGCCAGCAGGCGGCGGGCTCGCCGGCGGCGGGCAGGCGGCAGCTGCTCCGGATCGTCCGGAATCGGTTGGGTTTGCGGCAGGCTCATTGGCGTAAGGTGGCTACGATGCGCAGAGGTTTTTCCAGCAGCTCAAATGCCGCCTGGATGGTAGGCACTACCAGGTCCGCGGAGAGCAGCGCCTCTACCGCCACACCTTCCACAGACAGGACACAGATCCCCAGGGCGGCTTCCTTTAACATGGCAGCATCGTTGGCGCCCTGGCCAATCGCCACCACCTGGGCCGGGTTTAACTTGCGGATATACTCCGCCTTCTGTCCGGCTTCACGACCCGGAATGATGCGCACCGCGGTCAGGCCAAGCTGCTGGTCAATCAGCGCCTGGCGGCCGTGGGTATCGGCCGTCAGCAGGTGGATCTGCAGCCGGTCGCGCAGCGTGCGGATGCCGCGCGCTACGCCTTCGATTAGCTGTCCATCCACCGCCAGCGTTCCATTGACATCACACACCAGGTGTTCCAGCTGCAGCACGCCCCGCCCGGGGATATGAAGCTCAATCATAGGGCAATTATAGTACAATTACCCAGTTTTCATACCCTTGCACAGCGCCTATGGCTTGGCGCTTGGAGCGCAACCACCGGCATGCCCTTTACCCGTAGCATCCTGATCATCGTCCTGGTGTTCACCCTCATCCTGACCGCCTGCAGCACTGCCGCGCCCAGCTCGCAAACACCCACCCCGGCGGTGACGGCAGCCCCCACAGCCACCTTCACACCCCAACCCACCCCCACTACCCCGCCGCCTATGGCTGTCCTGCTGGCCCCAGAAGGTTCCGACCCTGCCCTGGTTGCTTCCCTGCAGGAAAAGCTGCCAGAGCTGGCCGCTCAGGAGGGCATGCAGTTCGAGACACGCCCAGCCCTCTCAGCCGCCGAGATCGGTCCCAACCTGCGCATCGTCGTGGCCGTGGCACCCGACTCCGGCATCTCCCAGCTGGCGGCCGGCACTCCCGGGACGCAGTTCCTGGCGCTTGGTATCCCCGGCATTCAACCAGCGCCTAACCTGAGCGTGATCGGCAGCACTGACGGTCAACCGGACCAGATGGGCTTCATTGCCGGCTACCTGGCGGCCGTAATCACCAACGATTGGCGCGCCGGAGTCATAAGCAGCGACGCCGCCGCCGGCCGGCTGGCCGCGCAGGGCTTCGACAA
>JBFYSP010000161.1:0-6752 GCA_041301395.1 Anaerolineae bacterium
CTGATCAGTAGTGGCTGCAGGTGTTTCTTGTTCGGCTTGTACATGTTTCAGACCTCGGCAGTTGTTTTGCCGATTATATTAAATTTTCACCATTTGCGCGACCCTTTTTTCAGGGAAGCCACAGATGAACTCGGATAGATTACACAGATAAAATACGAGAAGGACTATTAGTAAAGATGGTTCAAGGAGATGAGTATGGCAGCAAGAAACGACCTGCTATCGGATAAGGAGACCCTGGAACGGCTAAATAAAATAACTGAAAAAATCATTGGCTGTGCATTCAAGGTGAGCAACACATTGGGGGTAGGATTTGTTGAAAAGGTATATGAGAACGCCCTTGCCCATGAGCTGCGTGTTTCGGGGTTGCAGGTTGAACAGCAAGAGCCTATAAAAGTCCGTTATGAGGGTTTGGTTGTGGGCGAATTTGCTGCGGATATCCTGGTTGAGCGCCAGGTTATCATTGAACTTAAGGCTGTTCGAGCCCTGGAGAATGTCCATAATGCCCAATGCCTGAATTTCTTGAAGGCAACTGGGCTGAGGATCTGCATGCTGATCAATTTTGGCAAATCGCGAATCGATATCAAGCGATTTATCAACTAATCCATCAGTTTTTTCTCTGTGTTTATCGGTGGTAAATAATCCCCCGATCTCTACGGTTTTTCACCGGCGATGACGCCAAGGTAGACGGAGGCGCTGGAGTTTTCCAGGTTTTTTGGAGCGGGCTCGCCGCGAATACGCCAGCCACAGGTCTCGAATACGATCAACGGCATGGCCGGGTTGGCCGCCCAGGCCAGCGACTCGCTATAGCCGGCGGCGATCTCCAATGAGCGGGTAACCGGTGAAGCGAAATATTCGCTCACGCCCTGAGAGGGCACCCGCCCCAGCCCTGCCAAATGCAACCCATCCACCACCACATCTCCCTGGATAATAGTCACCGAGGCGCCTTCCAGATCGCCCAGGCGGGCTAGCACTTTTTCCAGTGACAGGCCGGCCTGGGCGAAGCCGGTGCCTTCCACTGCGTTGCGGAAGGCTTCGGCTTCGGCGCCCAGCCCGGAGTGCACTGTGATGAAGATCACGTTTTGGCCACTCGGGGTGCGGTAAGCCTGGATACAGGCGCGCTGCTCGCCAAAGCTGCATTCTTGCCCCGGGTAAAACTTGATCACGATCGGCTTGCCGCCGTTGATGCGTTTATTGGGCGAGGCGATCTTGATCTTAACCAGCTGCCCGTGGTTGCTAAAGTCGAGCCCCGCGTATTGCATCACTGCTGCCGCCTCCTGGCTGGGTGTAACCGGGAGATACAACCGGTAAGGTGGTTCCCCGGTTGCCAGGGCAGCGCTTGTGGCGGCTTGCGCGCTGGCGATCAACAGGCAACAGCCCAAGAGCGCCAGAGTAAGCAGCCGGCGAGCCGGCCAATCGAAAGAGCCTGTCATCCTTTAGCGCGTCCCTTTGACACGGCGGTACATGCCCAACATGAGCGCTGCGCTCCCGGCCAGGAAAAGCGTCCCGAACAAGAACGAGAAGCCTACCACGCCTGCGTTGCTGCCGCCGCCAGGCCGCTCCCGAGTTGGTGTGACCGTCGGCGAGGGGCCTGCCGTCTTAGTTGGGGTGACAGAGGCAGTGACGGTGCTTGTCGGGGTATGCGTTGCCGTAGACGTGGCAGTAGCCGTACCGGTCGTGGTAGCCGTAGCTGTACTGGTCCCTGTGGCGGTGGCGGTCTGCGTGCCAGTAGCGGTAGCGGTGGATGTCGCCGTACTGGTAGCGGTAGCGGTAGCGGTGGCTGTGGCCGTGGCGGTGGCTGTGGTCGTCGTGGTTGTTGCGGTGGCTGTACTGGTCGTGGTAGCAGTAGCTGTACTGGTTCCTGTGGCGGTGGCGGTCTGCGTGCCAGTAGCGGTAGCGGTGGGTGTTGCTGTGCTGGTAGCTGTGCTGGTGGCGGTTGCCGTGGCGGTGGCAGTTGTGGTTGCAGTAGGGGTGGCAGTCGGCAGTGCAGTATCCGTAAAGGTGCAGACCACATCTTTGCCCGACGAGATCAGGATGCTGCTGATTGGGTTAATGCCACTGCCGGCTGGCTGGCCAAACTGGTCGAAGCAGCTCGCCCCGGTCAACTGCCAGCCGGACGGGACGATCTCCGCCTCTGCATAGCTGCCCACAATCACGCTGTAGCGCGGGCTGGTCCCGCTGCCGTTGATGGTCGGTGTGAAGAGGGTGGTTACGGTATCACTAATCAGGAAGCCAAAACCAACGGTCGGATCGTTGGGTATGGCTACCTTTTCAATGGTCAGGAATCCGCCATCTGGGGTAGCAATACAGTCGAAGGGGTTGGAGTTTGACTGGCCCGATGGGAACGAGCAGGTATTGACATATACCGTGCCTGGTCCGCCCACATCGTTTTGCACAATTGTGCAGCTGGCGGTGGTGTCGTCCGGGTAGTCATCGCCTGGGCCGTTAGGGGTGCTGGCATCGAATGGATCGGTGGATGCCTGGTTTGCGCTGCAGCTTGTGCCTGCCGAAGGGATAAGCTGCACCATGGGCGACGAGCAGCGATCGGGTTTCTTGTCGGCGCAAGCCCACAGCTCAGTTGCGTGGTACACCAGAAGGTTGTTCTGGGCGGGATCCGGCATCAGCCGAACACACAATGCATAATCGACCTGCCCGTTGCCGTTGTTATCGAACAAGGCGCATCCATCCAGGGTATTGCTGCCAGTGCCGGTGATGTCATCCCAGCTCCACGTGATATTGAGCGACGGGAGTCCCCGGAAAAGGCACATCTGGGTTATATCCGTCTGATCCGGTACATCATTGGCGCCGTCGACATCAATCGTGCAGGCGCCGGGCACAACCGCGCCGGGTAGAATATCGGTCTCCTTCAGCTGGTCGGAGCCCGCAGGTGGCTGCATCTCACCGGGTTCTTCTGCTACTGGCGGCGGGTAGGGCAGCCCTGCCGTCTCACTGGCCACAACGCTGTCCGGCGGGCCGAGCAACCCGCTCTGGAAAATAAGGATCAGCATGGCTGTCGTCAACCCTACAGCCACCAGGACCAAGGCGAGTAGGAGTAGTTTATTTCTCTTCATTATTTACCTGCCTGCATCAGATTCGGATTGCACTCGGTGTGTCAGTAGCAGGATTCGTGCCATACAGGCGCTATTTCTGGTCGGAGAGGCGATCAATTAGCCCGAAAAGCTCGCGGCAGGCAGGTTTTAGCTCAAAAATTGGGGTCGTACAGGCCGGATTGATGGGGGAGAGCGTCTACTAACGCCGCTAAGTCTAGAGTTACATTACGCGCAGCAAAAAGCTCCGTGCTCCACTTCCCAGGAGGCGCTGCAGGTCCGCTTGCGCCAGGATGACTGTCGTTCCGCGCAAGCCGGAGCCGATGGATACTTCCTCTGCGGTAAAGATGCTCTCATCCGCCAGAATGCGCAGTGGAGCCGGCAGCCCGAACGGCGAAACCGCGCCGCGCGGCGCTCCGGTGGCAGCCAGCACTTCTTCTTCGCTGGCCATGCTCATGCGCGAAACCCCCAGGTATTTTCGCAGCGCAGCCCAGGAGAGCTGCCCAGGCCCCGCTACCAGCACCATTACGTAATCGTCATCTCCTAGGCGGAACAGGATGCTGCGGATGACCTGCTCCGGGCGCTGACCACGCTCGGCGGCGGCCTGCTCCAACGAGTGCACCGCTCCCGGGTGGGTGAAGGTGCGGTAAGGCACGCCCAAATCATCCAGGAGGCGGGTCACGGGGGTGGAGACAGGCAGGCTTGTTTCCATTTGATAGGGGGCTATTCGGGCAATCTTTCTTCCATCCAAGAGGGAGTCAGGCCGTAATAGAGGACATCCGGATCGATGTCTGCTCCATTATCCCAGCCTATAGTTCCGTCGACTACGTGCACCGAGCGAAAGACAGCTGGATCGTTCCGGATGGCATCAAATATTGGCCCTTTCAGGAAGGGTTGTAAATTAATTTGGATCTGAGTGCCATTTTCAAATACCACCAGGCAATCATACCGGTCTATTGGTTTAACTTCTTTAACCTTTACTAGAGCTCCCATCTCTTCCATAGTTATTACTCCAACGGCTCAATTGCATGAACAGCAAGTCCTTGTCGTGCAAGCTCCCAGTTTTCGCGGAGCTCCATCCGGTGTAAGGTTGCCCATTCGACCACCATTGCGTGTGCTCTGCGGGCAATTCACCGCGTAATACCTCCAAGGTATCGATTGTATACACAGCTTCTTCACCATGATATTCAGCATAGAAGTGCGCTGGTGAATGATCGTTAAAAAACATGCGGATGATAATTCCAAAAAATTCACTGATGCGCGGCATAATCTCATTATAATTGAGGTTAGGGTGAACATATGTCGGATCTGATTTTCGCCTGCATGTCCCTCGACACGGCTTCCGTTCGCCAGATGCTGCTCTTGGCGGAAAGCCTGCGCCGCTGGGGTGGGGAGTTGAGCGACGCGCCTTTCTGGCTGCTGATCCCGCAGGAGGAAAGAGCCTGCCTGGAAGGATTCCAGGGCAGGCTGAGCGCCGCAGATGTGCGCATAGCCGACTTTGATGTCGTTCCGCAGGCGGCCAGTTTTCCCTTCGCCCGCAAGGTGCTGGCCGCAGCGGAAGCCGAGCGGCTGGCTGAGGATGCTGCCTCAACCCTGGTGTGGATGGACTGCGGCGCCTTGATCCTTCAATCGCCCGCCGGCCTGCAACTGCCGCCGGGCATACGGCTGGCTGCCCGCCCCGTCGACCTGGCGCTGATCGGCTCGCGGTACGAAGGGCCGCCGGATGTTTTTTGGAGGCTCATCTACCGGGAATGCGGCGTGCCCGAAGAGCACCTATACCCTATGCAGAGCAGCGTCGACCGGATCGCCATCCGCCCGTACTTCAACGCCGGCTTGCTGGCCGTCCAGCCCCGCGATGGATTGCTGCAGGCCTGGCGGGATGAATTATTGCGCCTGTATATGATCCCGGAATTTGAACCGTTCTACCAGGCCAACCCGCGCTACCGTATTTTCATGCACCAGGCCGTCCTGGCAGGTACTCTTCTGGCGCGCTTATCGCCGGCGGAGAGCTTGCTGCTTCCCCCAACCGTCAATTACCCCCTGCACTTCCACCAGCGCTTCCCTGCATCAGAGCGCCCGGCGACCCTGGACTCGCTGACCACCTGCCGTTATGAGACCTTGTTCGACCAAGCAGGCTGGCAGGCTAAAATCCCACCTGCTTCGCCGGAGCTGCGCGCCTGGCTCGAAGAAGGCATTCTGTCGTAGAGCAAGCTGACCCGGATATGTTGTGTCGGCGTGTCTATCTCGCCCCGTTGCCCGCCTGCCACTCCTCCCGGAGGATAGCATACCAGTACTCGTCCGCCCAGCGCCCCTTGAACCACAGGCTTTGCAGCAGATGGCCTTCGCGGCGCAGGCCCAGGCGATCGAGCAGGCGAGACGAGGCGGTGTTCTGCGGGTCGCAGTTGGCGCGCACCCGGTGGAGCTGCAATTCGTCGAACAGATAGGCCAGCAGCCGCCGCAGCGCTTCTGTGGCGTAGCCCTGTCCTTGATAACGGCGGCTCAAGGTGAACCCAATCTCCGCCTGAAGGTTATCTTCTTTGAGGATGCAGAAGGCGACATCCCCGATCATCTCGCCCCCCACCTTCAGCTCCAGCGCCAGCTGGCACCATTCGCCGGGAATGCCCACCGGCCGGCGGCTCATCTCCACGCAGAACAGCCGCGCCGTTTCCAGGGCGTAAGGCGCCTCCCAGCCCTGGTACTGCGCTACCAGCGGATCGGAGCGGTAGGCGGCAAAGGGTTCCGCGTCCGCTGAGCGAAAGGAGCGCAGGATCAGGCGTTCGGTTTCTAAGAAAAGCACAGAAACTTCAGGATTTCTTATCGAGCGGCAGCACCGGCCTGCGCTTCAACAGCAGCAGCTTTTCCACGTCCATCAGGTCGGTTTCGTCCGTCACCGGGATGAACAGCCATTTGCCATCGTGCAGCTGCTTGGTCTCATCCACCAGCCGGCGTACTTTATCACCCAGCTCCAAGGTAGCGGCTTTGCCGGCCTGTTCTCGTCCCAGCACCACCTGGGCGACGAAGCCATTCTGCTGCGGGAAGAGCGAGGTGAGCGATTTGTCGCTCTTGCGATACCACAGGTTCCAGCCGTAATTCTTGCCGCCATAGCTCAGCTCCCCCGGGAGCTTGTAGTTGGTTTCAATAAAGCGCAGCAACCGCTGCCACAGCGGAAACACGCTGCCCATGGCCGCCTGCAGCTCTTCCGGGGTAGGCGGCTGGGTCTTGTCGAGAAAATAGCCGATCGGCATGGCGCCTCCTGAGCCTTACTCTTGGTAGAAAATAAAATCCATGTTTCCCGGCGACTGGCCGTAACGCGTGAGCAGCACGGCGGCCTCGCTGCGATGCTGCATGCCATGCAGGGTGACGTGCTGCAGGATGAACCAGCGGGGCATGCTATGCACCATGCCGCGCCAATCGGTGACTTCCATGGCGGCGTCCAGATCAGCGTCGCTCAGCGAGTTGATATAGGTCAGCATGGCGGTTTGCTCCAGCTGCCAGCGGCTTTCCAGGCTGGGCAGGTCCGGGAAATCCTCCATCGCCAGCGGGGGATTGGGTCCCTGACCGGTCTGCAGGATTACCCGCCAGACATGCTCGGTGCGCAGAATGTGGAACAGCAGCCCATGCAGGCTGCCGTGGCTGTAGCCGTCTTGTGTGGTATAGCTTTCAACGTCCACTTTGGTGGCGGCCTGCACCAGGCGGGCATTGGCCTCA
>JBFYSP010000171.1:0-3318 GCA_041301395.1 Anaerolineae bacterium
GGACCTTGACGCCAATCACATTGCCCGAGCCATCCAGGATGAAATCCTCGACTTCGGAGTACAGGTGGAACCGGGCTCCATTGGATTTCGCAGTAGCCGCAAAAGCAAGTGCCAGCCGAAGTGGATCGAATGTCCCATCTGGGACAGAGAACGCAGCCAGGAGATTGGGGTTAATATGCGGTTCCAGGCTTAGCGCCTCCTGCGGCTTTAATTCCTCAATGGGAATATGGCAGGCTTCACAGCCCTCTATCCACTGCTCGCCATATTCCAGGTCCGCCTCGGTCAGGGCAATAAACAACCCTCCGTTAGGCTCAATCACCTCAGGAACAATTTTTCGTAAGATAATATTTTCATCAATGCATTCGATCGCCGACTCATGGTCTTTGACCGCATAACGACCTCCACAGTGCAGCAAGCCATGCGTGCGGCCCGAAGTGCCGTTGGCAATGGGACCTCGCTCTACCACGGTCACATCAAAGCCCCGCAGTGCCAGGTCATGGGCGGTAGCGACACCCGTAAAGCCGGCTCCAATAATAATTGCTTTTGGTTTATCCATCCATCACTCTCCTGTCGATTGGCAGATAGGGCAATCGAACACTTCATGGATCATGCAGTCGATACTGGGTGTGATCTTTTCCGCCAGACCAGGCTTGAAACCTGTATGGCCACACCAGCAGGCATACCAGCCTAGCTCGATTGATGCATAAGATTCCCTGAGTTTGTTTAGGTCAACTTCCTCTACACCCATACCCCAGCGCGCATTGGTAATAAGCCGTCGCGCGCCGCAGGCCTTTAATTTCTCTGCATATTGCCGAAAATGCCGGCAATGTCGCATTAATAATACACCGGCAGTGGACCCGTCCGGAAAGGGATATGTCAGAGCGTCGGCATGTATGCTGGTCATGTTGCTGGCTCGGAACTCTCTTGGCATCAGGTTGTCTTGGATTTCTATCCCTATAACCCATTGAGCAATTCCTGCCATGCGTTCAGCCAGCCTAAAATCCCCAGCACCAATATCCAGGATGCGATCGTCAGCTTGGATGTACTCCAATGTCGCACGGTAGGTAGCCTCATCATACGGCGACCAACATAACTCCCAATCGATATCCAACGTGGTTTGGGTATTTGGCATGCGCAACATATTGATATTTCTAAAGCAAGGCGACGCACCACCTGCCAGGCTGGTGCGTCGCAAGAACAGACAAAACCGTTATTCTGCCTGCAGGCAGGTTAATGGGGGGCAGATTCCTGCCCCCCATCTTTGAGTACGATGCTAGACCCAGTCGAAGGTGCGAGTGACAGCCTTGAGCCAGCCGTCATGCATCTCGGCGCGCTTCTCAGCAGTCATCTTCGGATCCCATTGCTGATCCTTGCCCCAATTGACGCGCAGATCCTCAACGGTAGCCCAGAAACCGACCGCCAGGCCGGCAGCGTAGGCCGCACCCAGAGCAGTAGTCTCGGCAACAACCGGGCGAATAACAGGAACGCCCAGGATGTCGGCCTGGAACTGCATCAGGGTGTTGTTGTAGACCATGCCGCCATCAACCTTAAGGGCGGTCAGATCGACGCCAGAGTCCTTATTCATGGCATCCAGGACCTCGCGGGTCTGGTAAGCGGTTGCTTCCAGGGCGGCGCGAGCGATGTGGCCCTTGTTGACGTAGCGGGTCATGCCAACGATCACACCGCGGGCATCCGAGCGCCAGTAGGGAGCAAACAGACCAGAGAAGGCGGGTACAAAGTAGATGCCGCCGTTGTCCTCAACCGTGTTCGCCAGTGCTTCTACGTCGGTCGACTTCTGGATCAGGCCCAGGTTGTCGCGCAGCCACTGCACGAGGGCGCCGGTGATGGCGATGGAGCCTTCCAGGCAGTACACCGCAGGCTCTTTACCAATCTTGTAGCCCAGGGTCGTGAGCAGGCCGTTCTTGGACTGGACGGGCTTCGTGCCGGTATTAAGCAGCATGAAGCAGCCGGTTCCATAGGTATTCTTTGCTTCGCCGGGGCTGAAGCAGGTCTGCCCGAAGAGAGCAGCTTGCTGGTCGCCCAGGTCACCGGCTACGGGGATGCCGGCCAGATCGCCGACAGCCGTGCCGTAGACTTCGCTCGACGGCCGGACAGCCGGAAGCATGGCGCGGGGTACGCCCATGATGCCCAGGATCTCGGCATCCCAATCCAGGGTTTCGAGATTCATCAGCATTGTGCGGGAAGCATTGGATACATCCGTAACATGCA
The DNA here is from genome assembly GCA_041301395.1 of Anaerolineae bacterium. Lineage (GTDB taxonomy): Bacteria > Chloroflexota > Anaerolineae > Anaerolineales > UBA4823 > CTSoil-045. Next base: position 2,230 of record JBFYSP010000171.1, read on the forward strand.
CGCCGCCGTTCGGGCCGCCGGTCAGGTTCCAGATGACCCAGGTATCAATGTTGCCGAACAGGATCTCGCCCTTCTCAGCTTTGGCACGCGCACCCGGGACATTGTCCAGCACCCACTTAATCTTGGGGCCAGAGAAATAGGTCGCCAGGGGCAGACCGACTTTAGCGCGGAAGCGATCCTGGCCGCCATCTTTGCCCAGATCGTTGCAGATCGCCGCGGTGCGGGTGTCCTGCCAGACGATGGCATTGTACACCGGCTTTCCAGTGGCTTTCTCCCAGATCACGGTGGTCTCGCGCTGGTTGGTAACACCGACCGCAGCGATATCCTTCGGGCTTACGCCGGTCTTCGCCAATGCGCCCTTGATGACCTCCTGGGTGCGGGTCCAGATTTCCATCGGGTCATGTTCAACCCAACCTGGCTTCGGGTAAATCTGCTCGTGCTCTTTTTGATCGAGACCAACAACCTTCCCTGCGTGATCGAAGATCATGAACCGGGTGCTGGTGGTACCCTGGTCTACTGCTGCTGCATATTTAGCCATTTCTTACCTCCTGTTTAAGTTTGGAAATCATACGGATCTCAACCGGTCGAGGGCTTATGCATGAGCCCATGTTTCGGCTGCGGTCTTTAAAATTAGATACGACGATGTGGCCCCAGGGTCCTGGTGGCCCGCACTACGCTCTCCCAGGTAGCTGGCGCGCCCTTTGCGGGCGACCAACGGTGTGGTATTAACCATACCTTCACGCGCCGCTTCTGCTGCGTTTGTCAATGCCTGATTCATCGGAATATTATCTTGCAGGGCTTGCTTTAGGGCGTCTAAGGCCGGAGTCAAGGCATCGACCATGGTCTTATCGCCCAATTCTGCCTTACCACGCATCACAATGCCTGCCAGGGCTGCATCCATCGCTGCGGTCCAATCTTCCAGGGTCAGCTCCATTTTACCGGCAGATTTCATACCGGCCTGGATGAAAAATGTGCCGTATAACGGACCGCCGGCCCCACCTACCGTTGAGAGCAAGGTCATGCCAACCGTCTTGAAAACGGTGCCGATATCTTTGTCACTCAAATCGGGCAGCTTGGTCATGACAGCTT
>JBFYSP010000197.1:0-14717 GCA_041301395.1 Anaerolineae bacterium
TGCTGATGATCGCGATCCCGGTCGCGCTGGCCATCTTCCTCAAACGACGATTCAAGCACAGCTGGGTGCTGTATTTCAGCGGCGTGCTCGGGTTCATCCTGTCACAGGTGGGGCACATTCCCTTCAACAGCCTGCTGACTATGCTTTTCCAGCGTGAGATTCTACCGGCGCCACCGGAGGCTTACACTCTGGCGTTCAATGCCATCGTCCTGGGGCTGAGCGCTGGATTGTGGGAAGAATTGGTGCGCTACGGTATGATGCGCTGGTGGATCGCCAAACCGGTGCGCACCTGGTCGAAAGCCGTCTTCTTTGGCAGCGGCTGGGGTGGTATCGAAGCCATTGTGCTTGGCTTTTTGGCGCTGTATTCCTTAGTCCAACTCATAGCCTTGCGTACGATGGATCTCTCGTCCGTGCTTTCCCCCGAACAATGGGAAATTTTACAGTCGCAAATCCAGCAGTACTGGAGCATGTCCTGGCCCACCAGCCTGCTGGGTGCTTACGAACGCATGTGGGCGCTGGTGCTGCAAATATGCCTCACCGTAATCGTACTGCAGGCCTTCACTCGCGGGCGGATCTACTGGCTGTGGCTGGCAGTTGGCGCGCATGCTTTGGTAGATGCCGTGGCAGTCTATGTCGTTGGACGTTGGGGGGCGCTGCCTGCTGAAGGCGTACTGACCGTGATTGGCCTGCTGGCCATTGCTGTGATCTTTACCTTGCGCCGGCCGGACCCAATTGAAGAAGCGGAAGCCCCACTCGAGGCGCTGCCCATCCCGGACGCCGGCTCGCTGACGATGGAGACGGCAGTCACCGAAGAAAAACTGGATGATTCGCGCTATCAATAAATAAATCGGAGGCAGCCGGATGATCCATACCGAAAATCTGACCAAAAAATTCCAAACTACCCTGGCGGTCGACCGCCTGACCCTGGATGTGCAATCCGGAGAAGTGTTTGGCTTCCTGGGGCCAAACGGCGCCGGCAAGACCACCACCGTGCGCTTGCTGTGCAGCCTGATCGCCCCCACTGAAGGACGGGCCGTAGTCAATGGCTTTACTGTTGGCCACCAGGATCAGCAAATCCGGCGCAGCGTTGGCATCCTGACGGAAACACCAGGTCTGTACGACAACCTGAGCGCTGAGTACAACCTGCAGATTTATGCCAACCTGTACGAGGTGGCCGACCCTGCCGGACAGGTGGAAAAATACCTGCGTATGCTGGGATTGTGGGACCGGCGGCAGGATGAAGCTGGAACCTTCTCCAAGGGCATGAAGCAAAAGCTGGCCATCGCCCGCGCCCTGCTGCACGAGCCCAATATCCTCTTCCTGGACGAGCCCACCGCCGGGCTGGACCCGGAGTCGGCGCGGCTGGTGCGCGATTTTGTCTCCGAGCTGCGCAGCGAGGGCCGGACTATCTTCCTGTGCACCCACAACCTGGACGAAGCCGACCGGCTGTGCGACCGAATTGCGGTATTCAAAACCCGCATGCTGGTGATGGACACCCCAGACCGCCTGCGGGCTCAGGTCTTTGGGCGCAGGGTGGTCTTCCACCTGCTGCACGCCACACCAGAGCTGGCCGATCAGGCCCGCCAGGCGCCGAACGTCAAAACCGTCCAGTTGGTGGATAACAAGCTGGTTTTGGAAATCGATAATCCAGACGAGAACAATCCGCAGGTTATACGCCACCTGGTGAACGCCGGAGCGGAAATCCAGTATGTCGGCGAGCTGCGCCGCTCGCTGGAAGACGTATACCTGCAGTTAGTCCGCAATGCCGAATAAAGGGATTGCCATGCGAAAAATAAAAACGATTATTAAAAAAGAATGGATGCAGGTCTTCAAAAACAAGATGGTGCTGTTCAGCACGCTGTTCTTGCCGCTGTTTTTCACCGCCTTACCCCTGGTGATCCTGGGGGTGATGGGCGGCGAGAGTGCTGCGGAAGGTCTGACCGGCGAGATGCCGGTTGAGTTCATCAAGATTTGCCCGGCGGGGATGAATGCGGCAGAGTGCTCCCAGGTGTTTATCGTCACCCAGTTCATGCTGCTGTTCATGATGATGCCGTTGATCATCCCGGTCAGCATCGCTGCCTACTCTATTGTAGGAGAAAAGACCACACGCAGCCTGGAGCCGCTGCTGGCGACGCCAATCACCACCTTCGAGCTGCTGGTAGGTAAAAACCTGGCTGCTGCCACCCCTGCTATCCTGGCCACCTGGCTGGGGTTTGCCGTTTACGCGCTGGGTGCCTATATCATTGTCGATTCGCCGCAGGTGCTTAAGGCGCTGTTCAATCCGATGTGGCTGATCGCCGTGATTGTGGTTGGCCCGCTGATGGCGATCCTGTCGGTTAACTTCAGCCTGATCGTCTCCTCACGAGTTACCGACCCGCGGGTTGCCGAGCAGCTTTCCGCTATCGTGATCCTGCCTTTGCTGCTGGTCTTTTTCGCCCAGATCTCGGGGATTATCCTGATCAACCAGCAGATGGTCCTGCTGATGGGATTGATCCTGATTGGGTTGGATGTCCTGGTGCTTTACCTGGCGGTACGCCTGTTCCAGCGCGAGAACATCCTGACCCGTTGGAAGTAAATTTTAGGTGCCAAAACAATGAAAAAGCGAATACTATTCCTGCTGTCCTTCCTGGCGATGAGCGCCCTGCTGGTTCAAACCGCGGCCGCCCAGGAGCAAACCCCTCTTACCATATCCGTCAACAAAGACTTCGGCTATAACGATTTCAGCGGGCGCATCCAGGGCAGGTTCACTGTGCGAGCCGAAGGCCCGGACGACCTGGCACGCGTAGTTTTCTTCATCGATGGAGAAACCCTGGCCGAAGACAACGAAGCGCCTTTTAGAGCCAGCTTCGATACCGCCAGTTACCCGGATGGCGTGCATGCCTTCACTGCCCTGGGCTATACTACCGGCGGGCAGGAGCTGGCTTCCAATGAAGTGCGCAAAGAGTTCATTAGTCAATCGGAAGGCTTTGGCTCCACCCTGAAGATGGTCGTGCCCATCCTGGCTGTGGTCGGCGGGGTAATCCTGCTCTCGGCGTTTTTCTCAATCCGGATGGGAAAGCGCAAGCTGGAGGCTCTGCCGCCCGGCGCGCCGCGCAGCTATGGCATGCTGGGAGGCACGATCTGTCCTAAATGCGGCCGCCCGTTTGGGGTGCATATGTGGGGATTGAATTTAATGGTTGGGAGGCTGGATCGCTGCCCGTACTGCGGTAAGTGGAGCCTGGTGGTGCGTCACAGCCCGGATGCTCTGCGGAAGGCTGAGCTGGCCGAGCTGGAAGCCGCCCAGGAAACCGGGCAGTTCCAGGCGTCCAGCAAGGAAGAGCGCCTGCGAAAAGAGCTGGACGAATCCCGCTACCAGGATACTTAGCCTGTCAGGAAGACTTGCCGTCCGCCACCGGCCGCGACGGGTCGGATATCCATTCACTCCACGAGCCCGGATACAGGCGGGCTTCCCCCAACCCGGCGTGCAGCATCGCCAGGATATTATGGGCCGCGGTGACGCCGGATCCGCAGTATATGGCGCTGCGCCCGGCAGGCACATTCCCCAGTAGATCCAGGTATATATTACGAAGCTCGGATTTTGAGCGAAAGGACAGGTCTGGATTTAAGTTGGTCTGGTAGGGAGCGGAGTCGGCGCCTGGGATATGACCGGCCACCGGGTCGATGGTCTCATTTTTACCCTGGTAACGCTCGTATGCCCGGGCGTCCAGCACCCGGTAGGCTTTGTTCTGGCGCATGGCCTCCACCTGGCTGGTAGATACGATCAGCTCGGGGCGCACCCTGGGGTAGAAAACCTGCGCTGGGCGTGACTCTGCTCCTCCTGCCAGCGGGTGGCTTGCAGCCAGCCAGCCCTGCCAGCCGCCATCCAGCACAGTGCAGTGGGTATGCCCCAGCCAGCGCAGCAGCCACCACAAGCGGGCCGCCGCCAGCGCTCCCCCGGCAGCATCGTAAGCTACCACCTGCATACCCTGCCCAATCCCCAGACGACCCAGAGATTCTGCCGCCGGCTCGGGAAGCGGTAGTGGGTGCCGGCCGCCACTCAGCGCTTCAGCGCTGTTTCGGGCGCTGAGGTCTTCGTCCAGGTGAGCATACACCGCCCCGGGAATATGGGCTTCCAGATACTCCTGCCGGCCTTTGCCCGGATCTGCCAGAGTAAACCGGCAATCTACCACCAGCCAGCCCGGATCCGATAATTTATGTGAAAGTTCGTTCGCAGTAATCAAGGTCATGTGAGACATCAGCGGGTATTATAATATTCAAACGCTTATTTTACCAATTCTCTACACCGATGAGCTTACCCAACCTTCCCCAACCGTCTACCGACCGCCTGGCGCTGCTTTACCGGCTGTCACAAACCTTCTCTTCCACTCTGGATCTGGACGAAGTGCTGGATAAAGTCATGGATGAGGTCATCGCCGCCACCCGGGCAGAGCGCGGCTTTGTCATGCTCTACGATGCGCAGCGGCAGCTCACCTTTCAGGTGGCGCGCGGCCTGGATCAACGCACCATAGAAGACCCGCGCTTCCAGGTGTCTCGCAGTGTGATCGAAAAAGTCGCCCGAGAAGGGCAGGCCATCCTTACCAGCGACGCGCAGTCGGACAACCGTTTCAGTATGCGCGAGAGCGTAATGATCCTAGGCTTGCGCTCGATCCTGTGCGTGCCGCTCAAGAGCAAAGACACCGTCCTGGGGATCATCTATGTCGATAATCGATTGCAGGCCGGCATCTTCACCCAGGCCGACCTGGAGCTGCTGACCGCCATTGCGGCCAGTGCCTCGATCGCCATTGAAAACGCCCGCCTGTACCAGGTGGCGGTCGAAAAAGGCCGCATGGAGCGCGAGCTGCAAATGGCGCGTCGGGTGCAGGCCAGCCTGTTGCCCTCCACTGCCCCAGAGATCCCCGGATGGGAGATTGCCACGCGCTGGATCCCCGCCCGAGAAGTGGCCGGCGATTATTTTGATTTCATTGAGCATCCGGATGGTGGCTTGGGCATCGTGATTGCGGATGTTACCGATAAGGGCATGCACGCCGCCCTGTTCATGGCAGCCACGCGCAGCATCGTGCGGGCCAGCGTTTATGGAACGGCTCTACCGGCGGAGGCCATCTCGCAGGCCAACCGGGTAATCTGCGACGACGCGGCTGCCACTCTGTATGTCACCCTGGTGTATGCCCACCTGGAGCTCGAGTCGGGCAAAGTCACCTACGTCAACGCCGGGCATAATCCGCCGCTCTATTACCAGACGCAGCGTCCCGACCAGGTGAGCGAGCTGACCCGTACCGGTATGCTGCTGGGGGTGGAGCCGGCGGTTGACTTCCAGCAGCAGGAATTGTGGCTGCAGCCGGGTGATTTCATCTTGCTTTACACCGATGGGATTAACGAAGCGGTAAACGCCGCATTTGAACAATACGGTACCCGCCGGCTGAAAGAGCTGGCCATCCAATATTCATCGGCTTCGGCCGGGGCAATTCTGGAAAAACTGCTTGAATCGGTCGATCGGTTCACCAATACCGATACACTCTTCGACGATATCACCCTGATCCTGGTCAAGCGGCGCTAAGCGTGGGCCGGATAATGGCCCAGGGATACCACCAGCAGTTATAATAGCACTATCTTCTCACCCATCTGGAGGGACAATGACCTACCCCATGATAATGGAATTTCATGTCTCGCGGCAGTCGCGTGATTACTACCTGTTCGAGGACAGCCTGTTCATGACCACGGGAAACGTGGTATTTGCGAATTTCCATGCTGCACGGGTCTTTGCTCAAAAGATGAACGACCGCCGCGATCTGGTCAATTACCCCGAGCGAGCGGTGCGCGCCGGGCAGATTAACGCCATGGGTTTGGTTGATGAAATCCTGCACCTGATCCTGGAGCAGTACCGCGAACAGCGCAACCCGCTGGTGATGGCCGAAGCTCTGGCCTGGCTGGAGGAAAACATCGGCGAGGACGAGGTCGAATCTGCCTTGCGCCGCTTTGGCGAGGATTTCCCACCCCTGGCTGTATACCGCCGGGAAACCAGCCTGGAAGATTATATCGCAGGCACATCCACCGATTCTCGCGGGCGCCAGGTGCCCAACCGGGAGATCATGCTGGAAGAAATGTTGATGCTGTGGCTGGCCAACAGCAACCCGGCTTTTTCGCCATACCTGGAGCTTTTCGACGACGCCAACCTGGAAAAAGGCACCTCCTACCGGGAGATGATCCACAGCCTGAACGATTTCTTCGGTACCCAACCGACATTTGGTCCGGATGACGATAATCTGATCATGATGCTGCGCAAGCCGGCGCTGACGCACCCGCACTCGCTGAGCGCCCAGCTCGAGTTCCTGCGCACACGTTGGAGCAGCGTACTGGGAAGCCTGCTTTTCCGCCTGCTGCGCAGCCAGGACTTGATCAAGGAAGAGGAAAAGATCGTCATCGGCTTCGGCGGGCCGGGTCCGGCTCAGGTAGTGGAGTTTACCGGGTTAGAACTCGAGCCAGAGCAGTTCAGCCCGGACCGCGACTGGATGCCCAACCTGGTGCTGATCGCTAAAAATTCCTATGTCTGGCTGGACCAGCTTTCGAAGAAATACAAAGAGCCGATTACCCGCCTGGACCAGATTCCGGATGAGGAGCTGGACAGCATGGCGCGCTGGGGGTTCACCGGCTTGTGGCTGATCGGCCTGTGGGAGCGCAGTAACGCTTCCAAGACGATCAAGCAGCTGCGCGGCAACCCGGACGCGGTGGCATCGGCCTACTCGCTGTTCAGCTACGATATCGCCGAAGACCTGGGCGGCGAAGAAGCCTACCGGGTGCTGCGCGACCGCACCTGGAAGCGCGGCATCCGCCTGGCCTCCGACATGGTGCCCAATCACATGGGGATAGACTCACGTTGGGTCATCGAACACCCAGATTGGTTCGTCTCGCTGCCTTACAGTCCATTCCCTTCTTATACATTCAACGGTCCTAACCTGTCCTGGGATTCGCGGGTAGGGATAAGCATCGAAGATCACTACTTCGACAACACCGATGCAGCCGTCGTCTTTAAGCGGGTGGATAACTGGAGCGGCGATACCCGCTTTATTTACCACGGCAACGACGGCACATCCATGCCCTGGAACGATACCGCCCAGCTGAACTACCTGATGCCGGAGGTGCGCGAGGCGGTGATCCAGACCATCCTGGAGGTAGCGCGCCGCTTCCCGATCATCCGCTTTGATGCAGCCATGACCCTCGCCAAGCGCCACTACCAGCGCCTGTGGTACCCCGAGCCTGGCAGCGGCGGCGATATCCCCAGCCGCGCCGAGCAGGGCTTGACCAAGGACCAGTTCGACGAGGCCATCCCGATCGAGTTCTGGCGTGAAGTGGTCGACCGGGTGGCGCAGGAAGTGCCGGATACCCTGCTGCTGGCGGAAGCCTTCTGGCTGATGGAAGGTTATTTCGTGCGCACCCTGGGGATGCACCGGGTATACAACAGCGCTTTTATGAACATGATGCGCGATGAGAAAAACCAGGAATACCGCCTGGTGATCAAAAACACCCTGGAGTTCGAACCGGAAATCCTGAAGCGCTACGTCAATTTCATGAACAACCCCGATGAGCGCACGGCAGTGGATCAATTTGGCAAAGACGACAAGTATTTCGGCATCTGCACCATGATGGCAACATTACCGGGGCTGCCGATGTTCGGGCATGGCCAGGTGGAGGGCTTTACCGAGAAATATGGCATGGAATACCGCCGGGCATACTGGGACGAGCACCCCGACGGCTACCTGGTGGCGCGCCACGAGCGGGATATATTCCCGCTGATGCGCCGCCGCTACCTGTTTGCTGAAGTGCAGAATTTCCTGCTGTACGATTTTTACACCGCCGACGGCGCGGTCAACGAGGATGTCTTTGCCTACTCGAACCGGGTGGGTGATGAGCGCGCCCTGGTAATCTACCACAACAAGTGGGCTACAGCGCGCGGCTGGATACGCACCTCGACCGCTTACCCGCAAAAAACCGGGGCGGGCGACGACCGCGTCCTGGTGCGCAAGAACCTGGGAGAAGGACTAGGGCTTTCCAACGACCCGAATACCTACGTGATCTTCCGCGACCAGGCCGGCAATCTGGAATATATCCGTTCCTGCCAGGAGCTGCACAATAACGGGCTATATATTGAGCTGAGCGCTTACCGGTATCATGTCTTCATTGACATGCGCCAGGTTCAAGATAACGAGTGGCGCCAGTATGCCCAGCTGTCCTCCTACTTAGAAGGGCGCGGCGTGCCCAGCATCGATGAGGCGCTCAAGGAGTTGTTCTTGCAGCCAATCCTGACTGCATACCGCGGTTTGGTCAATCGCGAGTATTTCGAGTGGCTGGTCGAGCACCGCCGGGAGCCAAACATAGAAGGTGAAGAGCCGGATGAAAGCGCGCCGTTGCAGCCTGTGTTGGATGATGTTTTGCAAAAACTGCTGCTTCTGCTGGCCGAAGCACGCGATCTGAATAAAGCCAACGGAGATGCGCAGCCCATTGCCGAGCGCGCCACAGGTGAGCTGGCAGCTATTTTAGGCCTGCTTACCCTACGAGAAGACCTGAAAGCATCAGAGAAAAAATCGCTGGCGAAAGCCGAGGAGTACTTGCTGGCCGGACCCGGGGGCAAGGTACCTTTGGCGAAGGCGAGTCTGCCGGTATGGGGCGCCCTGTTTGCCTGGACTTTCACCCACCGCCTGGGCTGCATCCAGGTTGCGGCGGAAGAAGGCGAATCCCAGGATTGTGCCCTGCTCAGCCGGGCATGGATCGATGAATTGCTGCTGGGTAAAGTGATTGCCCAGACGCTGCAGGAGGCGGGAGCAGATGGAGGTACTGCCTGGCGAGCTGTTGACGCGGTGCGGCTATTGACCGAGCACGCCGCCTGGTACCAGGCTGAAGAAGGAGAAAAACTCACCGCCCAGGCCGTCCTGCAAGCCCTGCTGAAGGACAGCCTGGCGCAATCCTACCTGAAGGTCAATCGCTACCTGGGCATGCTGTATTACAACCAGGAGTCATACGAAGAACTGTTGTGGTGGCTGTTCGCGGTCAGCGTTGTACAAGCGAGCGCCCCGGACGCGAACGCCAAGTCCAAGAACCGTACCGCTGCAATTCTGGAGATCTACAAGCTGATCACCAAGCTGATTTCGGCGGGAGAGAAGTCGGATTACCTGGTGGATAAGCTGGTAAAGGCTGCTGGGGCTTAACAAAATAAACAGCCGGCTGGTGCTCATCTGCCGGCTGTTTTTATTTAATCGGCGTAACCGACGCGTACGCTGCTGACGCCTTCGGCGCGGCGCAAATGGCGTTGAAATACGCGGTCAGCATGCAGATGGGTGTACTGACTGACGACGTGCTGCAGGTCGGCAGAGACTTCTGCCCCCAGGTCGACGCCGGTAGCCAGATGTACCAACCGCACCGCCTGAGCGGCATATGCCACACAGTTCTTCGGCTCGATGCGGTCGAAATCTTCAAAGTAAAAGCCGCATGAAGTAAACATACGCTGGCGCTCGCGCTGCGCTTCCAGCATCAGGTGCAGCCGGTGTATCTGATCGCTGGTCAATGCGTGCCCAGCCATCTCCCCAATCAGGCTCTCGGCGCTGCATTTTTGCAGAATGACATGGATATAGCGGCGGTTGAGCTCCCAGGGGTCATCCACCAATCGCTGGGCCACATCGGCGTATAACCGGTCAATCTCCTGGGACAGGCGCTCAAAAGCATGCCGCAGGTGGGCTTTCCAGGCGCCATCGTTCGGGGTGCAGGCGCAGTCGCCCGTCCAGCGGCGGACGCCGTGATGGCAGCTCCAGGAGGTGGACTCCCGGATTTCCACGATCTGCCGCACCGGATACTCTTTCAGCCACAATGCTGGGTAGGTCAGAGTCAGCCCGGCCTGGTGCCCGGCGCCATCCACCAGCCGCGCCAGGAAGCGATCGCGCATGTACTGGTGGTGGCCGTACAGCTCACCATCCGAGGCAATCAACACCAGCTGCGCTTCCCCGCGTCGCGCTTTGTCCTTGCGGAAACCGGACAGCAAGTTGTACTGGGCAAACTGGTCCGCGTTGATCGTCGCACCCGGGTCGAAGCTGATGCGGGCGCTGAGCTCGCGCTGGTAGAAAAACACGACCATGCTGCGCCTGCCCGGCAGCAACACCCTGTATGGCTCGGAGGGATCAAGGGATCCACTGCGGGCAGACCAGGGAGCCAGGATGGTGAACTCGATCCCGTAGCGCGCCAGGACATCCAGCGTTTGCAGATCAACAGCCGCCTCCGGCAGCCACATACCCTGCGGGCGGCGACCGAAGCGATATTCAAAATCGGCGATCCCCCAGGCTACCTGGGTCTCTTTATCCCGGTCGGAGGCCAGCGGCAGAATCGTATGGTTGTACGCCTGGGCCATGGCGTTCCCGACCCCGTGCAGGCGCATGTTGACCTGATCCTGCTCGACGATCTTGCGATGCGTTTCCGGGTCGTGAGCCTGCATCCAGGAGATCAAAGTAGGCCCAAAATTAAAACTGATCTGCTCAAAATTGCGCAGATCAGCGTTAGGTCGGTAGCATTCAGCGTGGATACGCTCGTTCCAATTCATAAACGGAGACGAGCCAATTTCGTAGGGAATTTTACCTGTTAGAGGGTCTTCACGGGGAGGTTGGTAGAAATGAGCGTGAATGCAGTATGATAAATTTGTCATAAAGAGGTCTGTATTGATCTCAACCGTAACAGCGACTCGCTCTGCTTAAATTGTCTGGCAACTCGCCAATTCTAACCGATGGTTAACGTTTTGTGAAGAAGATTGTGACACATTTTAAGGTTAGTCGCACAATGCCAGGGGTGGGCAACTTTCGGTTACAATATAAGATATCTCAACATCTGCAATCAAGAATAGATTCACCACATAGACCTGATGCCCACTTATCTGAACGCATTGTTTCTGGCTTTCGAGGCTGACCTGCTCATTAAAGTCGGAGGATTGGGTGATGTGGCCGCTGACTGCTGATCATATCGTGGCTGTTTCACCGCATTACGCCGAAGAAATCCTGACCCAGCCCTTTGGCAGCGGGCTGGATGGTTTCTTGCGCCGCCGCCGAGGCTCAATTTCTGGGATCCTGAATGGGCTGGATATCGCCCGCATGGACCCTGCGAACGTCCCGGCAATTGTCGCCAATTTCGAAGCCGCCGAGCCGGCCGCGCTTGGGCAGGCTTTGCTGCGCGCCTACCAGGCGTATGAGTTGCCTGCTGAGTGGCGCAAGCTGCAGCAGCGCGGCATACAGCAAGATTTTCCCTGGGAACGTGCGGCGCGTGCATACCTGGATCTCAACAAAGAGCTGGTTTTGGTACGCCAGCTAAACTATTTTGAGAGAAATGACGAGAGGAGGGAACTATGGAATTAAACCTGTTGAAGACCCGAGCAATTATTATGGCCGGGGGTGAAGGATCCCGGTTGGGCATTCTAACCGCCAAACGCACCAAACCGGCAGTGCCGTTCGCCGGAAAATATCGGATTATCGATTTCACCCTGTCCAACTGCGTCAACTCAGGCATCTTCGACGTGATGATCCTGGCGCAGTACCGCCCGCACTCTCTGATTGAGCATATCGGCGCCGGCGGCCCCTGGGATCTAAACCGAGACTTTACTGGTGGAGCACGCATCTATACCCCCTACAAAGCGCGCGGCTCCTCCGACTGGTATCTGGGGACGGCTGACGCTGTGCAGCAAAATTTCCTGTTCATCAAGCAGAACAACCCGGACCTGGTTCTAATCCTATCCGGCGACCATATCTACAACATGAATTATGCCGATATGATCGAATTCCATCGCCAGAAAGACGCAGATGTCACCATTGCCTCGATCAATGTCCCGCTGGTGGAAGCGGATCGCTTTGGTATCCTGGGTGTCGATCCGGATGGACGGGTAAATACGTTTGTGGAAAAGCCAAAAGCCCCTCCATCCGACCTGGCGAATATGGGTGTGTACCTGTTCAACCTGAGTGTACTGGACAAAATGCTGTGGGAAGACCATCAAGACAGCCATTCCAGCCATGATTTTGGTAAGGACATCCTGCCACGCATGGTGAACAAGGGCATGCGCATTTTTGCTTACCCCTTCAGCGGCTACTGGGTGGATGTGGGGACGATCAGCTCCTATTGGTTGGCCCACATGGACCTGCTAGCCGACCCACCACCAATCGACTTGAACAACCGGCGCTGGATCGTTCACACCCGTACCGAAGAGCGCCCGCCGGTGCGCATTGCGAGCAATGCTCAAATCGTCGACAGCATGATCGCCGATGGCTGCATCATCTCCAGCGGGACGATCGTTGAGCGCAGTGTACTCTCGCCGGGAATTATCGTCCACCCGGGGGCTGTAATCCGAGAGTCGGTAATCATGACAGACTCAGTGATCGGCCCAGGGGCAATGGTCGAGTACAGCATCCTGGATAAAAAGGTGAAAATTGGTGAGAGCGCCCATATTGGAGGATACGTAGCAGGCGAGCAGCTGATCACCACAATTGGCAAACATGCCGAAATACCGGCCGAGATCGTCGTCGAACCAGGCGCGATCATCGGTCCAGACGTTTTCACCGGAGATTTCTCATCCAAGATCGTCCACAGCGACGATTATATCCAAACAAAGAGGGCACCCAATGAACTTTGAACGCGCATCCGGAATTATCCTGCATCCCACCAGCCTGCCGGGACCCTATGGGATTGGCGACCTTGGGCCACATGCCCACCGCTGGGTGGAATTCCTGGCAAAGTGCGGTTGTTCCTTGTGGCAGGTGCTGCCGCTGGGTCCGACGGGTTATGGAGATTCCCCTTACCAGTGCTTCTCGGCTTTCGCCGGGAATCCCTACCTGATCAGCCCGGATCTGCTGCTGGCGGATGGCCTGCTCCAGCCAGAAGACCTGGCGGATATGCCAGAATTTCCGAAAGAGCGGGTCGATTTCGGTGCCGTCATCCCCTGGAAGATCAGCCTGCTCGACCGGGCGTATGCTCGCTTTAAAGCCGCGGCAGGTAGCGAGCTCCTGCAAGAGTTCAACACCTTCCAGCAGGTAAAAGCATCCTGGCTGGATGACTTTGCCCTGTTCATGGCTTTGAAAGAAGCCAATGGCGGCGGGTCGTGGGTCAATTGGAGCCATGCCTTGCGCAGCCGGGATCCAAAGGCGATGGAAAAAGCTCGCCAGGAGTATGCCGATGCCATTTTAAGGCAAAAGTTCCGCCAGTTCCTGTTCTTCCGCCAGTGGGATGATCTGCACCAATCTGCCCGAAAAAAAGGCATTCGGATCATTGGGGATATCCCGATCTTCGTAGCGCATGACAGCGCCGATGTCTGGGCTAACCCAGAGCTGTTTTACCTATATAAAAATGGAAAACCCGAATTCGTTGCTGGCGTCCCGCCGGATTATTTCTCGGCTACCGGCCAGTTGTGGGGCAATCCACTCTACCGTTGGGATGTTCATACCGCCAGTGGGTATGCCTGGTGGATTGAGCGTATCCGGGCAGTGCTGGACCTGGTTGACATCATTCGCATCGATCACTTCCGCGGCTTTGCCGGTTACTGGGAGGTAAAAGGCAGCGCTAAAACCGCGGAGAAGGGACGTTGGGTGCCGGTTCCGGGGATTGATTTCTTCAACACAGTCAAGGCAACCCTGGGCGAATTACCGATCCTTGCCGAAGACCTGGGTGTGATCACACCGGATGTGGTCGCCCTGCGCGACCATTTCGGACTACCAGGTATGAAGGTCATGCTGTTTGGATTTGGCGACATGCCAGAGGATACCTTCTTGCCGCACAATCATGTGAAGAACTGCGTGGTATATACCGGCACGCATGATAACGATACTGTCTTGGGATGGTACCAACGCCTCCAGGAGCACGAGCGAGATTTCTACCGGCGTTACCTGGCCAGAGATGGGAGCGACGTCTCCTGGGATATGATCCGCGCCGCCTGGATGTCGGTGGGAGTCTTTGCCCTGGCTCCCTTGCAGGATCTCCTCAGCCTGGACAACCGGGCGCGTATGAATTACCCTGGCAACCCGAGCGGCAACTGGACCTGGCGTATGGCTGAAGCGGATCTCACCCGGCAGCTGGTTAACCGCTTGAAAGAGACCAACTATTTATACGCCCGCCTGGCACCCGGTTACGCAGAAGCTGCCGCGGATGATGAAGAGAAGAAAACAAACGAGAAGATCCAACCCAAGGATTGATCTCCCCCTTGCTTATTAATCAACGAGCGGTGGTGACAAGCAGATTGCCTGTCGCTACCGCTCGTGTGTATTCATCAATTTAATGTGTGGCGCAGGCAATGCAAGGATCGAAGGCGCGCACCACCCGGCCCACGGCGCGCTCCAGTTCCAGGTTGATGCCCTGGGGGTTAATGTAGCGATTAGCGGCCACGGTCAGGGCGCGTTCGATAGCCAGCATGTTGTGGACGGTGGGGATAATGAAGTCCGCCGAACGGATGCGCCCGTCTTCGATCACATAGTGGTGGATGAGCGGGCCGCGCGGCGCCTCCACCATGCCAAATCCTTCTCCATCGCGAGGTATATGCGGCACGGCCACCGCAGCAGTATCGAGCGGTTGGCTCAAGATCTCGGCGGCGCGTTCGATGGCAAAGACCAGCTCGATGCCGCGGCACAGGTCGAAGAGCAGGATGCCGTGCGCCGGGATGCCAAAAGCCTGCTGGAACTGCAGCAGGTATTCATCGGCACGCGGCGTGCCCATGGCGC
>JBFYSP010000222.1:0-4406 GCA_041301395.1 Anaerolineae bacterium
GAGCTGGGCGGGGCGCAGATCTACCTGAAGCGGGAAGACCTGGCGCATACCGGAGCGCATAAGATCAACAATGCCCTGGGGCAGGCCTTGCTGGCGCAACGCATGGGCAAGCGCCGGGTGATCGCCGAGACTGGCGCCGGTCAGCACGGCGTGGCGACCGCCACAGCCGCCGCCCTGCTGGGGCTGGAGTGCGTGGTTTACATGGGCAGTGTAGATATTGCCCGCCAGAAGCCGAATGTGCTGCGCATGCAGCTGCTGGGTGCTGAAGTCCGGCCGGTGGAAAGCGGCACCCGCACCCTGAAGGACGCGGTCAACGAGGCGATTCGCGATTGGGTGACGAGTGTGCGCGACACGCACTACCTGCTGGGCTCGGCGCTCGGCCCGCATCCCTATCCGACGATGGTGCGCGATTTCCAGGCGGTGATCGGGCAGGAGGCGCGCCGCCAGATGCTGGCGCAGGCCGGCCGGCTGCCGGATACCTGCATTGCCTGCGTGGGCGGCGGCTCGAACGCCATCGGGCTGTTTCACGCCTTCTTGGATGACCCTACGGTGCGGCTGGTCGGTGTTGAAGCCGGCGGCTTGGGCATCCCCAGCGGCAAGCACGCCGCCCGTTTCTCGGATCCGCAGATCGGTCGAGAAGGCGTGCTCCACGGAGCTTACACCTACGTACTGCAAGATCAAGATGGGCAGATCGCTGAAACGCACTCCATCTCGGCCGGGTTGGATTACGCCGCAGTCGGGCCAGAGCACGCTTTCCTGCGCCAGGTCGGCCGCAGTGAATACACTTATGCCAACGACGAGGAAGCGCTGGCTGCATTCCAGCTGCTGGCACGCAGCGAAGGCATCCTGCCGGCATTGGAGTCGGCTCACGCCGTGGCGCATGCCGCTCGCCTGGCCCCGCAGATGAGCAGTGACCAGATCCTGCTGGTCAACCTTTCCGGGCGCGGCGATAAAGACCTGGATACCATCATTGCCGCCCTGGCCGCCAGGGAACCAGGGGGTGTACAATGAACGGCATGGATCGTATCGCAGAAACGTTCAAGCGCTGCCGACAAGCCGGACGAGCTGCCTGCATGCCTTACTTCACGCTGGGCTACCCAGATGCCGCGCTTTCCGGCGAAATCCTGCTGGCGGCGGCCCGCTCCGGCGCCGACCTGTTCGAGTTAGGCATTCCCTTTTCCGACCCGCTGGCGGACGGCCCGACCATCCAGCACTCAACCCAGACCGCCCTGGAGCACGGCATGACCGTGCGCGGCTGCCTGGAGCAGGTGCGCAGTCTGCGACGGAATGGCGTAACCCAGCCGCTGCTGTTGATGAGCTACATTAACCCGCTGCTGGCATTCGGCATGGAAAGCTTCACCGCAGAGGCTGCAGCCGCCGGAGCCGATGGTCTGATCGTGCCGGACCTGCCGCCGGAAGAGAGCGCCGGGCTAGAAGAGGCCTGCCGCCGCCATGCGCTGGCATTGATATTCCTGCTGGCCCCCACCTCCACCCAGGAGCGCATCGCCCTGGCGGCCTCACGCGCCACTGGCTTCATTTACCTGGTGTCGGTCACTGGTGTAACCGGCGCCCGCAATGAACTGCCGCCCGATCTGGCCGATTTCATTGGAAGGGTACGCCAGGCCACTGATCTACCGCTGGCGGTCGGCTTTGGGATTGCCACGCCGCAGCAGGCAGCCCAGGTCGGCCGGCTGGCGGATGGCGTCATCGTCGGCTCAGCCCTGATCAACGCCATCGGCCATTCGAACGATCCTTGTGCAACAGCGAGTGCCTTTATCCATGAGTTGGCCGCAGCGCTCCAGCCAGAGACAGGCCTGCCCGAGAAGGAGAACTAAATGTTGATTGTGATGCGCCATGGCGCTTCCCCGGAGGAAGTCAGCGCGGTCGTGGAGGCTATCGAGCAGCAGAACATGCGCCCGCACCTGTACCGTGGCGAGGAACGCATTGTGATCGCGGTGGTGGGAAAGGCGCCGGCCAGCACCCTGGTACCCGTCTCACCGGCAGCAGCCGGGCGTCTCAACCCGGAGCTGCTGCGGGCTATGCCTGGGGTGGACCGCCTGCTACCCATCGCCCGCCCGTATAAACTGGCCTCGCGCGAGTTCATCCCCGAAAACACCCGCTTTCGCCTGGGCCGGGTAGAAGTAGGCAGTGAGAACGTGCTGATTATCGCCGGGCCGTGCTCGGTAGAAAGTCGCAGCCAGATCATGGAAACTGCCCAGGCAGTCTGTGAAGCCGGGGCGCATGCCCTGCGCGGCGGCGCTTATAAACCGCGCACCTCGCCGTATTCTTTTCAAGGGATGGGGGAAGAAGGGCTGGAGCTGTTGGCGGAGGCCGGGAAGAAGTACGGGCTGCCCATCGTCACCGAGGTAATGGCGCCGGAGCAGGTACCCCAGGTATGCCGCTATGCCGATGTGCTCCAAATTGGGGCACGCAACATGCAAAACTTCAACCTGCTCAATGCCGCCGGTTCCAGCCAGCAGCCGGTGCTGCTAAAGCGCGGCCCGTCCGCCACCATTGAAGATCTGCTGATGTCCGCCGAGTACCTGCTGGCGCAGGGCAACCGGCGGGTGATGCTGTGCGAGCGCGGTATCCGCACCTTTGAGAATGCCACCCGCAACACCACCGATATCAACGCCGTCCCTGTGCTGCAGCAGCTGACCCACCTGCCGGTGCTGCTCGATCCCAGCCACAGCACAGGCGAAGCCAGCCTGGTGGAGGCCATCGCCTGCGCCGGGGTGGCCGCCGGCGCCGACGGACTGATTATCGAAGTGCACCCCGACCCAGGCTACGCCCTCTCCGACGGTCAGCAGAGCCTGACACCTGAGCAATTCGCCCGTCTAATTTATTCCATCCGGGCAGTGGCGCAGGCAGTCCATAGAACGGTCGCATAATATATTGGGATTCAACGCTTTAGAATCAGCCGATGGGCGGCATCTCGTTTTCCCACACAGGGAAATACATCAGCCATTCTTCCGGGTGCTGGCGCAGGTAGCCTTCAAAGCCGGTAATCACCCGCTGGGCCAGGTCGATGGCATCTTGATTGTCGTCTCCAGTACGTTGGGGCTCGATTAAATCCAGCAAGGTGGCATGATAAGTCCCCTCACCAGTGCGCGTGGTGATGGCTACTGCCAGAGGCACGCCGGCATGCAAGGCCAGCCGGGCATGCCCCACCGGCAGGCGCGCCTTGCGCCCAAAGAACAGCAGCTCTTCCCCATCCGGATCCGGCCGGTCGCAGGCGGTCATGACCGCATTGCCCTGACGCAGGTAGCGCAGCGCCTGGCGCAGGGATTGCGGTGTGATGGCCAGCATATTGACACCACTGTTGATGCGCACCTGGTTTTGGAATTGGTAGACCGCAGTGGGATCGGCGTACGTCAGCCCCAGGAGCGGAAAGCCGTAGGTGCCTAGCGAAATCACTACCTGGTCGAAGCCGGCCAGATGAAAGCCAACAACAAATAAACCTCGGCCACTCAGGTGGTATGGCAGCAGGGTATCGATAGTTTGCTGGTCGATGGCACACAAGGCGCGCTTAGATTCGACCGACTCGTCCAGTTTCTTAAACAGGTAAACATAACCACGGGCCGTGATCTGAAGTGCCTTGAAAGCGGCATCATCCAGGGAAGGATCATCATACGGCAGGCCGCGCACCACCGCCTGGTTGTGGCGCAGCGCCCGGATCGTCGGGGTATTTACCTGGGCGGCGGCACGCCGGGCTAATAAATCCGCCAGGCTCAAGCCAACCCGCAAAGGCAGCATACGCACCAAACGGGCAGCCAGCACGGTAGCTCGCGGATCGGCAGCTAACTCAACAATTCCCACAAGCGCTCCTACTGCCCCACTACGAAGCAGGCGCCCACCAGCCCGCTGCCGGAGTGCACCGAAAGCCCCGGAGTCAGCTCGGCGTATAGGATATCACCGCTGTAGCTCAGGGCCTGGCGCAGCTGCCCCTCGAACTGGCGGGCTGCCGTCAGGGCATCTACATGCACAATCGCCAGCCGCTCGATGGGTTTCCCGGCCGGCGCTTCGGCAGAGAGCTCCAGCACCCGGCCCCAGGACTTGCCCTGGGTGCGGACGCGCTCTAAAAGGTCGAGCTTACCGCCGCGGATGGTTAGGATCGGTTTGACACTCAACAGAGAAGCCATCCCAGCCGCCAGGTGCCCCACCCGCCCGCTCATCGCCAGATACTTCAATGTCGCCAGTGAGGCGAACAGGTGCGTGCGCTCGCCAACGGAGGCGGCCTGGCGTATGATCTCGTCTTTGGATGCGCCGGAAGCAGCTGCTTCGGCTGCCGCCAGCACCTGGAAGCCCTGCCCCATCGTCAGGCTGCGCGTGTCCACCACGGTGATCTCTTTGCCGGGCAGTGCATCGCGGCCGGCAAGAGCGGCGGCATAGGTGGCGCTGACTTC
>JBFYSP010000239.1:0-9047 GCA_041301395.1 Anaerolineae bacterium
TGATATACTATGATTATCATCCAATTTTAACATTGCACACTTTCCAATTCGCATCATAACTACGCTGGAGGCACACGATGAGAGCTGTCAGATCCTGTATCACATCGATCCTGGTTTTTGCGGCCGGGCTGGCGATCGGCCTGGTTGTTCTGGGCTGGTGGCTGTTTCCGGTCCAATGGGAAAATGGCAATATGGAGGTGGTGAACTCCGTTCAGCAGGAGGATTACCTGCGGGCGGCGATCGACTCCTATGAGCTCAACGGCGACCAGAACCTGGCGATCAATCGCTATGGCAACCTGGGCGCCTTTGGCCCGGCGACGCTGACCACGATTCAGGAAACCCCCGGCTCGCAGAATCCGCAGTCTATCCAGAATTACAGCATGGCGGTGGTTGGCGGCGATGGAACGGTAGTGGTACCGGAAACGACCCCCGAACCCGACCTGGCCAGCCAGTTCCGCCGCTAGATTAGCGACCCAAAGATGGCGGCGGTGCTGTTCCTGGGGCTGCTGCTGATCATCGTGCTGATTGCGATTTTCTTTGTGGTCCGTCGCGGCCGCAAGAAAGAAGCGGAAGTCCCCGTCACCCCTGAGGGCGAAGTTCCTGAAGCAGTTGTAGAAGACAAGATGGTCGAGGCGCCCATCGAGGATGCCGCTGTAGAAGGCGAGGCGGCCCTGGTGGTGGAAGAAGCCGCCGCGGAGGCGGAAGCTGAAGCCAGTGCAGAAGAGGGCGATGGACTGGGCCTGGCCGGAATAGCCGCCGCGGGTGTGGTAGCCGCTGCGGCTCTGAGCGGTGATGAGGGCGAAGAAGCTGCCGTTGAAGCAGTCAAAGTCCCTGAAGGGGGCGAAGTCCCTGAAGGGAGGGCTGAAGAAGCTGCTCCCGAGGCCGAAGTAGTAGAAGCAGCGGAAGCTGCGGAAGAAGCCGCAGCAGAAGATGAAGGCGGGATGGGTGTGGCCGGGCTGGCGGCTGCCGGATTGGCAGGCGCGGCGGTCGTCGCAGCAGCCAAAGGCGATGAGGAAGTCGAAATCGCTGAAGCGCTGCCCGAGACCTCAGAGGGCGAATGGCTGCCCGAAAGCGAGCCCGCGGCGGATGAGTCCGGTTTGGGCGCGGGGGCGCTGGCTGCTGCGGCTGTCGCAGGCGCAGTCCTGGCCGGCGACGAAGAAACAGCCCCTGAGGTCGAAGAGGTTGCCCCAGTGGTAGCTGCAGAGGGCGAGTGGCAGCCGGAAGTCGCCGTAGAGACGGCTGCGCCCGAGTCGACCATCGCCGATGAGATAGCCGCCCTGTACTACCGCGATTTGGTCTACATCGAAGGCATTGGCCCGGTGTACGGCCAGAAGCTCAAGGAAGCCGGCATCCGCACGCCGGCCGACCTGCTGACCGCAGGCGCCAGCCGCAAAGGCCGCGAGGAGCTGGCCGAGAAGACCGGCATCAGCCACAAGCTGCTGCTCGAGTGGGTCAACCACGTCGATCTGTTCCGGGTCAAGGGCATCGGCTCGGAATACGCCGACCTGCTTGAGGCTGCCGGCGTCGACACCGTCCCCGAGCTGGCGCAGCGTGTGCCGGCGAACCTGCATCAGAAGATGCTTGAAGTCAATGAAGAGAAGCAGCTGGTGCGCAAGGCCCCGGTGCTTTCGCAGGTGGAGAGCTGGGTGGAGCAGGCCAAGACCCTGCAGCGGGTGGTGACGTATTGAGCAGGGATTGGTGAGTGGGGATTAGTGATTAGGGATTAGGTATTAGTAGGGGCGGGTCTCCCCGATCTTCGATCGGGATTCAAGATCCGCCCCTTATTGATTCACTGCCAGAGAAATCCTACGCTTCTTTTTCCCAGGATCTTATCGTCAAAGACCAGCTCGGCGGGGGCATCCGCCAGCCCTGCGCAGACGTGCAGGGGCAGCAAATGCTCTTCGCGCGGGTGGCAGTAGCGGGCGGAGGGCGCCTTCTCCCACTCGAGCAGGCGCTGCGGGCGCTCGCCGGGGGTCAGCGAGGAGGTGCAGGTTTCGATCAGCCATTCCTGGAAGAGATCGTTAGCCGGGTCGGGAGCGCCCACGCCGCCCCAGGTGAAGGCGCGCATATTGTGGAACGAGAAACCGGAGCCGACGACCAGCACCTCGCCGGCATTGAGGCCGCGCAGCGCCTGTCCCATTGCCAGGTGTGCGGCCGGGTTCAGCCCACGCAGCAGCGACAGCTGCAGGCAGGGGATGTCCGCCTGCGGGTACATCATCTTGAGCGGGATGAACAGCCCGTGGTCGAAGCCGCGCTCGGCGTCGAGGCGCGCCGGGATGCCGTTTTGCTCCAATAAGGCGGCGATCAGCTGCGCCGCGTCGGGGCTGCCCGGCGCCGGGTAGTTGATTTCGTATGCGGCCGCCGGAAAGCCGTAATAATCGTAGAACATGGGCGGGTTGGGGGCGCTGAGCAGGGTGGCGGCGCTCTCTTCCCAGTGGGCGCTGACCACCAGGATCAGGTCGGGCCGGGTGAGACGGGCGGGCAGCCGGGTCATGAAGTCGATCATGGCCTGGTGGCTGGCATCGCCCAGGATGGGCAGCGGTCCGCCTCCGTGGCTGAAGTAGACGATTTGGCTGTGGGTCATGGGTCACCTCGTGTATGAGGAATATACCATGAAACTTGGGCAGGTTTCCATACCTGCCGAATATGGCGGGAAAGCCCCGATCTGCGATCGGGATGGCATCCCGCCCTACTATGGGTTGAGCAGGTTTCCGTTGTTTTCCCAATAACATTATTTGACATTTCCAAATCCTATGCCATAATGTAATTATGAATTGCCCCAAATGTCACGCCCAGAATGACCTGGATGCAACTTTCTGCGAGCAATGCGGCAGCCCTCTGCCTCACCTGTGCCGTACTTGCGATGCGGCTCTCAAACCGGGAGCCCGTTTCTGCAATCAGTGCGGCGCGGCTGTTGACACGACTGCGTCCGTCAGGGAGCAGCCGGCCGCTCCAGAAACTGCCCCGCGCCAGGCAGACGGCGAGCGTAAACCGGTCACCATCCTGTTCACCGATATCGTCGGATCGACCGCCCTGGCCGAAATGCTCGACCCGGAGGCCTGGAAGGAGATCGTCTCGGGGGCGCACCGCATTGTTGCGTCTGCGGTGAACCGCTACGAAGGCACCATCGCCCAGCTGCTGGGCGATGGTGTGCTGGTTTTCTTTGGCGCGCCGGTGACGCACGAGGAGGATCCGTTACGAGCGGTGCTGGCTGCCCTGGAAATTCAGCAGGAGATGAAAGTCTACGAACAAAGGCTGCAGGGCGTGATCGAGCGCCTCCAGATGCGCATAGGCATAAACACCGGACTGGTGGTGGTTGGCAGTGTGGGCAGCGCAGGGCACCTGGAGTACCTGGCGATTGGCGATGCAGTCAACCTGGCGGCACGGCTGCAATCTGCCTGCCGTCCGGGGAGCGTGCTGCTCTCGGAGGCCACTGCCCACCTGGTAGGAGCGGCATTCGCACTGGAGCCATTAGGTGAAATCGAAGTCAAGGGCAAGTTAGCTCCGGTGGCGGTATTCGAAGTGAAGGAGGTGCACCCGCCGCGCGAGAGCCGGCGCAGCTTTGTGGAGCTGCGCTCGCCGCTGGTCGGGCGCAACAGCGAGCTGACCTCCTTGCAAGCCGCACTCGACCAGCTTAAATCCGGGCTGGGGCAGATTGTTTCAGTGGTTGGGGAGGCCGGCATCGGTAAGAGCCGGCTGGTGGATGAAGCCTGCTACCGTTCCGGTTGCGGGTCCGGGGGACTGCTTCGCGTGCTCGAAGGGCGGGCGTTGTCTTATGGCCAGAAACTGTCCTTCTGGACGATCCGCCAGCTGATCCAGGCCGATCTGCAGTTATCCGACGGTGACCCGGAGCTGAAGATCCGCCTGGCTCTCCGCAGGCGCCTGCAGACTTTGTTTGGGGAAGATGCCGGAGCCGGCGTCTACCCTTACATCGGCAGCGTGCTTGGCATCCAGCTGCAAGATGAGGCTGCCGAACAGGTGCGCTTGCTGGATGGGGAAACTCTCAAATATCAGACTCTGCAGGTGATCACGCGTTACTTTACCCGCTTGGCCGAGGAGCGGCCTACCGTGTTGATCTTCGACGATCTCCACTGGTCCGATCCCTCCAGCCTGGAGGCGCTCGACCTGCTGCTGCCGGTGACGGATAACGCCCCGTTGATGCTGCTGACGGTCTCCCGTCTGGAACGAGAGCATGCCTCCTGGCGACTTCTTCTCAAAGCGCAGAGTGAATTCGCTCACCGTTACACGGGTATCATGCTCCAGCCGCTTTCCGGCGAAGAGCAGAACCGCCTGGTAGATAACCTGCTGGCGATTGCCGACCTGCCGGAAGTGGTGCGAATCCGCATCCTGGAGCGCGCCGAGGGAAACCCGCTGTTCCTGGAAGAGATTGTGCGCCAACTGATCGACCAGGGCGCCATCGTGCGGGAGGGGGAGCGCTGGCGAGCGACAGGCAGCCTGCTGGAGGAGAGTATTCCGGATACCCTGCGCGGTGTGCTGCTGGCGCGCATCGACCGCCTGCAAGAAGACGTGCGCCGCACGCTGCAGCTAGCCTCGGTGATCGGTAAGAGCTTCCTGTACAGCCTGCTGGCGGCCATTGGTGAAGCCGAGCAGCAGCTGGCTGGGCAGCTGGCCATGCTGCAGCGCCTGGACCTGGTACGAGAAAAGAGCCGCCTGCCTGAGCTGGAGTATATGTTCAAGCACTCCCTCACGCAGGAGGCGGCTTACCACTCGATGCTGCTTGAGCAGCGCCGTATGTACCACCGCCGGGTGGGAATCGCCCTGGAAGCACTGTTCGCCGGCCGGCTGGAGGAGTTCACCGGACTGCTGGCCTATCACTTTGACGCTGCCGGCGAGACACACAAGGCGCTCGACTACCTGATTCAGGCCGGAGACCGGGCGCGCATCTCTGAGGAACCTATGGAAGCAGTTGGCTATTACCGCCGGGTGGTCGAGCTGCTGGAAGGAACGGGAGACAATGATCGCCTGGCAAAGGTATGGCTCAAGCTGGGGCTGGTGTACCACGCCAATTTTCAGTTCGAGGAAACCTACCAGGCTTATGAGCAGGCGTTTGCCCTGAAGCAAAGGACACAGAAAGTACGCGGGGCGACTCGCACCGAGCTGGGCCAGACTCTGCGAATTTTAGGTGTTGTTCATTATGAGGATTGCTACGATCCGGGCTCCACCTTCTCTTTACCTGAAGGTACTATCATGCATCTCCTGTTTGCTGGGCTGGTCGCTATGGATGATGAAATGAATGTCCTGCCGGAGGTGGCGCGTTCCTGGCAGGTGGTGGATGATGGATATCGATATCTCTTTCACCTGCGAAGGGACGTGCGCTGGACAGACGGCACCCCGGTGACGGCGCACGATTTTGAGTACGCCTGGAAGCGTAATCTACACCCATCGCAGGAAAATTACGCCTTGCAGTTACTTTATGTTGTCCGTGGGGCGCGGACATACCATGAAGGACGCCTCTCCGATCCGGACTGCGTGGCGGTGCGTGCATCGGATGATTGGACACTGGAAGTGACCCTTGAAAGACCGGCCGCGTATTTCCCTTACATTGTCACGCACCCGGTCACCTTCCCGCTGCCGCGTTGGGTTGTCGAGCGCTGCGGGGCAGAATGGTGGCGCCCCGGCAACATCCAATCCAATGGGCAGTTTCGCCTGGTATCTTTTGATCCGGAAACGGGCGTCACTTTAGAGCGAAATCCTCGCTATTTTGGCGAAGTAGCTGGTAATGTGCGGCGCATCCAATTTGGGAATGCACCCCTGGCAGAGCGAGAGCAGCATTATCGCAATGATCGCTGCGAGATTGTGCAAGTGGGAAAATTTTATGGTTCTTCCGGATATGCGCCACCCGGCGAGGTGGCGCCCCACAGATTCCTGGTCTGTAATTATTTCGTGGCAAATCCCATGATGTCACCCATGCACGACTTACGGTTGCGCCGGGCGCTGGCGCAAGCGCTGGATTGGGAGCAGATTTTCAAGGCTGGATTGGTCACGCCGGCCTACGGCGGTCTCGTCCCGCCGGGGATGGCCGGCTACACTCCCGACCTACGGTTGCGTTTTGACCCGGATCAGGCGCGGGCGCTGCTTGTGGAAGCCGGCTACCCGGGCGGCAGCGGGCTGCCGGTCATTCAGGCGGTAGTATCTACAACTGAAGGGTTGTACCTGAAGACGATCATCGCTTGCTGGCATTCAGTTTTAGGCATCCAGGTGCAGCTTAATGTGAGATCGCGTGTTATGGCTTCTCTTGGAGAATTTCATTTGGTCCATGCTGGTTGGATTGCGGATTTCCCGGATCCGGATACCTTTTTACGGCAATCGAGTATTTACCATTTCCTGCAAAAAATTGGTTGGCAGGATCCGGAATACGACCACCTGGTGGAAACAGCCGCGGGATTAAAAGACCGCAAACAACGCCTGGCGCTCTACCGGCAGGCCGATCACCGACTCGTCGTCGAGCAGGCGATTATCATCCCGGTATTTTACTCCGGTTCCGCCTCCCTCACGTTAGTCAAGCCCTGGGTGAAGAATTACAAGACGAATTTGCTGGGGGACGAATTTTTTCACGAGGTGACGGTGGATGAGCATTGATCGGGGGAACCCTGGGCGGCGGGAAAGCCCCGATCTGCGATCGGGATGGCATCCCGCCCTACGAGAGCAGATGGTCGGCGGTCGTCCGTCATCCGTCGTCCGTCGCTCCTCACCGCCTCATGCCCAGCCCCTCTCACTTGAACCCGGCAAAACTTTCGATCACGTCCTTAATTGGCTGCTGGCTGGCTCGCAAAAAGCCTGCCCACGAACGATCCAGGTCGATGATCAGCAGCATGACTGCTGAAAAGACGATGATCAGCACCACGGTCACGATCCAATCGCGCTGCCCGGTGATGCCGCTGTGGAAGCCAAGCATCATCAGCGCCAGCGCAGCCGTCAGGTACATGACCACGTAGAGGGTGTACGGCACCCGGGCGCTGGTGATGGCGGCCACCCGGTTGGCGTGCAGGTCGATGGTCTCGTTGAGCGACGAGATGTACAGCGCCATCACCGGATTAGGCGTCTCACCGGCAACCATCTGCTCCACCAGCGCCCACAGCTCGACATGCAGCGCCTCCGATCTCGCCCGGCCTTGTGCGTGGGTGTCGAGCTCGGAGAATAACAAGCGCTGGGCGGCATATTCTTCCAGCAGCGCCCGGCTCTGGGTGCTGTAAGGCTCTGCCAGGTAGCCGGCGCGCAGGAAGGTGGTGCCGATGGCGTCGGCTTCCTTGATGATCAGCTCGCGCCGGGCATCGTAGCGGTTGATGGCGATGCCTACAAGGAAAGCCAGCAGGAAAGCCCACAGCCCCAGGGTCGCCCCGATCATGGCGCCTATATGGCTCTCCTGTTCTTCGGGGTGGCGCTGCTTCCAGAATTTCCCCAGCCGGTAGCCGGTCTCCACCGACAGCAGGCCGATGGCGACCGTTAAGAGAAATACCGCCCACATAGGCAAGAAATCGAGTAAGTGCATTTGGCCCATTCTCCTCCAATAGCCGGCCGAAATTCGGCCGGTTACCATACCGGATTATCGATTAATCTACGAACAACTGAGATTTGCTGGCTGCAATTCTACCAGAAATTGCCGGGGGGAATACCTGCCCAATCAATAGCCCGGCGTGCCTTTGGCCAGGTGAATAAACACGTCCTCCAGGTTGGGCTCGCCGGCCAGGATAGACTGCACCGTCACGCCGGCCTGCTCTAAGGTGGCTTGCAAGGCGTGCGGGTCGGCGTCCCGGGGGACGATCACGCGCAGGTGGTCGCCGGCCAGCCCGACACGCTGCACCAGGGGGTTGGCTTCGAGGGCGGAAATGCCGGCCATCAGCGGGCTGGTGTAGATTTCGTACACCACGCCGGAAACGAAGCGCTCTTTGAGTGCTAAGGGCGTATCGATGGCCAACAGCCTGCCGGCGCCCATGATGCCCACCCGGTGGCAGTATTCGGCCTCGTCCATGTAGTGCGTGGTGACCAGGATGGTGACGCCTTCGGAGGAAAGGGCGTAGATCAGGTCCCAGAAGAGGCGGCGGGCGTTGGGGTCCACGCCCGACGTGGGCTCATCCAGGAAGAGCAGGCGCGGGCTGTGCACCAGGGCGATGCCCAGCGCCAGGCGCTGCCGCCAGCCGGTGGATAGCTCGCGGGTCAGCTCGTTTTCGTGGCCGGTCAGGCCGACATGGGCGATCGATTTCTGGATGCCGGCTTTGTCGTTGATGCCGTAAACGCCGGCGTAGAAGCGCAGGTTTTCCCAGACGGTCAGATCGTCGTAGATGGCGAATTTTTGCGACATGTAGCCGCAGCACCTCCGGATTTCTTCGGATTGGGCGGCAATATCGTAACCGAAGACGCTGCCGCGGCCCTCGCTGGGCTTGAGCAGCCCCAGCAGCATGCGGATGGTGGTGGTCTTGCCGGAACCGTTCGGCCCCAGGTAGCCCATGATCTCACCAGGCTGCACTGCGAACGAGACGTGATCGACGGCGACGAAATCGCCAAAGCGGCGGGTCAGGTTTTCTACCAGGATGTCGGGCGGATTCACATCAGGCCTCATTGTTTGCCAGGGCGATGAAGACATCTTCGAGCTGCGCCGGGATGGGCCGGGCGTCGAAGAGCTGCCCGCCGCCTTGTGGGATCGCCGTTTGCAGGCGCTCGATGACGGCCTGCCGCTGATCTGCTGCCAGGCGCAGGTGCAGCCGGTCGCCAAACAGGCGTACATCCTCCACGCCGGGGTCCTGGGCGGCGATGCGCTGCAGCAGCGGCAGCGGGGCGCCGCGCAGCTCCAGGATGCGCTCGTTGAGCGTCAGGCGCAGCTGCCCGGCGGAGCCTTCGGCCACGATCTTGCCGTGGCGCATGAAGCCCAGGCGGTGGCAGCGGGCGGCTTCATCCATGTAGGGGGTGGAAATGACCACGCATACGCCGCGCTCGTCCGGTGGGTTGGATACCAGGTGGATGATCAGCTGCCAGAAATCCTGGCGCGTCACCGGGTCCACGCCGGTGGTGGGTTCATCCAGCAGCAGGAC
>JBFYSP010000250.1:0-6666 GCA_041301395.1 Anaerolineae bacterium
CGGTAATGAGCGCGTCGGCTTCATACTCGATCAGGTTATTTTCTTCCACCTCCTTGAGTGAGAATGCTGCTTGCCCGGTGATCACACCCGTTGGTCCGCTGACTTCCCCCTGGAAGCGGCATTGATGCGGTGGGTCTTGTTCGACAACTCGCACCAGCGTGTCGTATACCCCGCTGATCGAGGCAACTCCCACCTGGATCTGCCCCTGGTACTCGCCTGGGCCTGCCTCGGTCAGCTGCTGGCAGCCGGGGATCAGGCTCATGAGTGCGGTAGGGTCAAAAATGCGCGGCCAGACCAGCTCGATTGGCGCGCGTATGGGATAGCTACCCGCGATGTGAATCATCGATGTGTGCCTCAGAATTGCTGGATAGAATTATGACAAACTATGCACCCCCTGTCATGTGTCATTCATCCTGTTCTTCCCTATCATTCTTCTCGAATGACAGGCAACGTGAGCGTGTCATTCCATCCGGACGGGCACTTCCAGACGCATCTCGCCGGCGTTCTTGAACTTAAGAACCAGGGAAATTGTCTCACCCTCGCTGAGATCACGCTGCAGGTTGATCAGCATGACATGCAGTCCGCCCGGCTCGAAGGCCACTTCTTCCCCGGCGGGGATGGGTACGGACATCTGGTGGTGCATGCTCATTGTGCCGTCGCTGGACATCTCGGACAGATGCAGCTCGGTAGCTTCGGCAACATCGCTGCTGGCGCTCTGCAGCGCCTCCTCCTGGCTGCCGGGATTTTCGAGCACGAAATAAACTGCACTGGTGCCACCGGCAATCCCCGGGCGCGCCCAGGCGTCTTGCAGAGTGACCATATACTCGGAGCTGCCTGCGTCGCTGCAGGCGGAAGCCATCAGCAGGATGGCAGTTGACAGGATGGTGGTGAGTGTAGATTTTTTCATGAACAAATTTTACCCTCCAGCATGCCCCTGTCAAGTTTATTGATGCGAAAACGCACTAAATGTGACGAACTTAAGAGATGTCCAGTCGAGTGCCGTAACCATCGATCTGCCAGTCTGTAGCAGTCGAGGGGGGCGTGCTCCAGCGGTAAATCCAGCGGGCGTCGGCATTGCGCATGTTCAGGCAGCCGTGGCTGGTCGGGCTGCCGAAATTGTCGTGCCAGTAAGCGCCATGAAAAGCAATCCCATTGCCGGTGAAATAAGATACCCACGGCACGCCCGGCAGCTCGTAGGCGGCCAGGTCGGTGGTCAGCCGCCCGTCACCCATGTGGCGCGAGGGGCGCTTGACCAGGATGCGGTAGCGGCCACGCGGCGTGCCGCTGAGCAGGGCGCCGGAAGACATGGACGCTTCGAAGACCTGCTGCTCGCCCTCGTAGGCTCGCACCACCTGGTCGGCCAGGGATACCTGCAGGCGCTTGCTGCCCTCAGGAACCTGCGGCGAGATCGCGGCCAGCTCCTGCGCGGGGATGGGGCGGACGGCCGCTGCCGGGACGTGGTAAACCACCCGCAGTCGATCGTCGGTCAGCCCGTACCAGGGGTGACCGTCAGGTCCTTCCCCCAGGCTGGTGATCCAGAAGACCGATTCATAATAAAGCCGGTAAAGCGGTTCCCACGAGCCGTTGGGCCAATGACGCATGGACTGCACCATGGAAAATGTGATCTCGCCCAGCTGCCCGCCTTGCGGAACGGTTTCCAACACCGGGTTCGGATGTGCCCCTTCCACGCGCTGCAAGTAGGCGCTGTGTGCGTAGCCCTGCTCCAGGCGGTACCAGCGCGGGTTGCCGGCAGGTCCATGCGGCGACTGGATTACCTCGTACAGGTCGACCAGTTTATCCCGCTTCAGGATGCCCAGGCGCGGGCTGTGGATATCCGGCTGCCGGTAGAAATAGATAGCGTCACGCGTCACCCGCCCTCGCATCGTTGCGCGAGCGGGCTGCTCTCCGGGCCAGGGTAATGCCAGGGCAAGGCCGGATAGTCCCCCGAGCTTGAGAAAGTCGCGGCGGCTGAGGCCTGTTGGGGTGAGCGGTTTTTTATCTTGCAAGGGGTTCAGGAAATGTCGACCCGGGTGCCAAACCCGGTCTTTTCCCAGTCGTCTGGGCTTTCGATTTTTTCAGCGAAGGCGGGAGTCGTCCAGCGGAACAGCCACTTGGCGTCTGCGTTTCGCATATTGATGCAGCCGTGACTCATCTGCAGCCCGAAGTTATTGTGCCAGTAAGTTCCGTGGAAGGCATAGCCTCCCTGGGCGAAGAAGCAGGTCCAGGGAACGCCGGGCAGGGAGAAGCTGCTGCCCTCATCGGTATCGGGGTTGCCGGTCAGGCTGCCCATGTGCTTGGTGGGCAGCTTGGCATAGATATTGAAGCGGCCTTTGGGTGTGGCGGTAGGCAGTTGATCCGGGCTGAGGCGCGGGTTGGGTAATCCGGAAGAGATGCGCGTTTCCAGGACCAGCTTGTCGTCCTCGTAAGCACGCAGCTTCTGTTCACCGATCGAGACCTCGACGCGTTTTTTCTCCATCGGCAGGTTAGTCGAAATTGGGCTGTACTCGTCCGCGGGGATCAGGCGCAGGTCTTCGCCCGGCACATAGTATTTTTCGGTTTTGGTCAGCTCACTGGTGATCTGGTACCAGGGGCGCCCATCCGGGCCTTCCTGGACGCCAGTAGCCCAATGGGTGGTCTCGTAATACAGCCGGTTGCCTCGCCAGGGCGACCAGACGCCATTCTTGCTGTACTGCAGCGCGTCGGTGAACGGGACGGTCACCTCGGCAAGCTGGCCTGCTTCCGATAAGGATTTCACCGGCGTATTGAAGTGGTTCTCTACGATCTGTATGTGCGCGCTGTGCAGGTAGCCGCCCCACACCCGGTACCACAGGGTATTATAGAACTGGGGAGCATCCGGCGGGTTTAGCGCGGCATAAATATGCACCAGCTGGTCGCGGAAGCGCTGCCCGATGATGGGGGCTTCATCGTTAGGGGCCGAGCGCAAGGGAATTTCCTTGACGGTAACGCGGCCCAACATGCCGCTGTCATTTTCCTGCGGGCGCGGCCAGGCTGGGGCCAGCGCCAAACCACTGATCGCCAGTCCGCCTAATTTCAAGAAATCCCGTCGCGAAATATTTTGAGCCATTGCGGTGGGATTGTAACCGACAAAAAAAGATAAATCAAGTGGAGTTTTGTCGGATTTTCCGGAGGAGGTTTGTTCTATCCCTTGATCTGTTCAATAGGGAACCAGACGGCTTCCGGTGTGACTGTGATTTCCGGCGCCGGCCCGGTATCGCCTTCCCATTGTGGCATGCTCTCGGCAGTTACCAACGGGCGCACGCTCATATCGTGGTTGCATTCGATCTGGCAGGACAGGCGGGCGGTGCCAAAAAAACCGCGTTCCACCAGCTTGTCATATTCGGCCTTGGTCATCGTTTCCGGCTCGCCGGCCAGGAACTCTACCCGGCAGGTTGTACAGCGGGCGTTGCCGCCGCAGCGGTGCCCGATGCGTATGCCGGCTTCTTCGATCGCCAACACCAACCGCGTGCCGGCTTCCACTTCGTACACATTTCCATCGATGGTTAGTTTAGGCATTGTTTCCTTTTGTTATCTAATTTTGCTATCTTATTCCCACAACACCGGTTTCCCGTTGCGGTAGAAAAGCTCGCCGTCCACAGTGATTTCCGCATCTGCCATGTCGCACAGCATATCCCAATGCAGCCCGGACTCATTCTTGCCGCCGGTCTCCGGGTAGCTCATGCCGAGCGCCAGGTGGATGGTGCCACCCAACTTCTCGTCGAACAGCATATGCTTGCTGAAGCGCGGGATGCTGTAATTGGTGCCAATGCCCCACTCGCCCAGGTAGCGAGCTCCCGGGTCGGTGTTGAGCTGAGCGGTGAGGAACTCCAGGTTCTTTTGGGCGTTTTCCTTGACAACCTTGCCGCCTTCGAACCAAAGCTCGACATTCTCCACTTCACGGCCTCCTTCGATAGCCGGATAGCGGAAGCGCACCCACCCCTGTGCGGAGTCTTCGACCGGGCCTGTGAAAATCTCACCATCCGGCATATTGACTTTACCGTCGGCTGCTTCAAAGCTGCGCCCTTTGATCGAAAAGGTCAGATCGATATCCTTGCCTTTCAGCACGACCCGGTCTTTGCCCTTGAGCCATTCGACGAGCGCCTGCTCCTTCCGGCCTACAGACTGCCAGGCGGCCACCGGGTCCGGCTCGTTGAGCATATCGGCAGCGAAGACAAACTCAGTGTAATCGGACAGGCTCATATCGGCTTCCTGAGCGAAGGCGTGGCAGGGGAATACCGTATAGCTCCAACGTACTTCGCCGCGTGCAGCCCGGTCCATGAACTCTTGAAATAAGGGCTGGTAAGCCTTGGAATGCCGGGCCATGCGGGTGGGGTCGGTGGCGCTCAAGGTGCGCGTGTTTTGAGGCGCTTCGAGGAATAAATGGGCATTGCACTGCTGATCGATTAACTTGTCGATCGGAGAGACGAAGTCCAGCTGCTCATCCGAGGCATACTTCAGGAAGATTTCCCGGGCGCCAGGGAAAGACAAAGTCCACTGCACGTGCGCCCCGGCCTGCAGGGCAGCCTGGTACACCGCCAGGGCCAGCTCTTCGGCGGGGGTGTGTGCCCCCAGCGAAAGGTGGTCACCGGGTTTGAGATCGAGCGAGTAATTCACCAGTACGTCGGCAAGCTTGGCAATTCGAGGGTCGGACATCAATACTCCTGTTTATTTGATCTTTCCGGATTGTTGCAGGGCATCCAGGATTCTCGGTTCGGACCGGGGATCTATTCCGCCAAAGAAATCTGGGCCGGGGTATCCCAACTCAATTTGGATGAGGTTGCCGCCGGGCTCCATCGGCTGCATGATCAGGATGCCATTATAGCTCAGAGAGGAAAGTGGCGTCCAGAAAGCGCCGGTGTAAATCGGAATTTCTCCGACAGTCACCACAAAAGGGATGCCGTCCGTCTTGATAGGGGTGGAGAATAGCTGCTGGATGCGTCGATAGGCGTTGTCCGTGAGTTCGATCTCGTGCTGGGATAGGTTGTAACGGGTGATGTCCCGGGTGGTCAGGATGGGCTGCTCCTGCCTTGGCAGGTCGGAGGGATCTTGCGCCAGTATATCTGCCCCGGAAAGCCGGCCTTGCAGCAGGTAAACTGCAAAACCACCACCCAGCGTGGGCT
Source organism: Anaerolineae bacterium (assembly GCA_041301395.1). Classification (GTDB taxonomy): domain Bacteria; phylum Chloroflexota; class Anaerolineae; order Anaerolineales; family UBA4823; genus CTSoil-045. The sequence goes on from JBFYSP010000250.1 coordinate 5,139, forward strand.
GGCAGCCGGCCAGGATGAATCCGAATAGGATAAAAAGTAGGCGGACTTGCAATAAGCTGGATGACCGTTGGCGCTGACTCTCAGGGCGCGGCTTATTTCTTGCCCGCCCAGTAGGCATCGGCTTCTTTTTCCATCTTGTCAAGCCGGGTGTAGTAATCCGCGAACTCCTTCAAATGCGCCAGGGCAATCTTCCCGGTCAGATATAGGTCGTCATTGGTCACATTGGTTTGCGGGTCGCGGGCGCCGTGCTCTAGCTCAACCGACAACCCGTCGCAAAATTCTTGCAGGTCGACCTCCGAAAAATCGACGCCAATCTGCTGGCCAATCTGGCGTGCTTCTTCCAGGGAAAATTTTCTAGATGGGCTCATTTGCTATCTCCAAGCTTACTTTCTGGTGTTATCGGATGGGTAAATATCAGCCTTTTTTTTATTGTAGCGCGTAATCAGGCTATTGACCAGTAAGAAAAACCCCCGCTGGTGATACTCACCAGCGGGGGTAGCAGTTCTGGGTTAGCTTATTTGTCTACTTCGTAGTCGGAGGTCTTGCCGCCGCGGTACTTCAGGGCTGCATGGGCAGCTGCAAGGCGGGCGATCGGCACACGGAAGGGTGAGCAGCTGACATAGTTGTTACCCAGCAGGTGGCAGAACTCGATCGAAGCGGGATCGCCGCCGTGCTCGCCGCAGATGCCTACTTCCAGGCTCGGGCGGGCCTTGCGGCCGTCGTCCACCGCCATCTTCATCAGGCGGCCAACGCCTTCGCGGTCCAGCGTCTGGAAGGGATTCTTGGGCAGGATGCCTTCTTCTACGTATTTGATCAGGAAGTTGCGCTCTGCGTCATCCCGGCTGTAGCCGAAAGTCATCTGGGTCAGGTCGTTGGTGCCGAAGGAGAAGAACTCAGCCACTTCAGCGATCTCGGTGGCGGTCACTGCGGCGCGCGGAATCTCAATCATCGTGCCGAACTTGTAATCGAAGGTCACACCCTTCTCACCCATCACGGCCGTGGCAATGCGCTCCAGGCGGGGCTGGATCCAATTCAGCTCTTTGACCGTGCCGGTCAGTGGGATCATCACCTCAGGCTTCACCACGATACCCTTGAGGGTCTCGTCGGCAGCCGCTTCAAAGATCGCACGTACCTGCATTTCGACGATCTCGGGCATGTAAATCGACAGGCGCACACCGCGCAGTCCCATCATCGGGTTGCTTTCGTGCATGGCGCGCACGCTGGCGAGCAGTTTTTCCTTGGCTTCCAGGCCCGTGGTCTCACCCTTGACGCGCATGGTGATCACTTCTTCCAGAAGCTCTTCTTCGGAAGGCATGAACTCATGCAGCGGTGGGTCAATCAGGCGGATGATGACCGGGAAACCGTCCATCGCATTGAACAGGCCGGCAAAATCGGAGCGCTGGTAAGGCAGCAGCTCGTCCAGGGCAGTGGTGCGCTCTGCGCTGGTCTCTGCCAGGATCATGCGCTGCACGATCGGCAGGCGCTGCGGCTCGAAGAACATGTGCTCGGTGCGGCACAGGCCGATGCC
>JBFYSP010000276.1:0-5407 GCA_041301395.1 Anaerolineae bacterium
AATGGACCTTCGAGTTGCGAGGTGAAACCGCAGACCTGATGGGGATACCAGGCCAGGGAGTAACCGGAGCCGGCGCTGCCGCCGTTACCGGGCAGGTTGGTTGTTGGGCCGCAAGCCTAAAGACCGACACAGAGTGAGGCTGGCTTTTTGACCCGTTGTCTGACCAACGGGTTTGTTGGTTAATACAGCAGAATATGCTGTGATCGACCAGCCTAACCAGGGTGGCACCGCGGGCCCTCTCCCGTCCCTGTGGACTGCAGAGGGTTTTCTATTTCTTACGAGACAGAATCGACCCGCGGAGGTACGATGACCACGACCCTGTTTGCCCAATCCGAACAAATTCATGCGCAGCAGCGCATGCCGATCGTGCGCGAGCTGCCCGCCGACCTGGAGACCCCGGTTTCCGTCTACCTGAAACTGGCCGCTGGGGGCGGTCCTTCATTCCTGCTGGAGAGCGTCAGCGGAGGCGAGCAGCTGGCGCGCTATTCATTTATCGGCGTCAACCCCAGCCAGGCCTTCGTCCTGAAAGGCGCCCACCTGGAAACCCACCTGCTGCAAGCCGGACATGAAGCGGTGTCCCGGCTGGAGCTGGAACCCAACGCCAACCCGCTGGAAGCTTTGCGCGGCGTGCTCGGCGAGCAGGCCGGCCCGGAAGCCGACCAGGCAGCCCTGGATAGCCGTCCGGGCGGCCTGCCGCGCTTCACCGGCGGGCTGGTGGGTTACATGGGCTACGAGCTGATGCGCTTTTTTGAGCCCAGCGTGCGCCTGTCCGAGCACCCCGACCTGCCGGATGCCATCTTCCTGCTGGCCGATACAGTGGTAGCCTTCGACCATGCCTTCGGGCGGCTGCTGCTGATCGGCAACGCCATCCCCGGCAGCGCCAACGGCGCCTCGCCACAGGCAGTCGCACGCCGCCTGGACGAGATCGAGGCCCGGCTGAGGAGCCCAATCCCCGAACGGGCGCCTGGAATGCGGCTACCCGGCAATTTCGAACAGGTCGCCAGCATGACCCGGCCGCAGTTCATCCATGCCGTTGAGCAGGCCAAAGAGCACATCCTGGCGGGCGATATCTTCCAGGTGGTGCTCTCGCAGCGCATCGACCGCCAGACGAATGCTGCCCCATTCGACATTTACCGGGCGCTGCGCCGCTTGAACCCCTCCCCCTATATGTTCTTCTTCGATTTCGACAGGCTGGCAGGCGAGCAGTCCTTGCACCTGATCGGCGCCTCCCCGGAGATGCACGTGCGGCTGGAAGGGCGCCGGGCAGCGGTGCGCCCGATTGCCGGCACCCGGCGACGCGGCCAGTCCGCCGAAGAAGATGCCCGGCTGGAGCGAGAGCTGCTGGCGGACCCTAAGGAACGCGCCGAGCACATTATGCTGGTGGACCTGGGCCGCAACGACCTGGGGCGCATCTGCGAGTACGGCAGCGTGCAGGTGAATGAACAGATGACCATCGAGCGCTACTCGCATGTCATCCACATCGTCTCGCACGTGGAAGGCCATCTGCGCCCCGAATACGATGCCTTCGACCTGCTCAAAGCCACCTTCCCGGCGGGAACGGTGAGCGGCGCGCCAAAAATTCGCGCCATGCAGATCATTGACGAGCTGGAGCCCACGCCGCGCGGAGCGTATGCCGGGGCGGTGGGCTATTTCGGCTACGACGGCAGTATGGACACCTGCATCGCCATCCGCACGATGGTGATGCGCGGCCAGACCGTCAGCATGCAGGCCGGAGCCGGGATTGTGGCCGACTCGGCGCCGGCAAACGAATACCAGGAAACCCTCAACAAGCTCAACGCCCTGGCTGTGGCGTTAGAGATTGCCGAAGGCCGGAAGGAGCAGGCACAATGATCCTTGTGATTGACAATTACGACTCGTTTACTTACAACCTGGTGCAGTACCTGGGCGAGCTGGGCGCTGAAGTGAGTGTCTACCGCAACGACGTCATCGACGTGGCGGAAATCCGCCGATTAGGACCATCGCACCTGGTGATCTCCCCCGGACCGGGCGACCCGGGCGACGCGGGTATATCCAACCAGGTGATCCGTGAGCTGGGGCCGTCCATCCCCCTGCTGGGCGTCTGTTTGGGGCACCAATGCATCGGGCAGGTCTACGGCGGGCAGGTGGTGCGCGCCCCGCGCCTGCTGCACGGCAAAACCTCACCCATCTATCATTATGGAGACGGGTTGTTCCAGGGTGTGCCCAGCCCGTTCGAAGCCACCCGCTACCACTCCTTGATTGTGGATAAACCGCTGCCGGCAGAGCTGGAAGTGACCGCCTTTACCCGTGAAGGCGAGCTGATGGGTCTGGCGCACCGCCAGTACCCGGTCTACGGCGTGCAGTTTCACCCCGAATCGATCCTGACCGCTTCCGGCAAGCAAATCCTGCGCAACTTCCTGGACCTCGTACGCCCTGTGAGCCGCAGCCAGCCTGCATCCATCGAAACGATACCTGCCGAATAGGAGACCGTCATGTTAAAACCCTACATTGCACAGATCATGCAGCGCCAGAACCTCACCGCCGAGCAGGCCGAGCAGGCCATGCAGGTGATTATGTCCGGCGAAGCCACCCCAGCCCAAATTGGCGGGTACCTGGTGGCGCTGCGCATGAAAGGCGAAACCGTGGACGAGATCACCGGCAGCGCCCGGGCGATGCGCACGCACGCCACCCGCATCCATCCCTTTATTAATGGGGATGCGCTGCTGGATACCGCCGGTACAGGCGGAGACGGCTCGCACTCCTTCAATATCTCGACCGCTGCGGCATTCGTCCTAGCGGGCGCCGGGCGCAAAGTAGCCAAGCACGGCAATCGGGCGGCTTCCTCCCGCTGTGGCAGCGCCGATGTGCTGGCGGCGCTGGGTGTGTACCTGGACCTCAGCCCCGCGCAGGTGCAATCCTGCATCGAACAGATCGGGATCGGCTTTCTATTTGCCCCGCTGTTCCACCCGGCGATGAAACATGCCATCGGGCCGCGGCGCGAGCTGGGCCAGCGCACAATATTCAACCTGCTGGGGCCGCTCACCAATCCGGCCGGCGCGACCCATCAATTGATCGGTGTGTATGATCCACAATTGACCACCACGCTGGCCGAAGTGCTGGGTGAGTTGGGCGGGAAAGCAGCCTTCGTCGTACATGGTCACGGCGGCATGGATGAGCTGACCACCCACGGCGCCAACCGCATCGGTTACCTGAAGGATGGCCGGGTGACGAGCTTTTCCCTGCAAGCAGGCAAGTTTGGCCTGCGTCCGGCAGACAACCGGGAGCTGGCGGGCGGCGAGCCACAGGAAAACGCCCGCATCTTGCGCGGCCTGCTGGCAGGCCATGACCATTCCCCGCGGCGGGACGTTCTGCTGCTGAATGCAGCCCTGGCACTGGCGACCGAGCATGGCGAGATCGAGCGCGGCCTGCAGGAAGCACGCCAATCGCTGGAGAGCGGCGCCGCTCTGGCCAAGCTGGATGAGCTGATCGCTTTCTGCCGGCAGTATTCCCAACCTGTGGCAGCCCAGTAACATGACCATCCTGGACGAGATTTTTGCCCACAAGCGCCTGGAGGTGGCCGAGAAACAGCGCCGCCTGCCCCTGGCAGAAGTCGAGCGGGCCGCGCAGGCGACTGCCCCGGCCCGCGATTTCACCGGCGCCCTGCTTGAGGCTGCCGCGCTGAACGGCTCGCCGGCGTTGATCGCCGAGATCAAGCGCGCGTCACCTTCGCGCGGACCGTTAGCCCCGGGATTAGACCCGCTTGCTCTGGCACACACCTACCAACAAAACGGTGCCGCAGCGATCAGCGTGCTGACCGACGAGCACTACTTCCAGGGCAGCCTGGCCGACCTGCAAGCGGTGACCGGCTCAGCCATCCGGCTGCCGGTGCTACGCAAGGATTTCCTGTGCGATCCCTACCAGGTGTACGAAGCGCGCCAGGCCGGCGCAGATGCTGTGCTGCTGATCGTGGCCGGTCTCTCCCCGGCGGACCTGGCTCAACTGTATGCCCTGGCAGGTTCGCTGGGCATGGCGTCCCTGGTGGAAGTCCACAACATGGCAGAGCTGGAGATCGCCCTGTCACTGAACCCAGTATTGGTTGGGATCAACAACCGCGATCTGCGCGATTTTTCTGTCAAACTCGATACCAGCATGACGCTTATCCGCCACATACCAGAAGGAGTATGCGTGGTTGCCGAAAGCGGCATCCACACAGCGGCTGACGTGCACCGGCTGGCTGCAGGCGGGGTGAACGCCATCCTGGTAGGCGAGGCGCTGGTTACGGCTGTAGATATCCCTGCGCAGGTGAGGAGTCTTGCATGGTACGGGTAAAGTTTTGCGGCCTCACCAATCTGGAAGACGCCGCCGAGGCCGTTGAGATCGGCGCCGACCTGTTGGGCTTTAACTTTTATCCCAAGAGCCCGCGCTATATCTCACCGCAAGCCTGCAGGTCGATTGTGCAGGAGCTGGCGGTGACCGTGACGGCATCCGGCCGGCTGGTGCAGCTCGTGGGTGTATTCGTTAACCACCCCCCACAGGAGGTAACAGCCATCCTGCAAGACTGCGGGCTAGACCTGGCGCAGCTTTCCGGCGATGAGACCGCTGAAGACCTGCAGCGCATCGGCCCGGCTGCCTTCAAGGCCATCCGCCTGGGCAGAGATACGGCTCTCGAAGATGCCATCCAGGCGATACCCCCCCGCCATAGCGCGCCGTCTTTCCTGGTCGACGCCGGCGTGCCAGGGCAATATGGCGGCACTGGCAAGTTAGCAGACTGGAAGCAAGCCCGCCTGGTGGCCGGCTACTTTCCGCTGCTGCTGGCCGGCGGCCTGACTCCGGAAAACGTCGCCCAGGCGATTGCCGAGGTGCAGCCCTGGGGTGTGGATGTCGCCTCCGGCATCGAGAGCACCCCGGGCCGCAAGGATGCGCGGTTAATGGAGCGGTTCATGGAGGCGGCGAAGGGACGGACGACCGCAACAAGAGACCGAGGACCAAAGACCGATGACGGATGACCGGCGACCGCAGACCGACGACACAAAGACCGATTGAGAGGAATGTGCAATGATGGATGAATACCAGTGGTTGAATAACGGGGACACAACTCCAGTACTGGAGGCGGAATCCCGCCTGGGAAAGTTTGGGCCATACGGGGGACAATTTGTGCCCGAGACGTTGATGCCGGCGTTGCTAGAGCTGGAAGCGGCTTACCGGGAATTCAGTCTGGATCGCGGTTTCCAGGAGGAGCTGCAGCATTACCTGACCACTTATGTCGGCCGCCCGACGCCGCTTTCGCATGCGCGCCGCTTGAGCGCCGAGCTGGGCGGGGCGCAGATCTACCTGAAGCGGGAAGACCTGGCGCATACCGGAGCGCATAAGATCAACAATGCCCTGGGGCAGGCCTTGCTGGCGCAACGCATGGGCAAGCGCCGGGTGA
>JBFYSP010000277.1:0-5040 GCA_041301395.1 Anaerolineae bacterium
CCATCCCCCAGCTCAACTACCTGGAAGCGATCCATGCTCTCGGCGAGCCGACCATTACCGATCTGGCCGGGCGCTTGAATTTCTCCAAGGCTTCGGTCACCGCCGGGGTACAGAAGCTGGTCGAGCTGGGTTATGTGCATAAAACGCAGTCCACTGCCGACCGGCGGGTCTATCATGTCGGCTTGACTGCTTCCGGCGCAGAGCTGGCCGCGGCAAAAACCCGCGCCTTGAGCGCCTACGAAGCCTTTATCAAGTCCGCCTTGAGCGAGGAAGAATCTCGCCAGCTTCAAGCCATCCTGGAAAAGCTGGTGCGCCATTTTGGAGGCGGACTGTGAAAATTGCCATCCTTACCGCCGGCTCGCGCGGCGACACGCAGCCCTTCATCGCTTTAGGTGTAGCACTGCAGCAGATGGGGCATGCGGTACGCCTCGCCACCCACGAAAACTTTGCCGCTTTCGTGCAAAGCTACGGGCTGGAGTTTTACCCGGTTACCGGCGATGTCTCGCAGATTGTCGGCTCGGAAAGCATGAGCCTCACCCGCGGATCCGACAACCCGCTCAAGTTGGCCCTCAGTTTTCGCCAGCTGCGCGCCTACGGGCAGCGCATGCAGCCCGATTTTTACCGCGCCTGCCAAGGTGCGGATGCCATCGTCTATCACCCCGGCCCGTCCATCGGCTACTTTGCCGGGCAGCAGCTCGGCATCCCTTCTATTCTGGCCACGCCTTACCCAATGACCCCCACCCGCGAGTACCCGGCGTTGATGTTCTACAACGGACCCCGCCTGGGCAAGGGCTTTAACCGGCTCTCGCACCGCATCTTTGAGCGCATTATGTGGACCACCTCCGCTGCCACGATCAAGGAATTCTGGAAAAAAGAGTTCGGCAGGGCGCCGGAAAATTTTGGCAACCCCTTCCCGCGCCAGACCACACCCGCCATGCCGACGCTGGTAGCTTGCAGCGAAGCTGTCTTCCCACGCCCGGCGGACTGGCCGGAGGGTGTGTACAACACCGGCTACTGGTTTCTGGACGAAGAACCTGGCTGGCAGCCGCCCGCCGAGCTGCTGCATTTCCTGCAGCGGGGCGACCCGCCGGTGTATGTCGGCTTCGGCAGCATCGGCGATCCAACCGCTGCCGAACAGACCACCCGCCTGGTGATCGAGGCCCTGCGGCTGGCCGGGCAGCGCGGCGTGCTGGCTACCGGGTGGAGTGGGATGGCGCAGCTCGATACCCTCCCGGAAGAAATCTTCATGCTGGAAAGTGCCCCGCATGCCTGGCTTTTCCCGCGCATGGCAGCCGTCGTCCATCACGGTGGCGCGGGCACCACCGCCGCCGGGCTGCGAGCGGGTGTGCCGGCGGTCATCATCCCTTCCGGCCTGGACCAGTTTGCCTGGGCCCGCCGCCTGAACGAGCTGGGCGCTTCCTCCACGCCACTGCCGCGCAAATCCCTCACCGCCGCGGGGCTGGCCGCGGCCATCCGCTCGGCCCTGCAGCCGGAGGTCGCCGCCAGGGCGCGCCACCTGGGCGAGATAATCCGCTCCGAGAACGGGGCGGCTTACGCAGCGCAGATTATTGTGCAGACAGTGAACAGCAAGAAGTGATCGGCGAACCGGGGTCTTTTACACCCAGTTCCAGGCGTACCACACCGTCAGGACGTTGAATACCAGCCCGACGACGATCAGGAATTTGTCGTAAGCGCCGGGGTAGGTGGGCAGACCGATCAGGTTGAAGACGAACAGGAACCCCGCTGCGATGATATTTGCCCAGCGCATGGCAGGGCTGTTTACTGTCAGGGTCAGCACCAGCATCACGATTGGGGTCACCATCAGGATGGCGATGCCCAGCCACATCTTCTGGCTGACCTTTTCCCCGCCGATTTCCCCCGGCGTAAAATCGCCGCTGAAGATGCGCAGCACATCCCCAAGCAGGTAGGTCAGCATCAGCGCCGCCCACAATCCGGCCAGGATGATTTGTGTATTATTTATAACGCACCTGGTTATCGTTTAATGATTGAATAAACTCTTTGAAATCCTGGCTCAGCATGAAATTTCCACTGATTGTATTCCTGACGGATCAGCTCAAGAGCTTCCAACCGGGAGGCGTAAGGTTGGCTTCGCCAATACTCAACATCCCCCGATTTGTCGTACAGGGAAATTTTCCTGACCACCGGCGCGATGGATCTCGGTTTAACTTCATCCATAATCGAGAATTATATCCCATCCTTCAATCTGACCTGTGACCATAAGAATCCAAAGCCGAGTCAATTTCTTGACCTGACTGGACAATGTTGCTATAAATAAACTATAGACCTGGAGGGGTGAGTGATCGGCTTGCTGCGGTTCAACCAAGGGTCGGGCGAGAAATCTGTTTGGGCTGCCGGCGAGGGATTCAGGTAAGCTCATGTTAACGGCGAATTCAACCTGTCACACAACCGAATGGATCAGCCACGCGATCCGCGACAACCTGCGCCAGTACTACCGCTGCCTGGGGCGTTCCCCGGCGGTTGTCTTTCACGAGGACGGCGAATTAGGCTGGCTGTCGACCGGCATCACCCCGCTGACCTACCTGAATGCGGTCTTCCACACCCGCCTGCCTACCGCCCGCGTCGACCAGGCGGTGCACGCCACGATTGCCTGGTTCCGCGCCCATGAAGTCCAGCGCTTCTCCTGGTGGGTGGACGAGAGCAGCCGCCCGGTTTACCTGCCGGCTTTCCTGCAGGCGCACTGTCTGTTCTACGTGCGCGGCGAGGCCGGCATGGCGCTCGATTTGTGCCAGGTAGAGATGCATCCCCCGGCTATGCCCGGCCTGCGCATTCAGCAAGTAAGCAGCCAGGCGCAGCTTGGGCAGTTTGCCGCCGCCACCATCCTCGGCTTCGAGCTGCCTACGGAATATACCGAGCGCTGGTACGCCATCCATGCCGGGCTGCAGGCTGACCCGGCGCTGCGCAGCTACCTGGCGACCCTGGACGGGGAGCCGGTGGGCTGCGCCCAGCTCTTCCTGGACGCGGATTGCGCCGGCATCTATGATGTAGCCGTACTACCCGGTCACCGGGGCCTGGGGCTGGGCCGCCTGCTTACCCTGTTCGCCCTACACGAAGCCCGCTCCCTCGGCGCCGGCCTGGCCATCCTGCACGCTTCCCCGATGGGCGAGAACCTGTACACGAACCTCGGCTTCCGCGAGTACTGCCGCATGGGTCGCTTCGTGTGGGATGGGGAGCATGTGGGCGGGCTGGAGCCATGACGGACGATCCCGCGAGAGAGCATCGCGGGACAAGCTCGACGACCGCGGACGGCCGACCGACGACCGGAGACCGGAGACCGACGACCGTGGTCCGGAATCCCGCGCTAGAATAGCGCAGGACCGTCTTCCATCATCGGTCCTGGATCCCGCATATGTCTAGTGTGGGTCCGTCTTCCGTCATCGGTCCTCGGTCGGGGGTCAACCGTCCTCGGTCAACCCGTCAGCTATCGTAATACCAAAGGGGTGCCATCATGTACGGCCTCATGCGCCATTCCGGTTGTCGTCTCGAACCTGCCGCCCGGCGGGAGTGGCAGGCGCACATCTGCGGGGTGTGCCTGGGATTGAAGGAACAGTTTGGGCAGGCGGCGCGCCTGGCGACCAATTACGACGCCGCCTTGCTGGCCGTCCTGTACCAGGCGCAGGCGGATGAGCCCCTGCCGCAGCGGGAAAGTGCCTGCCTGCTGCGCAGCCCGCTGCGCCTGACGGTTGTCCAACCGGAAAGCCCACCCGTGCGCTTTGCAGCCGGCATCGCCCTGCTGATCGCCGCCGCCAAACTGTGGGACCACGTCCAGGATGGGGATGGGCTGCCAAGACCTCTCCTGCCGCCTGCCGGGCGGCTGGCGCGCAGCCGGCTGGCGGCTGCCGAGGTGCGCCTGTCTGGCCTGGGCTTCGACGCCGGTCAGGTGCGCAGGCAGCTGGAGGCGCAGGCTTCAGTCGAAAGCCGCCCGGGGATGGCTTTTTCCGCCTACAGCCAGCCGACCGAGCTGGCGGTGGGCGCCGTCTTTGCCCACACCGCCGTCCTGGCGCAGCAGCCTGCCAACTTCGACCCGCTGTACGAGATGGGACGCAGCTTCGGGCGCATCCTGCTGCTGCTGGATAGCGCCCAGGATTTCGCCGCCGACCTGCGCCAGGGACGCTTCAATGCTCTGGCAGCCGCTCATCCAGGGGAGGGCTGGCAGCCTGAAGCGCAGGTAATCTTCCGCCGGGCACACGCCGACCTACGCCAGGGGTACGCCGCCCTGGCGCTGCCCCAGCCCGGTTTGCTGCCGGCTCTGCTGCTCAATGGGTTGGCACGGGTCGGCTGCCATTCGCTCGGCTTGTGCTCGGCTGCGACTGCCCCTGCCCGATTTGATGATGGATTTCAGGGCGATGGAAGCGGTGGGCAGCGTGAAGATCCGTTCCCGGAAGACCGCCGCCTGTGCGGCTGTCGTTCTTGCCGCGGCTGTGGCGGCAGCGATGGCGGCAGCAGCGGCTGCTTTTACTGCCCGGGCGATTGCCACTGCCCGGGCGGGGAGTGCGGCGGCTGCAACTGCGGAGGCGAAGGCAGCTCATGCTGTGATTGCAGTTCGTGTGGTGAGGACTGTTCGTGCGGCGATTGTAGCACTTGCGGTGATGGCTGCAGCGGTGACGTCTGTGGCAGTTGCTGCGATTGCTGTTGTGGCGGTGGTGGCGGTGACTGTGGAGGATGCGATTGTGGCGGCTGCGACTGCAACTGCTGAACGGCAACACGGTACATCTGTAGCCTGACCCGTCGGCTTATCGTGTGCAGGTGGTTCGGATTTCCCGAGCCACCTGCAAGTTAATTTCCATTCCTCTATCTATTTCCTGGTATAGTTAATCAATGCCGATTGACCCCTCCATCCGGCTTGACCGGTCTGCCCTGAGTGTAGCCTCCCTCAACGACCCATCCGATGAGCGGGAATATTGGCTATCGAAAACCCCTGAAGAACGCTTACAAGCACTTGAACTGATGCGCCAAATCATCTATGGCTACGATCCAGCTACCACAAGACTTCAAAGATTT
>JBFYSP010000280.1:0-3088 GCA_041301395.1 Anaerolineae bacterium
ACTTGCTGCGATTTCTTTACTTCTTCTGGAATCGCCACCCGCATTTGGTCGATCAGGTCCAAAATTTTCTCTTCATCGACAATTACGTTGTGGGTGAATGGAAAAGGTCGGCTCTGGTTGAGAATTTCTTCTAATCGGTCAACAAGGTGTAAGATATCCATAAAGAATTCCTCCCCTCATACTACCCGGTGGAGTTTGAGGTTAAAAGGGAATGAGAGCCTCTTCGGCAAGCATTGTTACCTGTTATCACGGAGCACTCCCAGCTGCCTGAGGATTTGTACATAGATTAACACGTGTATCCTGTTTCGTCAACTAATACGATACATTAAAGAAAGAATTGCATGATCCGTGCCGCCTCAATCCAGAAGGGAGGTTGGCGGCATGTGAGAATCGCCGAGTTCCTGATAGCGTTTACGCAGGGCGTGGGCAACCTGTGGCGGCACCATGCTGCTCAGGTCGCCACCCAGCGAGGCAATCTCGCGCACGGTGCTGGACGACAGGAAGGTATGCTCTTCGGCGGTGATTAACGCCATTACTTCAATATCCGGCGCCAGGCGGTGGTTTGCTAGAGCCATGCGGAACTCATATTCGAAATCCGAGAAGACCCGCAGCCCACGTACGATCACCTGAGCGCCAATCGAATGGCAGAAATTCACCGTCAGCCCGCTGTATCCCATCACTCTAATTCGCTTTTCGGTATCAAAGGAGCTTCGCACCAGGTCGATGCGTTCTTCTGGTGGAAACACCAGGGATTTCAAAGGCTTATCGTAGACTGCCACAATCAGTTCATCAAAAACCCGGGCAGCCCGGGTGACAATATCAATATGCCCGTAGTGGATCGGATCAAAGGTGCCTGGGAAACATGCTCGTACCATTTTTCCTCGCCTCAGCTGATATCCCCCCTGCCATCGCCCCAGAAACGACGCAGCGCAATGGTTAAGGGCTGGTATTGTGGGCCGGCCAGGTTGGGGTCCTGGTCGAACAAAGCCTGAGCCTGGCGGCGGGCTTTTTCAATCAAGCGAACATCCGTCAGGCTGGCAAACTGGAGCTCGGCAAAACCGGATTGGCGAGTACCCAGGAACTGCCCCGGTCCGCGCTGCTCCAGGTCTCGCTCGGCCAGTACAAATCCGTCATTCGTCTCTGCCATCACCTGCAGGCGTTCATTCTCTACGGCATCGGGGGCATCCGGGACCAGCAGGCAGTAAGCCTGGTCGCCGCCGCGCCCCACCCGGCCGCGGAACTGGTGTAGCTGCGAAAGCCCAAAGCGGTTAGCCCCTTCGATCAGCATCACGGTCGCATTCGGAACATCCAAGCCCACTTCCACTACCGAAGTAGCCACCAGGACATGCACGTCTCGATCGCGGAAACGGCGCATGACGTCATCTTTTTCATCCAGGCTGAGCCGCCCATGCAGCAGCCCAAGCTGCAGATCCGGGAAGATGGCCGATTGCAGGCGGGCATGCTCTTCTACAGCAGCCATCGCCTCAGTTTTCTCGCTCTCTTGCACCAGAGGGTAGATAATGAATGCCTGCCGCCCCAGCTTGACCTGGGAGCGGATCAAAGCATAAGCTCTTTCGCGCTCGCGCGGCGCCAGCACATGCGTAGACACCGGCTGGCGACCTTCAGGCATCTCATCCATCACCGTCAAATCCAGGTCGCCGTACACAGTCAATGCCAGCGAGCGTGGGATCGGCGTCGCAGTCATCACAAGCAGGTGGGGGTTTTCGCCCTTGGCACGCAGTGCGGCACGCTGCTCTACCCCAAAGCGGTGCTGCTCGTCAATAATTGTTAGCTGGAGGTTGGCAAACTGCACCGGCTCTTCGATTAGTGCATGCGTGCCAATGACCAGCTTAATCCAGCCTTCGGCCAACCCGCGGCGGATGTCGTTCTTCTCAGCTTCCGGCGTAGCGCCAATCATCAGACGGATCTCCCAATCTTGAAGCATGGGAGGCAGCGCTTCGACCCCATCTTCGGACGGCGCCGGCTTTCCAGTCATCGTGCCCAGCAGGTTCTTATAGTGCTGCTCCGCCAGGATGCTGGTCGGCACCATCAGCGCCGCTTGAGCGCCGTGCCGTACTACCATGCCGATCGCCAGGGCAGCTACCACGGTCTTCCCTGAGCCGACATCCCCTTGCAGCAGGCGATTCATCGGTCGCCCGCTGACCAGATCGCCGCGCAGGTCGGCCACGGCTTTCTGCTGTGCGCCGGTAAGTGGAAAGGGTAATCCAGCCACCTGTTCTTCCAACCAGGCATCTTCTGTCTCGAAGACGCGCGCCGTCTGTTCCTCCCAGGCGCGTTTTTGTTGCAAAACACCAATTTGCAGCAAGAATATCTCGTCAAAAGCCAGGCGCTGGCGAGCATTCTCCAGCTCTTCCCAGGAGTCCGGGAAATGCATCTGGATGATTGCGGAAGGCAGGTCAATCAGCCTTGCCGAGCGGGCAACCTCCGGAGGCAAGGGGTCCTGGACGCGCGGCGCCCAGTACATGATCACTTCGTTCATCGTCTTGCGCAGCCAGCGCTGGGTGATCTGGGCAGTCAGAGCATACACCGGGACAATGCGATTGGTGCTCAGCTGCTGCTGTTCGATAGGCTCCCATTCCGGGTTATTCATCACCAGACGGCCCAGGTATTGGTCCACTTTTCCCGATAATGAGATCGGGTGCCCAGATTGCAGCCGCTTACTGACCCAGGCCTGGTTAAACCAGGTCACCCGTAGCGCCGCAGTCCCATCACTGACCACCGCTTCGACCATCTGGGTATGCCCGTTGCGCAGCGAGCGTACACCCACACTCTGCACCGTACCAATCACGGTTACTTCATCGCCATACTGCAAACGGTTAATCGGTTTCAGTCGCGAATAATCATCGTAGCGGCGCGGGAAGTAATACAACATATCACGCAAGGTGTGAATGCCCAGTCGCGCCAGGGTTTGAGCATGCCTTGGGCCAATGCCGGGCAGCACCGTCACCTGCGCATCCAGCGCAGCCGGCTCGCCTTTCCAGGCTGCTGCAGCCGGGCGCACCTCCGGCACAGGGGCAGGTATCGGAGCAGTTTCACTCACCTCGACCTGCACTTGCTCATCAAGGGT
>JBFYSP010000020.1:0-4697 GCA_041301395.1 Anaerolineae bacterium
AAATGACCACGCATACGCCGCGCTCGTCCGGTGGGTTGGATACCAGGTGGATGATCAGCTGCCAGAAATCCTGGCGCGTCACCGGGTCCACGCCGGTGGTGGGTTCATCCAGCAGCAGGACGCGCGGTTTGGCCACCAGGGCGGAGGCCAGTCCCAGTTTTTGCTTCATACCGCCGGAAAGCTGCCTGGCCAGGCGGTCTTTGAAGCCGGCCAGCCCGACAAAATCCAGGATCTGCATGCAGCGCGGCCGCCACTCATTGGCCTTCAGGCCGCGCAGCTCGGCGAAGAAGCGGATGTTTTCCAGCACGGTCAGGTCATCGTACAGCGAGAAGCGCTGCGAAAGGTAGCCGATTTGCGCCCGGGCCTGCTCTGTCGCCTGCTGGATATCGTAGCCGCCGATGTAGATTTGCGTGGGATGCTCGCCCCCCGGAGTGGGGTGGTATGCGCCGCACAGCAGGCGCAGCGTGGTGGTTTTACCGGCGCCGTCCGGGCCGACCAGGCCGTAAATTTCTCCGGGCGCCACCTGAAAGCTGACGTCCTGCACGGCCAGTTTGGCGCCGAAGCGGCGGGAAAGATGGGAAGCCTCGACCAGTGATTGCATGCGGCAGGAGCTACTGGGTGAAGTCTATGTCGGCGGGCATGCCGGGTTTGAGCCGCCCATCGGCATTGGCGAGGCTCAGCTCGATGGCGAAGACGGTGTTGCGCCGGCCTTCGACGGTCTGCACGTTGCGGGGGGTGAATTCCGCCTGGTCGGCGATGCGCACCACGGTCGCCGGGAACTGCCGGCCGGGGAAGGAATCGACCGTCACCTGGGCAGTCTGCCCCAGGGCGACCTCGCCGTAGCGGTCTTCGGGGATGTAGACGGTAATCGTCAACGGGGAAAGCTGCCCGACGGTCATCACCGCCGCTCCCGCTTGGATCACCTCGCCGGGCTCCACAAAGCGGGTCAGCACCACGCCGTCGATGGGCGACTTCACCACCAGCTTGCCGGCCTGCACCTCGATCAAATCCAGCTCGGCCTGGGCCTGCGCCACGGCGGTTCTGGCCACCTGCAGGCGCGCCTTGGCCGCCTCGATGCCCACCTGGGCGGCTTCCAGCCCGGCTTCGGCCTGCTTCGGGGCGGCGTCGATGGCAGCCAGACGGGCCTCCAGAATGGCAACATCCTGCGGGTTGGGGCCGTCTTGCAGCTTCGCCAGATCGTCCTCGGCTTTACTCAGGCGGGCCTGAGCCGCTTCCAGCGCAGCCACCAGCTCGATGCGCCGCACGGCGCTGTCGTATTCGCTCTGCGCTTCGTCCAGGGTGGTTTTCAGCTCCTCGCGGCGCTCGTCGCTTTCGGGGTAGAAGCGGTAAGGCTCGAAGGCGGTACGGGCTTCGTCGAGCAGTTTTTGGGTCAGGGCCAGTCCTGCAGAGGGCGTCAGATTCTTCTGCAGCGAGGAAACCGTGAAGTTATCCAGGTTGTAATCGGCATCCCGCACAGCCCGGTTGGCGCTTGCCACGCTGCGCGCCGCCTCGCCACGCGCCGCAGCGGCATTGATATTCAGCTCGTCCAGGGTTTTCTGCACCGGAAGGCGTTCGGCTGTGGCGGCTGTTTCAGCGGCTTCCAGGCCGGCTGCAGCGCTATTGCGGGCTGCTTCGGCGGCGGCCAGCCCGGTTTCGGCGGTGGCCAGGTTAGCCTGAGCGGAATCGAAGGCGGCGGCGGCCCGCCGGCGCTGCGCCTGGAGCATCTCGCTATCCAGCCGGAACAGCGGATCGCCGGCTTGCACGGCATCACCCTGCTCCACCAGCACTTCCGCCACCCGGCCGGCCAGCTCGGACGCCAAGCTGATGGTGGTGGCTTCGACCGTGCCGGAAGCCTGCGACAGCGTGCTTTCGGCGGCGCTGTTGCCTTTGTCGATGAAATACCAGGCCGCCAGCCCGATCACTACCAGCAGGACGACTGGGATAAGGATGCGTTTGCGTTTGTCGATGGTGTGCATAAGTCCCTCCAAAGGAGATCAGGATCAGTCCAGGCTTTTGCGGAAACGGCGGGCCGCCAGGGCCATGATGCCGATGCCAAACACCAGCATGGCGAACACGTCGGCGCGCACGCTCGCCAGGCCAACGCCTTTGAGCAGCAGCACCCGAATGATCTGCAGGAAATAGCGCATGGGGATGGCATAGGAGATCAGCTGCAAAAACCGGGGCATATTGTCCAGCGGGAAGAGGAAGCCGGAGAGGAAGATGCCGGGCAGCAGGGTCATGAACACGGTCAGGGTGGCTTCTTGCTGCGTGTTGGCGATGGTCGAAGCCAGCAGGCCGATGCCCAACCCGGAGAGCAGGAACAGGGCGCACACCAGGGCGATAACCAGCAGCGAGCTGCGAATGGGCACGCCGAACCACCAGTGCCCCAGGGCGATGACTTCGAAAGCGGCGAACAGGCTCATGATCACGTAAGGCACGATCTTGCCGACCACCAGCTCCCAAGGGCGTATGGGGGTGACGATGAGCTGCTCGATGGTGCCGCGCTCGCGCTCGCGCACTACCGACGAGGCGGTCAGGATGGCGGTAATCGCAAACAGGATCATCGCGATCACGCCGGGGATCATGAAATAGGACGAGATCATGTCCGGGTTGTACCAGACCGTGGTGTGCACCTCCACCGGCGGCTGCAGCTTCAGGCCCAGCCCGCTGGACTGCAGCTTCTCGACCAGCAGCCCGGTGGCGTGGCTCTGGGCGATCAGCTGGGCTGCCGAAAGGGCGGTGGCGGCGCGCGAGGCGTCCGAGCCATCCAGGATGAAAGCGACATCCGCCTGGCCGCGCTGCCGCTGGGCGGCGTAATCAGGCGGGATGACCAGCGCCGCGGCGACGCGGTTCTCCTCGATCAGCTGCTGCAGCTCGGCATCCGAGCCGACTGCGTAGGCCAGCTGGAAAAAGTCGGTGGCCTGGTAGGCTTCCAGCAGGGCGCGCGACTCGGCAGTATGGCTCTGATCGAAGACCGCCATGGGCATATCACGGATGTCGTTGTTGAAAGCGTAGCCCAGCAGGACCATCTGCACCAGGGGCAGCACCACGATCAGGGCCAGCAGGCGCTTATCGCGCCACAGCTGGATGAACTCTTTGCGGATGAGGGAGATCAGGCGTGAGCTCATGGCTGTTCCTTTATCAAGAAGCTTTCAAGATGCCATACAGGAAGATGGACAGGCACTGCTCCAGGGTCACCTGGTCGGCCATGCGCAGCTCCTCGGAGGCGGTGAGTGCATCCGCCAGGTAGTAGGCAAAGAAGACGCCGGCAAATGACAGGACGATGGCCGCCGGCGGCAGGTCACGCAGCTCGCCGGGCAGGCCTTGCAGGCGGCCCGCCAGCGGCAGGATCTGCGGGAAGATGGCCTGAAAAACGGTGGGAACATGCTTGCCGCGGAACTCGCTCAGCTCGATGAAGGCCAGGTTGAGGAATTCAGGTCGGCTGCCCAGCTCGGCGATGACGGCGTTGGCGGCGCTGCGGGCGAAATCTTCCACATTTGCGGCGGGCATGCCGTCCAGGATGGCGAGGATGCGGCGATAGGGATGCTTTTGCAGCAGGACGGTGTCAAAAATCTGCTCTTTACCCTCGAAGTGATTGTAGATCCCGCCGACGGTGATGCCCGCCCGGGCGGCAATCTGGCGCATGGAGGTGCCGTGAAAGCCCTGTTCGATGAACAGGCTGGAGGCCGCATCCAGGATGGCCTGCCTGGTTTGTTCGCCTTTAGTGGGGGAGTCGCTCATAGGGGTGTGTCCTGGTGGCAAAATGTCTGAACCATACAAGGAAAGCAAGTGAACGTTCGTTCATTTCCTTTGGATTGAGTATACCTAGAATGGGTTGGCGAGTCAATAGGGGAAAACCCAATTCTCACGGCTTTTTCTAGATCGCAAGACCGGAAGGCGCGGGGCCGGGAATTAATAATTGCATGAGACCAGCCGGTTCACAGGATGTGCATTGGTATAATCCTGGAAACCAAACGGGTGGAAGATATCCCAATTAACCCAAATTCACTTCAAGGAGCAACCTATGGCTACACTTTCCGTTTTCAAATTCAACGATCCCGCAGGGGCCGGCAAACTGCTCGAGCATGTCAAGGAGCTTTCCAAGCAGCAGCTGATCACCCTGCAGGATGCCGCCATCGTCACCTGGCCGAAAGGCAAGGACAAGCCTAAGACTCAGCAGCTGGCCAACATGGCCGGCATCGGCGCGCTGGATGGCGCTTTCTGGGGCATGCTGTTCGGCATGCTGTTCTTCGTGCCCTTCCTGGGCCTGGCCATAGGCGCGGCCTTCGGCGCCCTGGGCGGTAAGATGGCCGACTACGGCATCGACGACGAGTTCATCAATAAGACCAAGGCCGCCGTGGTGGAAGGCACCAGCGCCCTGTTCCTGATGACCCAGAACGCGGTGACGGACAAGGTGCTGGGCACGCTGAAGGAATTCGATGCCGAAGTGATCTCCAGCAACCTGAGCGCCGAGCAGGAAGCTGCGCTGCAAGCCGCTTTCAAGGCTGAGTAAGAAGAGTAGTTTTCTGATAAAAGACCGGCGGCCCGAAAGGGTTGCCGGTTTTTCTATTGATCTACCACGAACCACACGAAATATGAATTAGTCAGTTGCACATTGCACCTTAACAACATAGTTACATGAGCCAAATACGTTTGGCGAACTCGTTTGGCGATAAGCCCGGGATGGCTAAACCTTG
>JBFYSP010000035.1:0-8949 GCA_041301395.1 Anaerolineae bacterium
GTACGCTGCTGCCTGGAGCGACCGATATTTCTTTGGCCTCCAGGTCGATGCGCAATTCGCTCCCGGGAACCGTGGGTGAATCAGACATGGTGAATCTCCCTGTGCAAGAACCTACGGATGAAAATTTAATAAATGGATTATTGTTCGTGCTCATGGATTATATCAAGCAGAACAGGTGAATTTGCTATAAGTTTATTGGTCTTCTCAGAAGCCCAGGAGTTACTACCCACCCCCAACCGGAGGGAAGATGCTGATCACATCCCCAGGTGACAGCCGGGTGTCGATTTGATTTTCCAGATGGGTGATATCGCGGCCGTTGATGAAAATGTGAATGTGACTCTGCAAGTTTCCGCTTTGATCCAGCATTTCCTGACGCAGCGCCGGGTACAGGGTCACGATTTCGCCCACCAGCTGCCGCACCAGAGCGCCATCTGGCAGCAAGACTTCCACCTCCCGCTGGCCGATCATCGATCGCAAAGTTGCATAAAAGCGGACGAGCATGGTATCGTCCGCAGCTTACAAATTACTCACTAAAGACATCACCATAGCAAAAATAATCATCAGGCTGATGATAATGAAAAGAATTTGTTGGGCCCGCAGGCTTTTCAATTCGGATTTTGTGAGCTGTTTTTTCTTCGCCATATGCTTTCCTCTTCTTGACGGGTGACATTATACTCTGCATCGGAGACTCAATCCAGTTACTCTAAATGTTCTTTAATCGCCTGCGCCAGCTCCGGTGTAATCCCCTGAACCGCAGTGAGCTCTTCCAGCGGCGCTTCCTGGATGGCTTCCACAGACCCAAATTTCGTCAGCAAGGCTTTACGCCGCGCCGGGCCGATCCCAGGGATCACATCCAGGCGGGATGCAAGCCCGGTCTTGGTGCGCAGGTTGCGGTGCGAGGTGATGGCATAGCGATGGGCCTCATCCCGGATGCGCTGTACCAGGTAAAGACCCTGCGAATGGCGCGGCAGCAGTATGGAATGCGTGTTACCCGGCACAAATAACTCCTCATTTTGTTTCGCCAGACCCACCACCGGCACAACTCCCGATAGGTCAAACCGCTCCAGGACACCCACCGCCCGCCCGAGCTGCCCTTTGCCGCCATCCACCATCAGCAGATCGGGCAGGCGAGAGAAAGCCTGGTCTGTTTTCTTCCCAGGCACTTGCTCCGCTTCCTGGGCTGCTTTCCAGCGGTTAAAGCGCCGGGTGAGTACTTCCTCCATGCTGGCAAAGTCGTCCGGCCCGCTTACCGTGCGGATGTTAAACCGGCGGTACAGATTCTTCTTAGGGATACCCTGCTCAAATACCACCATGCTGCCCACAGCAGCGGTGCCCTGCGTGTTAGAAATATCGTAGCACTCGACCCGGTTCAATGGCTCGGGAAGCTTTAATGCCTCCTGCAGCTCACCCAGGGCCTGTTCCTGCCGGTGACGGTCCGCCTCCCACTGGGTCTTGAGGGCTGCCAGCGTGTCGGCGGCATTCTCAGCCGCCAGCTGGATTAATTCATGCTGCTGGCCCTCACGTGGCACCAGGATTTCAACTTTCTCGGCCCCGCTCTTCTGGCTGAGCCACTGGCGGATGATATTGGCTTCTTCGACCTCGTGAGGCAGCAGCACCTGTTGGGGCACTGTCAAAGCCTGGTTGTAGAACTGCTTCATGAATTCCGCCAGCACAGTGGCGTCCGGAGAGTCGGCCGCACCTTCCAGCAAGAAATAATCTCTGCCGATCAATTTCCCGCCCCGGATGAAGAACACCTGCACGCAGGCATCCCCGTTGGAACGCGCCAGAGCCAGGACGTCCGAGTCGATATAATCCGACGAAACCACCTTCTGCCGCTCCACCACATTTTCAATAGCCCGGATCTGGTCACGCAGCGCGGCAGCACGCTCAAAGCGCAATTCTTCAGCCGCCTGCGCCATTTCCGCCTCCAGCCGGGAAATGATTGGCTCGGTGCGACCTTCTAGAAATGAACACAGGTCGTCGATCATCTGGCGATATTCCGCCTGCAACACCACCCCAATACATGGCGCGTTGCACAGCTTAATATCGTAATACAAGCAAGCGCGCTCATCCTGGCCGGTAATCTCCCGGTCACAGGTCAGGTAGGGAAAGATGCGCCGCAGCACATCCAGGGTCTGGTGTACTGCCCAAACACCCGTATACGGGCCGAAGTAGCGCGAGCCGTCCTGCACCATCTGGCGGGTTACCGTCACCTTGGGATAAGGGCTGGCCCAGTGCACCTTGATGTATGGGTAGCGCTTATCATCTTTAAGGCGCACATTGTAGTGCGGCCGGTGCTTTTTAATCAGATTCATCTCCAGGATCAGAGCTTCCAGCTCCGACCCGACGACGATCCATTCGATATCCCAGATATTGCGCACCAGATGACTGGTGCGAGTATTTTGTTGGGTAGCTGCGTGGAAATAAGACCGGACGCGATTGCGCAGGTTGATCGCCTTGCCCACGTAGATTACTTTCCCAGCCTCGTCTTTCATCAAGTAACAGCCGGGTTTGATGGGCAGGGTATTCAGGATGGCCGCTAAGTGCTCAGAAACATCCATCGGAAAAATATTTTAACACAACGCTATTTTACGAGTAGCACTATAATAACAGGATGACTACAAATAATATGGGGGGACTGGTTGGCAATTTGCTGCGCCAAAATGGGTTGTGGCTGGCAACGGCCGAATCCTGTACTGGGGGACTGATCGCCAGCCGCATCACAGACATCCCTGGCTCATCGGATTATTTTCTTGGCGGCGTGGTGGCTTACGCCAACCGGATTAAAATCTCCCAGCTGGGCGTCTCCCCTACGACTCTGGATGAACTTGGCGCAGTGAGTCGGGAAACCGTGCTGCAGATGGCACTGGGAGCGCGGGAGAGATTTGGCGCCAACCTGGGACTGGCGGTCAGCGGGATTGCCGGCCCAGGTGGGGGCACCCCAGAGAAACCGGTCGGTTTAACCTGGATTGGTTTGAGCGCCGCGGCATCCAGCGCCGGCGGGTCGGACTATCTGGCAGCCTGGTCGTATCTCTGGCCGGGCAGTCGGCTGCAGGTGAAATCCCAAACCGCAGAGCAGGCGCTGCGGCTGCTCTATGAGTACCTGTCCGGGCTCACCCCATCCGAGCGCGTTCTTCCGCCGCCACCGTAGGCTCCAGCTTCTTGAAGAGCGGCCCGGGCGGCTGCATAATCTGCCCGGTGGGCAGCCGGCTGGGTTCCCAATGCCCGCTGGCCGATCCTGCCCGGTAGCGCAGCACGCGGTGTTCGCCAAGATCATCCACCACCGTATCGATGTACTGCTCCCCAAATAACGGCTGGGTGTAACCCAGGTAGAAGTGCAGCTTTTCGCTGGAGAAGGGGATGAAAGGCGCAAATAACACCTTCAGCGAGTCGATGACGCGCAAGGCAGTATAGATGGTCTTGCTGGCAGCCTCCCTATCGGATTTGATCTCGAACCAGGGTGCAGCCTTATCCAGGTAACGGTTTGCTTCCGCTGCCAGCCGTAAGGCTTCGCCCAGGGCAGCCCGCAGCCGTACACCCTCCAGATGTTCGCCAACACTGCCAAATCCGGCCTCCACTGTGGCAATGATAGCCAAATCTTCCGGGCGCAGATCACCAGGCTCGGGCACTCTTCCTTCCCAGTTCCGGTAAGCGAATGCCAGCACCCGGTTGGCCAGGTTGCCCCAGGTAGCCACCAGCTCGTCATTATTGCGCCGTACGAAATCTTCCCAATCCCAATCGGTATCCTTGCTCTCCGGCATATTGATTGTCAGGTAATAGCGCAAGGCATCCGGGTCGTAGCGCGAGAGGAAATCCAGCCCCCAGACTGCCCAATTGCGGCTGCCGGAAATTTTCTGGCCTTCCATATTCATAAACTCGTTGGCCGGTACGTCATAAGGTAAAACCAGCGGTTTACCTTCCAGCCCGGCAAATATCCCGGCGAACTCCTCCCCGGCTCCGGCCAGCTCGCCCGGCCAGATCACTGCGTGGAAGGGGATATTGTCTTTGCCGATGAAATAATAGGCTTTCGCCTCGGGGTTGGTCCACCAGTTCTCCCAATCTCCTGGCTGGCCTTCCAGCTGCGCCCACTCGATGGCTGCACTCAAGTAGCCGATCACCGCCTCGAACCAGACATACAGGCACTTGCCCTGCCAGCCCTCCACCGGAACGGGAATGCCCCAATCCAGGTCGCGGGTGATGGCCCGGCCATGCAGTGCATCCGCCAGGATCTGCCCCAGGGATTGGCGCATCACATTCGGCCGCCAATAGCTCTCTCGTTGGCGCAGGAAATCGACAATCGCCGGCTGCAGCTTACCCAGGTCAAGGAAGAAATGCTCGGTTTCACGAATCTCGGGGGTGGAACCGTCAATCTTGGAGCGAGGATCGATCAATTGGGTTGCATCCAGCAGGCTGCCACAACGATCGCACTGATCGCCGCGGGCATTGGTGTAACCGCAAATATAACAGGTGCCTTCCACGTAGCGGTCAGGCAAAAAGCGCTCCTGGGAGGGAGCATACCACTGCTTCTGCTGCTCCACGTACAGGTAACCATTGTGTTGCAGTGCCAGGAATATCGACTGCGAAACCTTGAAGTGATTTTGGGTATGGGTGCTGGTGAACAGGTCATAGCACAGACCGAGCTTCTCGAACAGCTCCAGGAAGCTGTTGTGGTATTTATAGTATACCTGGAGCGAGGTGGTGCCTTCCGCATCCGCCCGGACGGTGACCGGCGTGCCATGCGCATCCGACCCGGATACCATGATCACCCGATTGCCTGCCAGCCGCTGGTAACGCGAGAAAATATCCGCCGGCAGATATGCCCCGGTAATATTGCCAACGTGGATTTGTGAGTTCGAGTAAGGCCACGCCACCGCAGCCAGGATATTTTTGGACATGGAAAACCTCCAGAAAGATGATGTCAATGGTTGATGCAAAATAAAAGGGCTGCCCGGTCAGGACAGCCCGATGATTCCTGTTGAGTGCGTTTAGCTACTCTTCCAGCATGGGATGGCTGCCCGACTCCCGGCGCGCGCTGGCATGACCATGCTGCACATCATGGGCGTGGACTTGCCATTAACCGGATAGATGCAAGGATTTTCGACCATAGTTCGAGTTTAAATCCGCGGCTTGCTTTTGTCAAGAGCCATCACGTATACTCTTTCAAACGCCGCGCCCGGCAGGGCTGCCGTAAGCGGCGTAAGGCTTTGCCTTCAATTTGGCGGATACGTTCACGCGTCAGGCCAAATTTTTGGCCAACTTCTTCCAGCGTATACGAACGGTCCTGGCCCAGGCCGAACCGCAGCCGGATGATGCGCGCCTCGCGCGGCGTCAACGTCGCCAGAACGTCGTCCACTCGTTCGCGCAGCATTTTCTGGTAAACCAACTGCGCCGGGCTGGGTGTCGTTTGGTCTTCCAGGTACATTCCCAATTCGGTATCTTCTTCGTCCCCGACGGGGCTTTCCAGGGAAATCGGTGTTTGGGCTACCTGCAGCATCCAGCGCACCTTGGCCTCGTCCAACTTCATATATGCCGCCAGCTCTTCCGCAGTTGGCGCGCGGCCTAGCTCCTGCTCCATCTCCTGCGAGGACTTGTAAATCTGGCGCAGTCGATCGGCCATATGCACCGGCACCCGGATCGTTCGGCTCTGATCGGCAATCGCCCGCGTAATGCTCTGCCGGATCCACCAGGTCGCATAAGTTGAGAAGCGAAAGCCGCGCTGATACTCGAACTTTTCCACAGCACGGATCAGCCCCATGTTCCCTTCCTGGATCAGGTCCAGAAAAGCTACGCCATAGCCGATATACTTGCGGGCAATGCTCACCACCAGGCGTGTATTGGCTTTGATCAGGTAATCGCGCGCCTGAAAGCCATCTTCCACAATCGCAACCAGCTCTTGCAGATGTTTGGGGCCGATACGGCCGTTGGGCCTGGAGAGCTCTCGCCGGGCGAGGCGCGCCCTTTCAATGCGCTTGGCAAGGGCTACTTCCTCTTCAGCAGTGAGCAGGGGGATGAGCGACATCTCCCGCAGGTACAGGCTGGTGGGGTCGTCGCTGGATATGCTTTCCAGGTTGGCGGATGGCCTGGGTTCCGGGTCTTCTACTGTCTCATTATCAAACAGCAGCTCTTCTTCCAGCTCCCCCACCTGGTCATCCTGCGATTCGTAAGCGTTTTTCACATGCCCTTCCCGGCGCGCGGCAAGGTTCTCCCCAAATCCGGGAACAACATCATCTTCCCCATAGGCATCATCTATAGGGTCGGGGATGCGCTCGATGGGCATCATGAACTCTCACTTTTCAGAGCTTCGGTGTGACTCTGTCATCACACAATCTCCCTGCTGGCGATTGACTGGTGATTGCTGAACACCCGGCATACTCATGGGGATGGTGGAGATTCATACTTGTCGCGCAGTTGTTTCAGAACCTCCAGGCGAGGGTCGATTATTTCCGGTTCGTGATTGCATTGCACGCGATTCAGATTTTCACCACAAACCGGGCACAAGCCCTGGCAATCGCTGCGGCAGATCGTGCTGATCGGCATAGCGAGCAGCATCTCTTCACGGATCAGCGGGGCCAGGTCAATCTTGCCGGATTCAGGCACCAACAGTCCCGACTCAGTCAGGGCGTTGGGTGTAAAAGCATATAACTCGGTAAAGCCTATTTGTAGGGGTTGGTTGAAGTCTTCCAGGCAGCGGACGCACTCGGCCGGGGTCCAGGCCTCCATCTTCACCTGTACCAGCAGGCCTTGAGCGGTGCGCGTCACCCGCACCTCGCCAACCAGGTCGGTCAGTTCCAGGTCAGGCTGCAGTTGGACAGCAGCGGCTTCAAACGGGAAATCCCGGCTATAGCCTATTGTCTCGTGGATGATGAAGCCGACATTGAGCCGGAAAAAGTCGTGTAAATTAGACACGCTATCCGTCCACTGGTACCAGGTTAGAAATCGCGCCTCCACAGGCGTGAATGCATCACGCCTGTTAATATGGAGGTTGATAATTTTAGATTTTCAGATTATAACATAGCGGATTTCATAACTCACCACCTCACTACTTCTATGACGAAACTATTGATCGCCAGTAATAATCCTGGAAAGCTGGTTGAAATCCTCGACCTGCTGAAAGACCTTGACCTCGACCTGCTTACTCCGGGACAAATCGGCCTTGATTTAAAGGTAGATGAAACCGGCGAGACTTATGCCCAAAATGCAGCCTTGAAAGGTTTGGCATTCGCCCGACAAAGTGGTCTGCTAACCCTGGCGGATGATTCCGGACTGGAAGTCGCCGCGCTGAATGGCGCGCCAGGTCTGCATTCTGCTCGCTATGTCAATCGCCCCGGGGCAACCGACGCCGACCGCCGCCAGGCGCTGCTGCAAGCCCTGGCAGGCCAGCCGCGCCCCTGGCGTGCCCGTTTTCGCTGCCTGGTTGCACTGGTGCGTCCCAGCGGCGCAATGAATTTTACCGAGGGGATTTGCCCGGGAGAGATCATTCCCGAAGAGCGCGGCACAGGTGGTTTTGGTTACGATCCGATTTTTTACCTGCCCGAAATGCAGCACACCATGGCCGAGCTGGAAATGGGGCAGAAAAACCGGCTGAGTCACCGGGCACGGGCGGTCCTGGCAGCCAGGCCACTCCTGCTTCAGATCATGCACGAGAGTTGAGATGCCTCACTTGAATGGTCCGCAAATAATGGCTATTCTGCTGGGCATTGCCATCCTCTTGTGGATTCCATTTGAAGATAACGGAACAACCTGGGTGCGCCTGTTTGGCGTGTTAATCTGCATTTTGGCTTCTCTGGCAGCCGGTGCCAGGATTCCAGCGAAAATGCGCCAACAATGGTTCACCTGGCCGCTCGCTGGGTTAATCGCCGGGCTGCTCGTTACACCGGCTGTCTTCTTGCTGATGGCATTCAAAAGCGGCATGCACGGGCATGCCAATCCAGATTTCACACCTGCCCAGGTCAGCGCCGTGTTGAACACCTGGCCGATCTGGGCGCTGGCCGGGCTGCTGGCCGGCCTTGCGGCAGCCACCTGGCAAAGAGTGCGCTGAGTATGCCGGTAATTGCCAACCTTTACTTTCAGGTACATGATAAGCAGGCCGCAAAGCAAGAAGGTCCGGCCATTGTGCTGATCCATGGTGCGGGCGGAAACCACCTGTTTTGGCCGTTTAACCTGCGCAGACTGCCCGGCTACCGGGTGTATGCCCCAGACCTGCCCGGGCATGGAAAATCTGCTGGCTCACCCCAGCCGACAATTGCCGCCTATGCGGCCGCGCTGGTAGACTGGCTGCAGAAACTCGGGTTGGAAAAGACCGTGCTGGTCGGGCATTCGATGGGCAGCGCCATCGCCATGCGGCTGGCTCTGGAAAGACCCGACCTGGTCACTGGTCTGGGGCTGCTGGGCAGCAGCGCCCGTCTGGAAGTCAATCCGGCGCTGATCGCCGGCGCCTCCCAGGTGGAGACCTTTTCGCAAGCGGTGGATACCGTGATCCAGTGGTCGTTCAGCCTTTCAGCACCCCCCGACCTGACCCGCCTGGCCGCCCGTCGCATGGCCGAGATGCCGCCGGCAGTACTGTACAACGATTTCCTGGCCTGCAACAGCTTCGACCTGAGCGACCGGCTGGCAGAAATCCACTGCCCGGCCCTGGTAGTCTGCGGTGAGCAGGATAAAATGACCCCCTTGAGCCAGGCAGAGCACCTGGCCCGCAACCTTCCAGCCGGCCGGCTGGAGGTGATCCATGGCGCCGGGCATATGGTGATGCTCGAGCAGCCCCTGCTCGTTGAAGAAATCCTGCTGCGTTTCCTGGGCGAGAATATCTGATCAAACTGGCCCGATTGTCCCTATGGCTATTTCAAGAAAGCTTGACAGGTAGACAAAAAGACCCTTCTCGGTAAAATGGTAGTGATCAAACAGCCAAAACACCGAGGAGGATCTGAGATGGAGTATAGCACGCTCGAGCCC
>JBFYSP010000088.1:0-19715 GCA_041301395.1 Anaerolineae bacterium
GAGCTTCCTGCTGCCGCTTCAGAGATTCCGCGTTCTCGATGATGTCTTGCAGCTCCTGTGGGCTCATGGCGAGGCGGGCCGCAGCCAGCCGTTCGGTCTCGGCGGCGTCCAGGCGAGCCTGTAGTCCCGGGTCGGGCTGCAAGACGACCGTGGAGCGGTGCGGGTTGTTGAGCAGGTAACGGCGGATGAGGTCTTCAAAATATGGCTGGCCACCCTTCAGGCGGGCTTTGATGCTTTCCAGGGGCGCCTCGAACGCCAGGGCCGAAGCCGGGTCGCCGTCATACAGCCAGGTGGTGAGGGCGCGCAGCATGAGCAGCAGGCCGCGGGGGAAGGAACCGGTATTGTTTTCGCGCAGGCGGAATTCAGTGGTATTGAGCGAGGCGAAGACGGTCTCGGG
This sequence comes from Anaerolineae bacterium, assembly GCA_041301395.1. GTDB lineage: Bacteria > Chloroflexota > Anaerolineae > Anaerolineales > UBA4823 > CTSoil-045. Next base: position 398 of record JBFYSP010000088.1, read on the forward strand.
ATCGATGCCGTCACGGGCCAGGCTTTCCAAGGTCTCGAAGATGAGTGCTTTTACTTCGGCAACGTTCTCCACCTGAAGCTGATCCGAGACGGATAGTCCTTTCAACCCGGTGGAGAAATAAGCCTGGCGCAGCTCCGGCTCGAGACCGCTGCCTACCAAATCTTCACCCAGGCCGGAATCGATCAGGGCTTTACGCAGCGGCGAGGCGGGAGTGCCGATCAAGATATGGGAGAGGATCGACAGCCCGAGGATGGTTTCTGGATCACGGTTTTCGGCCAGCAGCCAGTTGACCGTCACATAGCCCTTGCTGCTCTCACTGTCTTCGCCGGCAGCATACGGCACGTTGATGGAACGCGGCGCTGCAAATGGCGGCTGGAGCGGCACGGCCGAATCGACCTGCCGGCGGGTAAATGGCTGCAGGTACTCGCTCATCAGCTGCAGTCGGGTCTGCGGGTCGTCATCCCCGTACATGAAGATGTAAGCGTTGGAGGGATGATAATAGGTTTCGTGGAAGGATTTGAACTGGGTGTAAGTCAGGTCCGGGATGACCTGCGGGTCGCCGCCCGAATCGACGCCGTAGGGTGTGTCGGGGAAGAGCGCTTCCTGACTGTAGCGGGCCAGCAAGTTTTCCGGTGAGGAATAGGCGCCTTTCATTTCATTAAATACTACGCCTTTATAAGTCAATGGCGTTTCCAGGCTTTCCAGCTCGTAATGCCAGCCTTCTTGCTGCAGGGTCTGCGGTGGAATGAGCGGGAAAAAGACCGCATCGACATACACATCCACCAGGTTGTAGTAATCTTGCAGATTTTGGGAGGCAACCGGGTAGCAAGTGCGGTCGGGATATGTGAAGGCATTCAAGAATGTGTTGAGCGAGCCTTTGAGCAGCTCGACAAAGGGCTCTTTGAGCGGGTACTTGTGCGAGCCGCACAACACGGCATGTTCCATTATATGTGGCAGGCCGGTTGAGTCTTCCGGCGGGGTACGCAAGGTAATCCCGAACACCTTGTTCTCGTCGCTGTTTTCCACCGAAAGCAGCCGGGCGCCGGTTTGCCGGTGCCGATACAACCGTACTTTGCTGTTCAATTCGTGAATGTCTTGCTCGCTTACCAGCTCAAACCCATAAGTTTCCATAAACAGATCGTCTCCTGTGAATATTTTAGTCGTTCAATCAAGCCTGGATCGCAGCCAGGCATTTTGTGGCCAGCACGCCGGCCATCTCCCGGCGGTAAGCGGCGGACGCCCACTGGTCGGCGGCCTGGTCGTAGGCGCTCTGAGCAGCGCTGGCGAGCCCGTCCGCTTCGGTGCCATCGAAAGCCAGGACGGGCGTGGCACCGAAGCCGCCTAAAGCCAATCGCAGGCGACCGGAAGGCCAGGCGGCCAGCGCGGCGCAGACGATAGGCTGGTCGGCTGGGGTGCGGGCAATGTACTCGTAAGCCAGGCGAGTGTTGAGGGGGATGGTGATGCGGGTGATCAACCGGCCTCGCAGGCGTTCGCTCCGCAAAGGCAGCAGGTCGCCCAAGCCGACATCTTGCTCATCGGGCATGAGGTGCACGGAGGCTTCTAAGGCCAGGAAGGCGGCAGCAAAAGGCGAACGGCCGTTGGCGGCCACCAGAGTCCCGGCAACGGTTGCGGCCTGGCGCAGGTTGTAGGTGGCTTCATGGCGGATGACATCCGCCAGGGCGGGCGACTCCGTCTGCTCGAGCAGGCTTTGCAGCCGGAGGGCGGCGCCAAGCTGCAGGAACTGCCCCTGGCGCTGCAGCTCGTCCAGACCCAGGGATTGTAAATCGACAACTGCAACCGGATCGCCGCCGGGCTGGTTCAACCAGGTTCCGCCGCCCAGGGGTAACGTGCGCGGGTCCTGCCGCTGCAAGAGAGCAAGGGCCTGTTCGAGCTGTTCCGGGCGATGATATTCGATGATTTTCATAAGTCTCCTTACGGGCAGGACGGCAACAACGATCGCCGTGGTCAGTCTTCCGGGTAAACCTTCCATCCCAAGGCTTCCAAATCGACGCCGCCGATCATGCCCTCGGGAATATCAACCAGTACGGCTTCCGCTTCCGCAAGTAAAACGCCTTCCTGGTCATAAATAGCGCTGGTGGCAGCGGCAGAACGTGTCCGGGTTGGCCCGGCCTGCCCGATGACGCGGAGGGGCTGGTTGGTGGGAACATTCTTGCGGTAACGTACATCCAGGCGGGCAGTAAACATGAAACGCGGGCTTTCAGCAGGTCCCATATGGGCACGTCCGGCGGTCTCATCCAGCATAGAGGCAACGATTCCGCCATGCACGATGCCAGGATAGCCCTGGTATTGGTCGGGCAGGGTGACCCAGGCCTCGACCTGGCCGGGGGCAGTTTCATAAAATTTTAAATGCAGTCCAATGGGGTTTGTGACGCCGCACACGAAACAGTGGCGAGAATTTGGCTGGCGGTTTTTCAAGATGACGGATCTCCAGATTGATGCGCAAGATTACCGGCCGGGTCGATCCACGCGGCATGGAATTCTGCGTTAGCCCTGAAACCCAGGGCTGAATAATTATACTATCTCCCTGGCTTAGAAATCGGCGCATAGAATTAAGGGTATAATAATTTACTCCTCAGGAATGAGGTGGCAGCAAGGAATGTTCGACCGGGGAAGATAGCGCATGGCCTGGAGATAACTTTCCAGGTGACGAGGATGAGGGTTCCGGCTCGCAAGCGCCGGCCAACCGGGCAGCGGTGATTTGCCCGGGAAAATCGAAAGATCAGCGGAAGCCCTCCGGACCGCCACAGTCCGATCTCTTTCCCTCCAAAAGAAAACCGCCAGGTAAGGCTGGCCGGGCGACCGGGCAGACAAAGCGGCGGGCGTGGCACATGGTGCGAATCGGATCGACCGGGTGGAGTCACCCCGGTGGTATGCGATTTGCAACCTATCTCCTCAAAGCGGAGGGAGTCTCACTATGTGTGGAATCGTTGGTTATATCGGGCCGCGGGATGCGACCCCGATCATCTTGAACGGCCTGAAACGGCTGGAATACCGTGGTTACGATTCGGCAGGGCTGGCTGTGCTGCAGGATGGCGTGATCGAGTTGCGTCGCGATGCCGGCAAACTGGCCCGCCTGGCGGCATTGGTGGACGATCAACCGGTACATGGCAGCCTGGGGATCGGACATACGCGCTGGGCGACGCATGGTGAACCCAGTGCGCGCAACGCCCACCCTCACCTGGGAATGACCGGTGACGTGGTGGTGGTGCACAACGGCATCGTAGAGAATTTCCTGGAGCTGCGTGAAGAGCTGGGCGCGGAGGGGGTGGAATTTAAGTCGGACACGGATACGGAAGTCATCGTACACCTGATAGAGCGCTATCTCTCCAGCCAAAGCAGCCTGGAGGAAGCCGCCCGCCTGGCATTCCGACATCTGAAAGGCGCGCACGGCATTGTGGTATTTTCGCGGCAAGAGCCGGATAAGATTGTAGCGGCGCGCATCGGCAATGCCGGTGGAGTCGTGTTGGGGGTCGGGGATGGCGAAATGTTTGTTGCTTCGGACATGCCGGCAATCCTGGAGCATACCCGGCGAGTTGTTTTTCTTGAATCACGGCAAATGGTCGTGATCCGGCGAGACAGCCTGGCGGTGAAGACCCTGGATGGAAAACCCCTGGACTTCCAGATTACCAGCGTGGCCTGGGACCCAGTGTCGGCTGAAAAAGGCGAGTACCGCCATTTTATGGAAAAGGAAATCCACGAGCAGGTGCGGTCACTAACCGATACCATCGCCGGGCGCGTGGACTTTAAAAATGGGCACGGCATCCGTCTGCCGGAGTTGAACCTGACGGTCGAAAAAGCCAAACGCATCCAAAAGATTGTCATCACCGCCTGCGGTACGGCGGCGCATGCCGGGATGGTGGGCAAGGTGCTGATCGAGCACATCGCCCGCCTGCCGGTGGAAGTGGATATTGCCTCCGAGTTCCGCTACCGGGACCCAATTATTGACGCCAACACGGTTGTGCTGGCTATCAGCCAGTCTGGCGAGACGGCCGACACGCTGGCGGCGATGGAAGAAGCGCGGCGCAAGGGAGCGGTGGTGTGGTCGATTGTCAATGCCATTGGCTCCCAGGCTATGCGGCTGGCGGACGGCTACATCTCCATGCAGAGCGGCCCGGAGATCGGTGTCGCTTCTACCAAGGCTTACACCGCGCCGCTGGTGGACCTGTACATGCTGGCGATTTACCTGGCTGATCTGCGCGGCACGCTGGACAAGGCTGCCCGCCGGCGGCTGGTGCGGGACCTGCGCCTGATTCCCGACCTGGCCGGGCGCTGCCTGGACCGGGAAGCGGACGTGGAGCAGGTGGCGCGCTTCCTGCTGAATGTCAACCACTGCCTGTACCTGGGGCGCGGGATTAATATGCCGACGGCTTACGAGGGGGCGTTGAAGCTGAAGGAGCTGTCTTATATCCATGCCGAAGGCTATCCGGCCGGGGAGATGAAGCATGGGCCAATCGCCCTGATCGACCGCAGCATGCCGGTAGTGGTGATTGCGCCACGCGATCCCTGGTATGAGAAGATGGTCAGCCAGATCGAGCAAGCTAAGGCGCGCGGCGGGTTGGTGATTGCGGTGGCGACTGACGGGGACGAGCGCACTGCAGAGCTTGCCGACCAGGTATTGTGGGTACCGGAAGTGCCCTGGCTGCTCAGCCCGGCGATTACCGTCATCCCGCTGCAAATGCTGGCTTACCATATTGCAGCGCTGCGCGGGCTGGATGTCGACCAGCCGCGCAACCTGGCCAAGAGCGTGACGGTAGAGTAACCTTCCAGGCTAATAGTCTTCTCGATTAGCCGAGCGGCTTTTGATCAGCAGAAACAGGATCAGCCCGATGGGGGCCATGACGACCGGCACCCAGGCCAGGGCGGACAAATCTCCCCCGGCTTGAGAGTCGTTGGCCGAGTTCTTCGAAGGCTGATCGGCGGATGCGAGGGACCGCTCAGGCTCATCTGAGCTGCTTTCTGCAACCGCCTCAGGCTCGTCCTGGTCTTCTGGCTCCTGCCGGGAGCCAAGAGCAGCCAGCAGACCCTTCTCATCTCCGGCAACCACGCCCAGTGCCTGGGGGATGAGGCGCTCGGAGGCGATGATATCCTTGCCCTGGCAGAGCAGCTGGGTCGAGCCGCCCCCATCCAGCATCATAACCTGGTCGGCGCCGAACTCGCGCAGCACCTGGGCGGCGTCCTTCTGGCGGGCGGTGAGGGTGTTAAAGATCAGTACGATTTCGTGCCGCCGGTCCCCGTCACGATCGACCAGCCCGATGAAGGTGCGGGCCACGTAGTGGTCGATGCGCTTACGGGCTTCCTCGTCCAGGCCTGCCACGATATTGGGGGCAGAGGAAGCATACAGCGCCTGCCGGGTGAGGGGTTGTATGCGGGCATAGGTATCCCACAGCTCGAGCATCAGCTTTTGTTCGACGAAATTTCTCTTATCGTAACCATCGCTGATGACCTTGCCATCCACCTTAAGGGAGAAGGGCAGCCGTGTAGGGCTTTCCAGCATGTAAAAAAACTGCCCGTTGCTGATGCAAAAAGCGCCGTCGTAGGTAGTGGAAAGCTCCTGCCAGTAGGATTGCAGCGAGCGGGATAAAATGCGCGGATCATCGCCGCCAAACATGCCTTTACCGACGCCCTGGCTGCTGATGTTCCCATGGAGTAGGACGATTTTTGCCCCCCGGCGCAAGTTAACCACCTGGACGTAATCCGGGTTGCCGCCGGAGTAATCTTTTTGATATAACTCGACGCCATTCTCGGAGCGCAACAGCCGAAAGCCGGGAGGGATCCACGAGCTATCCTGAGATGCTTTGGTGGGTGTGGTAAAGAAAAGCCCCAACAGGCCCGCGAGCAGGATCACTACCAGAAACCTGGCATGAATGGCTGCCAAACTCAATCGATACCCTTGTTCATTCACGCTCATTTACCAGTACAGGCTAAAGTATAATTCAAATTCATGAGACGTACATTTACGGCGATAACACGCCGCTTTTGGATAGTGCTTCTGTTGGGGCTGGGGCTCATCCCGGTGGCAGGCTGCAGCCAGCTGCCGGAAGACAGCTACGCCACGTATGCCCAGGCGCTTCAATCCGGCGGGTTCGCCAACGGCCGGCTGCCGGCGGTGATCCCGGACACAGCCACCAACATTCGCGCAGTGCGCGCAGAAGACAGCAACCAGATATGGGTTTCGTTCGACTTTCCCCTGGAGGCGGTGGAAAGCTTTGCTGCGCTGTGTTCCCCGGTATCTTTCGATGAAGTTGACATGCCGGACTCTGGCCCACGCTGGTGGAATACCCAGGCCTTGAAGGACCCGTGGAATGCCTTTTATGTGTGTGGCGACCCGACCAGCCTGGGGTTCCTGGCATTGTTGGGCAGCGGCGAACAGGCCTATTACTGGTCATATCGATAAGACCTCAGGGAGAAAAAAGGTCCAGGGGGTTGACATTGATACTCAGGTATTTATCGTAAATATTCAGGTGGGTGTGATAGCCGCAGTCGCGGTTGTAGCATGGGTTGCCCTGGTAATCGACCGTATAGCCCTGATTGCTTTCTTTGCCAACCTTAGCGCCGATCTCCAGGACATCGTTAACGCTTGCGGAATACTTACCGTGCAGCAGCAGCACCCGGTAATGGTCATTTTCAATTACCAGGGTTGGATTGCCCCACTGATCGATATATTTCTCCGTGACCACGCCGTTGATGGGCGACAGGATGGCGGCGCCTTTGCCGGCTGCCAGGTCGATAGCCATGTGACCGTATGAATAGCCGTGCAGCCCCTGGGTGAGAGCATACTCGGCATAGGGTGCGGCCACACTATCGGGGTCGCTGGATGCCTCAGAGACATCTTCTGCCTGAGGAGCGGAAATATCCTGGGCGTCCTCAAGCTGACGGCCCGTGTCAGACAGCTGCTGCGGGTGGTCGATTGCTGCGCTCGACCGGTCGGGGAGCACCTGGTAAATCAGGAAGATCAGGAAAGCCACTGATACAATTGTCAGGCCGTTAACTTTGCCGCCGAACATGACTCATCCAATGCCTTAGAAAACCGTGGTATAAATAGAACTAGTGTTCTATTTATACCACGGTTTATCGTATTTGGCAATGAATCGAGGGTCAACAACAAATCAGCACTGGGACTTTCGATTGTCCCACGACAGCATGGACGGTGCTGCCGAGCAGCCTATGCATCAACGGGCGCTGCCCGTGCCCGCCCATGATAATCAGGTTAGCGGCATTGTCTGAGGAAGTTTCCAGGATTGCCTGAGGAGTTGAATCAGGATGTTTGACATATTCGGCCTCCACCAAGAACTCCATCAGGTAGGTGCGAGCTTTGTGGAGCGCTTCCTCTGCGCCGGGCTTTGATCCTGCGGAGACGACCACCAGCTCCAACTCCCAGCGCAGGGCGAGGTAAGCCGCGGCGTACAGCGCCTCATCGGCTTTAGGGCTGCCATCATAGGCCAGCACTGCCCGGTCCAGAGGAGACTTGGCACCAGCGGGTATAACCAGGATTGGTCGGGCACTGGTGTGCAGGACCTGGTCGAAAACATCAGCCTGATCGGCTCCAGCTGGAAGTGCGCCGGGAGGCGGCAAGGGGAGTACCAGCAGGTCCACCCAGGCGGCGCGCTGCGAGATGCGGCTGGCAGGCAGGCCTGTTTCGGCGGTGAAATCCGCCCGGATACTGGCCAGGCGGCAGCGCCGCTCGAACTCATGGCGCTCGTCTTCTCCTGGCGGATGGCCGGTCGCAGGAGAGCCGGCCGACACCTGCAGCCCACGCAGCCGGGCAACCTCTCGCTGCGCTACCAGGATGGCATGATCGACTGCATTCCAGCCGGCCGGCAGCTCTTGCAAAGCTACCAGGATATCGATAAATAAGGCGGGCTTATCCTTTTTTGCCAGCCTTTGCTTGCGCCATTGGCCGGCCGTAGGCCCGCTGCGGAGCGCCTGCGGGAGTACCGTACCCATCAAGCGGTCGCCTATTCCGGAATCCTTGCTCTGGGCGTAGCTCACCGCAGCGTGAGAGGCATCAATCTCCCACCCGAGCTGATTCTCCAGCTCTACACGGTGCTCGGTAATCAAGATGTACAGGTCGGCTTCGGTGCGCTCGGGAAAATCGAGCAGGATGCCTTGCTCGCGGATCATCTGGACCACTGGCAGGTAACGCATATCGTACCAATCGCCAACCACCTGTGGAGTGGGCAGCTCTTCCTGGTGTTCCATAAAGAGAAAAAAACGGTGGACTTCGATCTGGCTGAGCAGCAGGTCGTACTGGTCGCATAAAGTCATGAACAGGTTGCTACCCGGGCGCAGCTCGTCCAGGCGGCTTTGCTCCAGGAACTCGGCGTAGCGGGCTTTACACACCACCTGCTCGGGACGGTCGTGGTGAGAGAATCGGACGCGGGTATTGATTTCTGTGACCTGCGCGGGCAGGTATTCCAGCCCGGTCTGGCGCGCAATCGAGACCCGGTGGTTGCCGTCCAATACAAAGTATGCATCGCCTACTTGATAGACTTCGATCGGTGGCGCGCCTTCGTCTTCCATGAAGGTCTTGACATTGGCCCAACGGGCTTCATCGGAGGGATTGGTGGGCAGAAAAGAGCGGGAAAAATCTTGGTAACGGCCGACGCTGCCAATGATAGCGTGCACAGGAATTTCGCGGATGCCGCGTTCAACGGAGCCCCGGAACTTAAGCTGGTCGCGCACCTGCTGGAAGGCTAAAAGACTCGTGGATTGCCCTGTGACTGAAGCCAGCATCTTTTCCAGCGCTGCCCTGCGGCGGGCGCGCTGGAAATCATCCCGGGCTTTGGATATCCTGGATTGGTTGGTATTGGGAGAGCCGACAAATTGCTGCATGTGCGTATTCCAATTCCTTCCATTCACTACACGTGGTGCCTGGTTGGCCGATACAATCACATTCTACCAAAACCTGCCCGAAGTTATTATAAAAGATGATAGGTATTCTCCAGATATATCTCTGGTATGATTCTCTGATTGGACCACCCGACAAATCCAAAGCCTATGAATCGCAAGCTATTATTCCTGCTGCTCTTCATCTTATTTGTTGCCGCGCTGTTTGTGGCGCTGACGAATCCAGGCGCACCGGCGCGGGCACCAACCGCGCGCGGCGCAGCGACCCCTGCATCGGCAATTATGGCGCCGACCGCTTCTCAGCCGAGAGCAACGGCCAACCTTCCGGCTGGTGAAAGCCTGAACGGAGTGCCGCTGGATGAGATCATTGTCCTGCCGCCGGCGGTAATTGCCCAAATGCGCCAGGTGTACCAGCTGGGCCAGGCGTTTGGCAACGACTCGAGGGCATTTTCAAGAATCGGTGACAGCACCATCGAAAACCCACATTTCCTGGCGCGCTTTGATGAAAGCCCGTATAACCTGGGGCCGTATGCCGATCTGCAAGAGGTGATCGATCACTTTCAAGGATCCTTTGTCCGCCAGGGGCTTGCGGTGCAGCGCGGGCTGCACTCCTGGTCGGTCTTCGACCCGATGTGGGCCGATCCGCTTTACTGCGAGCCGGATGAATCCCTGATCGCTTGCGAGCTGCGCGAGCAGCGGCCGAGCATCGTACTGATCCGCCTGGGCTCAAACGATGTGGGGGTGCCGGAATCTTTCGAGAAAAACTTGCGCCGCCTGGTGGACTATGCCCTGGCGCAGGGTGTGATCCCCGTGCTGGGCACTAAAGCCGACCGCAACGAGGGGGAGAGTAACATCAATAATGAGATTATCCGGCGGGTGGCCGCCGAGAGCCAGGTGCCATTGTGGGATTTTGACCGTGCAGCCCAGGCGCTGCCGGATCACGGGCTGCGTGAGGACGGGGTGCACATGTCCTATTTTTACGAGCACGATTACACTTTACCCAATGCGTTGTTGACCGGCCACGGCCTGCACAACCTGACCGCTTTAATGATGCTCGACCGGGTGTGGCGCGAGGTGATGGATGGCGGCTAGGGTGCTTGCTGCACTCTTTTTATTTTCGCTTCTCGCTGCATGTGATCAGAGCATGAGTGACCCGGCAGTGGCGGTGGAGCGCTACCTGACAGCTAAAGTTACAGGGGACCGGCAAACACTCCAACGGCTGCTGTGCAGCGCCATGCAGGACAAAATCGAGCGAGAGGTGCGATCTTTTTCAGGGGTGAGCCAGGCCCACCTGGAGGGGATGGATTGCCGTAAAGACGGCGACGGATCGATCGTGCGCTGCCGGGGAAAGATCGTGGCGGCGTATGGCACAGAACAGAGCGAATTCCCGCTCGGTGCCTACCGGGTAGCGTGGGAGGACGGCGAATGGAAATGGTGCGGAGAAACGCGCTGATCAGGCGTTGTAGGCTAAATCCAGGATCTCGAAGGTGTGATAGACGGGTAGAGCCTGTCCGGAGGCCTGAAGATGCTTCTGGATCTGCACCATGCAGCCAATATTGCCGGCAATAACCGCCTGTCCTCCGGTAGCGAGAATGTTTTTTGCTTTATTCCGACCGAGTATGCGGGCAATCTCCGGCTGCTCCAGATTGTAGGTACCCGCCGAGCCGCAGCACAGGCCGCCATCGGGAATCTCCGCCAGGGCCAGGTTGGGGATTTCGCCCAACAGGCGGCGTGGCGCTTCGGTGATGCCCTGGGCATGCGCCAGGTGGCAGGCGTCATGATAAGCCGCCTTGAGGGGTTGGGCCAGCCCGGGTGGGGATACCAGCCCCAGACCAGCCAGGAATTGACTGACATCCTGCACCCGCGTAGAAAAATCCTGCGCCAGGAGTTCATCCTCTTCGCCGGCAAACAGCATGGGATACTCTTTCATGCCGGAGCCGCAGCCGGCGGCATTCGTCAGGATGGCGTCGACGTCGTCGGGAAACAGGCTGATATTGGTGCGCGCCAGCTTACGCGCCTCTCCCATCTCACCGCTGTGGATCAGAATCGCGCCGCAGCAGACCTGCCCGGTGGGGATGACCACCTCTACGCCGTTTTTGGCCAGGACGCGCAGAGTCGCCCAGTTTATTGAGGGAGCCAGAACTTGCTGGACGCAGCCCGCCAGGAAGGCGACCCGTGCCCGGCGGACACCTTCGGCGGGCACGAAATCGGGCAGTGGGCGAGGCGGCGGCAGCTTCTCGGGGAGCATATCGAGCAGACCGCGCAGGTGGCTAGGGAGCATACCGCTCATTGGTCGCGCCATCCGTCCCAGTTGAGCAGCAGTGCGGAAGCGAGCAGGATCTGGTAATGTGTTCTTCAGCAGGCTGTGCTGCACCCGGTGCATCAAGCCGCCGTCTACCTGGCTGCGAGCATACGCCCGGAAGGGAGTCATCAGCTCGCCATACTTGACACCAGACGGGCAGGCCGGCACGCAAGCCAGGCAACCCAGGCAGCGGTCGATATACGGCAGGGTATCCTCCAGGGTCAGGGCGCCCTCCAGGGCAGATTTCATCAGGGAGATGCGGCCGCGAGGCGAATCCATCTCTTCTCCCAGAACGTTATAGGTGGGGCATACCGGCAGGCAGAACCCGCAGTGCACGCAAGAGTCTACTGCTTTGGCCATGCCCTGGATTTGGGGGCCGATTTTTTCGCTCCAGAGGTTCAGGGGTATGGTGTGCTGCATCTAAGCCTCCACAAAGCGACTATCGGGATCGAGGGCCTGCTTCACCCGGCGGTAAAAGGACTCGCCGCCGCGCAAACCAAGGCGCGGACCGTCTTCCCCTGCCTCGCCCAGCAGTACCAGCCCGGAAAGCCCCAGGGCCTTCAAGCTAGCATCAAGTGCGACAGGCGCTTCCGGTGTTGCCAGCCAGGCGACCTGGCCGCCGGCGCTGTAGCGGCGGAGCAGTTTTGGATGGGAGGCTGCCATGGTTGACTCTAAGAGCGGCACCTGCCCAGGGGTAATGGGCACTTTTACCAGCGACCAACCCTGCGGCGCCCAGACTATCTCGCTCGCTTCGCTCCATAAGTGCTTCTCTTCTTCGCCGAGCAGGACGGTGCAATTGCCCAGCACCCCCTGCAAGCGTTCCAGGCGGGCAGGCAGGGCAGCAACCAGGCCGGCTATACGGATCCACAGGGTTACGCCATGTTCTACCGGCATGAAGTCTACCGCATCCAAATCGACCTTCGAAGACGAGGCATGGATGATTAACCGCATAGCCTGATCCAGGCTGCCTGTCTCATATACCAGCGTGGTATAAGCCTCGGGGCGAGGAAATACTTTGAAAGTCACCTCGTACAGGGCGCCGAAGCTGCCCAGCCCACCCACCATGAGCTTGGGAAGATCAAAGCCGGCCGAGTTCTTCACCACCTTCCCGCCGCCGCGTACCAGCTGACCGGCGCAGTCGACAAAACGGACGCCGATCAGGAAATCGCGCAAACCGCCGTAATGGTAGCGGCCCGGTCCGGCGCTGTTGGCCGCCACAGTACCACCCAGGGTGGCGCCGCGATTCACAAAAAGCGGGTCGAAGGGCAGGTATTGGCCATATTCGGCCAGTTGGCCGTTGATTTCTGAGATCCTGGTCCCGGCCAGTGCAGTAAAGACGTACTCGCCGGGCTCGTATTCCAACATGCCGGAAAGGCTGGAAAGGTCCAGGGTGGTTACTCCCGTTGGGGCGGTCGAGAGCGCCGGCTTGGTACCCCCACCGCGTAGCAGTATGGCTTCGGCCTGGCGGATGGCTTCTTGCAGCTCAAGGAGGTTTTGCGGTTTCATTTCCATGATAAAGCTATCGGTTTACTCGCGGGAGATGATGCCGTCGCGTTCCAGCGGGTGCTGTCCGTGGAACTTCAGAGCAGGGGAATCGCCGCCGGGGAACATCTTGCCCCGGTTAGCCAGCTCGTTTGGATCGATCCCGAGGCGCAGCTGGTGCATCACATCAATATCGATTTCACTGTACATGCGGGGCAGGTAGGCGCGTTTTTCCATACCGATGCCATGCTCGCCGGTGATCGAGCCGCCGTAGCGGATGCACATCTCCAGAATTTCACCGGCGAGCTGTTCGGCTTTTTCCAGGGCGCCGGCTTCCCGGCCGTTGTATAAAATCAACGGGTGCAGGTTGCCATCCCCGGCGTGGAATACATTGGCCACGCGCAGGTCATAACGTGCGCTGAGGGTTTCGATCTCTACCAGGGCAGCTCCCAGGCGGCTGCGCGGCACCACGCCGTCATTGACGACGTAATCGGGGCTGAGACGACCCACAGCCGAGAAGGCGCTTTTGCGCCCCTTCCAGATGCGCAGACGGTCGGCCTCGTCCTGGGCGATGCGCACCACATCCGGGCCGGATTCTTGGATGACCTGCATCAGGCGCAAGTACTCTTCTTCCACCTGCTGGCGGTCGCCCTCCAGCTCGACGATCAGTATGGCTGCTGCGCCGGGCGGGTAGTTGGCATTGACAGCTGCTTCGGCGGCCTGGATGGCCAGGCGATCCATGATCTCCAGCGCTCCCGGCAGGATGCCGCATGCGACGATGCTTGAAACGGCATCACCGGCGTTTTGCAGGCTGCTGTAGGAGACCAGGATGGTGCGATACATTTCCGGACGGGGCATCAATCGCAGAGTAATCTCCAGGGCGATGCCGAACAGTCCTTCGGAGCCGACGAACAGGCCGACCAGGTCGGGGTCGACACTTTCCAGGCTATCACCGCCCAGCTGGACGACCTCACCGTCTGGAAGGACGGCTTTTATTCCCAGGACGTGATTGCTGGTCATGCCGTATTTCAGGCAGTGGGCGCCACCGGAGTTAAAGGCAATATTGCCGCCGATGGTGCAAATCGGCTGGCTGGAAGGGTCCGGGGCAAAGTACAGCCCATGCGCAGCGGCGGCTTTGCTCACCTCCAGGTTGATCACACCGGGCTCCACTACTGCCAGCCGCTGTCCTGGATCCAACCGCAAGATGTGGTTCAGGCGGTTGAGAGCAATCAGGACGCCCTCTTTGACCGGCAGAGAACCACCAGACAGACTGGTGCCGCTGCCGCGCGCCACAAAGGGCACTTTCAAGCGAGCGCACAGGCGGACGGTCTGGATGACTTCTTCCTGGGTTTCTGGCAAGACGGCGGCTGCCGGGCGGACGCGGTAGGCGGTCAGGCCGTCCGACTCGTATGGTACCAGGTCGGCGGCTTTAACTAGCAGGCGGTCGGGTGGATAGATCTTAGCCAGGGCGGGCAGCAGCTCTTCAGATACCATGGGGCAATTCCTTGCGGGGTAAACTCAGGCCTGGGCAAAGGTATCGATCAGCAGGCGCACATCGCCTCCCACCGGATAGAGGATGGGACAGGTGGCGCCGTGCTTGCGGTACTCGTTGACCTTGGTGCGCGCTTCTTCGGGTGTGCCGGAGGCCGAGATGCGCAGGATCAAATCTTCCGGAACCAGATGGCTGGCACGGTGAATCTGTTCTTTGGTGGCGGGCCAACCCAGGATGGACTGGATTTCGTGAACCACGTTGTCCGAGACGCCGGAGGCCTTGGCGATATGGGGCTGCTGTGCCAGGTACTGGGTGAGCAGCTCGCGGGTGGTGGCAATGGCCCGGTCGTGGTCGTGATCGACCGAACAGACGATCAACTGCGGGCGGTCGATATCATCCAGGCTGCGGCCGGCGCGTTTGGCGCCGGCTTCCAGCAGCTCCAGGGCGTTGTCGTTATACTCCGGTGGCACGCAGTAGTTGAGCACAGCGCCGTCTGCAATCTCTCCCGTGAGCTCCATCATTTTATCGCCCGTGGCGCCGATCATAATCGGTACGTGGCGCGGCTCGCGCCGGCCATGCACCACATCCAGCTCGATGCCATCCACATGGTGAAACTCGCCGTGATAAGTCACGCGCTCCATGTGCAGCAGACGGCGCAGAATTTCGACAGTTTCGCGCATGGCGGTCAGCGGCTTGCGGCGCTCGATGCCCACGTTGCGTGCCAGCGGATCCCACCAGGCGCCAATGCCGCAGATGATGCGGTTGGGGGCCAGGTCGTCCAGGGTCAGGAAGGTGGCGGCCAGCAAGCCAATGTTGCGCGTCCAGTTATTGATCACGCCCGAGCCGACATGCAGGCGCTCGGTCACAGCGGCATAAGCGGCCATAGGCACGATCGCATCCCGTACCAGGCGCGATTCAGCCTGCCAGACGGCCTCAAAGCCGCGCGCCTCAGCGTAACGGACATAATCCAGCCCATCGCGCAAGTCGTGGGCGTCCTGCAGGTAAAGCGCTACACGTTCGGTCATTCTGCCTCCTGTTGGTTGTCTTCGTAAGGTTTGAGTACACTTTCCAGCTCGCGGCTGACCTGATCCAGGTCTTCCGGTAGATCCATATCCAGGGCCAGGGAAGGGAGATCGACAATTTCCAGGCGAGCCCCGGCAGCTTGAGCCTGGGCCATGTGCTTGTGGAATGAACCTGGGCCAAACTCATATTTGATCAGCCCCACCGGACAGATGAGCAGGCCGTTGGTACCTTGCTTGTGGCGGTCGGGAGCCAGCACGACAACCGGGGGATCAACGGCGCGCTCCAGCATCAAGCGCACATCGTGAGGGGTAAGCAGCGGCAGGTCGGCCGGTACGATGAGCACAGCGTGGGTATGGTAGTTTTTAACGACTACGGTGGCGCGTGCCAGGGCTACGTTTAACTGAGGGCTGCCATTCTCCTGCAGGGTGCGGGCGCCATGGTTGCGGGCCAGTGCCAGGGCGGCCGGATCACGGCTGATGACTAAAACCTGTTCGATCTCTGGGATGGCCGCCAGGGTGGTGAGTGTATGCGCCAGAAGGCGGCCGTTTAAATCGGCGCGTTCGTCCTCGCTCAGCGTCTCTGCCAGGCGAGATTTCCCAAGTCTCAAGGGTTTGACTGGGACGATCGCCCAAAGGGTCATGGTTGGTGTTCCTCGTCGTTTTCAGGATAGCGAAGGAGCGGCGCACTCCTCAGCCGGACATACACCGGGCGATTCCTCTTGCAATCTATTTTATCCCAAGATGTGTCTTCCAAGATCAAGGACTTCGCCGGCCAGGCGCAGCCGATCGCCAGGAGTCTTCATCAAGGTGTCGGTCAGGTGCAGCTCCAGGTGGCTGGTCATTTCCGGCACCTGTTGGTAATCCTGATCGTCCATTACAAAGCCACGCAGCAGGTCGCCGTAGTGATTGGCAACCGACCGGGCGGAAGGCTGGATGCCGAGCTCGGCATACATCTTGGCGGCCGGGCCTTTGACAGTCTGCCCGGCGATGATCGGAGAGACAGCGATGACCGGCGCGGCGGCGCTTTGCATTGCGGAGCGAATACCGGGCACGGCCAGGATAGGATCGATGCTGACCCATGGATTGGAGGGACAGATTACGATCAACGCGGCCTCCCGCAGGGCCTCCAGTATACCCGGGGAAGGCCTGGCCTGTTCGACGCCCTCAAAGCGAAAACCGGTGACCTGCGGGTGACACTGCCGGTGGACGAAGTATTCCTGGAAGGCGAGCTCGCCTTCCAGGGTGCTGACCCAGGTGGGTACCGGGTCATCACTCATCGGTAACACCGTGGAGGCGATCGCCCACTGGCGGCAAAAATCCCGCGTGATGGCAGACAGGGTATCGCCGCGACGCAGGCGGCGGGTGCGTTCCAGGTGCAGCCCGAGGTCGCGATCGCCCAGGCGGAACCAGGACGGCCCGCCCAGGCCGCTGAGCGTTTCCAGCGCCCCCCAGGTTTCACCTGCCCGCCCCCAGCCGGTGATAGGGTTGGCTACTCCGGCCAGGGTGTAGCAAACTGTGTCCAGGTCGGGGCTGATGTGCAGGCCAAAGTGCTCGAAATCGTCACCGGTGTTGACGATCACAGACAGGTCGCCGGGTGGCAAAGCCTGGGCAAGACCATCTGCCAGCTTGGCCCCACCCACGCCGCCTGCCAGTGCAACTACTTTCATGATTGCTCTTCCATTCCAGCGCCTGGCTAGCGCGGCAAGTTGTCGAGCTGCTGGCGGCGATTGCGCAGCGAAGCGGAGCTGCGGGCAAAACGGAAAGTGGCTGCAGACTTTTCTTCGCCCAGGATGCGCAGCAAAGTAGATTTGACTGTGATCGGGTCGTCATCAAAGGCGCCGTGACTCTTGGCCTCGGATGCCACCACAGCGGGCGTGCCATCTTCGGTTGGCGCCTGGATCCAGACATAGTTGGGATTAGACATGAAGAGATCTTGGAGTGCAACATATTCATCCACATCCCGCGCCAGGCCGATGAGGTCCTTACCGACGACGTCTTCCAGGGCGTTAGCTACCAGGTAGAGCAGCGACTTGTTGTAGATGCGCCCGACATTATCGGCACGCTCCGCCTCATCGGTCAGGGTGTAGAGGGCAAAGCGCTGAATCTTGCCGGCTTGCAGGACCGGCAGATAAGTGGCGTTGAAGTCTTCCTCAGTTATGCCCGGCGCCCACAGCGTACAGGAGGCGATGGTGAGCCCCAACCCAGTAGCGCCTTTCAATGGTCCGGAAGTGATTTTTCCTTTAGCGGTCAGGAGCTGGACCAGCGGCGCCATGAAGATGCTGCCGGCACTGTGGCCGCCAACGTGGATTTCAATATCGGGGTCTTTAGCCGCCAGCTTGGCCAGCTGCTGCAAGACCTGCCGGGCGCCGCCATTTGGATTGGTCGTGGCCATCATGGCGTTTTCTTTCATTTCATCCCAGAAAGCCCGGGTTTGCACCTTGCGGACCAGCCTCTCGAGCGACTCATCCAGGCGGTCGAGCAGGAAGTCCAGGGCATTATCCAGGGCGCCTTCTGGGCGCACCTGACCGAAAGCGTCTTTAACAATATTGGTTGCCGTGCTCCAAAAATCACTGTTCCAAATGAACCCCAACGGATAGACTTCTTCGTCGAACATCGTGGCGCGGTAGTCGGCGATGCGCTGCAGGAAGACCGTCTCCGGCACCAGCCCGCCATGAGCGTACAGGAAGATGCGCTTTTTCTTCCAATTTTTCGTCAGCCATGGGAAGTCCTTGAGGATGATGGTTTTAACGTCATCCTCGCAGGTGCCATACTGGCCATCCGATTTAAGCAGGCCGTTATTTCCCAGACTGATGACATGCGGGCGCAGCTCGACGTAGTTGGTGGCGGTAGTCGGCGCGGCACTGGCTGAAGCGGTCTGTGTCTGCATCGCCCGGCGCACCGGAACGCCCAGGCGGGCGACCCAGACGTCGGTGGCATTGGTGAGCCAGTCGTCATAGCTGATGTGGGCAAAACCACCCAGGCCCCAGGAGGCAGACCATGAATTCTGAATCCAGAACCCGTGCTGGTCATAAGCCACGATGGCAAAGGCGTGGCCGCCGCTGCGCTTGTAGGTCGAATCGTAGGGGATGCTGCCATCCTCGCCGATGCGGCTGGGGCCCCATCCCTCGTGAACATAGGCGGAGGCGTACAAAATCCCAACTTCTGCGATTGCGCAGTGCATCGAGACCAGGTCTTTGTGGTTGACCCGGAAATATGCCCCCAATGGGCGAACGGAGGCATCGGCGGCGCGTTCCGGGGTCAGCACCGTGTCTGGTTTTTTGAATACATACTTCCAGGTAGTTTCCGCGCAGACTCCGTGCTTATGCCAGCCTTTCATGGCGCCGCGGGCGCTGGAGCCGGAGTAATTCTCCCCGGGCCATTCATCGTAGCGGCGCGCCATCTCGTAGAGCATGCGCGGGCTGACCGGAGGAATGTTTTCGGCCGGGTTGCGCATACACAGTAAATAATTGGCTACAGCTGCCAGTCCAAATCCGGTGCAGGCGCCTTCACGGCCCTGATCCAGGATTGGAACCCCTACCAGCTGATACATTTCCAGAGCGATGGAGGTGGGCACCTCCACCAGGGTGGGCACATACATCAAGTCGCGAAAGTCAATCGTATCCGGCCGGGCAGCAAACTTGATATCTTTTAAGTCAAAGCCGGTGCCTAACTCATCCTTGGGCGACATGGCTGATACCTCCTTTAGCGAAATAAATCTTGTGACTTTGGACGAATTAACTCTAAGATTGATGAAGTACGGAGTGGATAAGGAAAACCTCTAACATGTACGGCGGGGGTGCCTTCGTCTGCCTGACCCATCACCAGCGAGGCCGCTGCGGCCAGCTCATCGGCTACACCCACCTCGGTGATGCGCAGCCGATAACCGAACAAGTCTGGTTGGCCGCGCAGATCAGCCAGCCCAGGCAGACCGGCCAAACCGATGGCCACGCCGACCGTTCCCAGGCGCCAGGCCCGGCCGTGCGAGTCGATAATCAGCACCCCCAGCTTGACACCGGTGGCTGCTTGCAGGCAATCCTGCAAACGCCGGGCGGAGACATCCGGGTCCCGGGGCAGGAGCAGCACCCAGTCTTCAGAGTGCTCGACGCCGGGCAAGCCGACATTCGAGTGGTCGATGCCGGCATTGGCGCACAC
>JBFYSP010000097.1:0-9631 GCA_041301395.1 Anaerolineae bacterium
TCGCCCTGCTGGCGGTGGCAGCGACGGGGCTGTATATCACAGATTTCACGGCTTACCTGGGGAATAATCCATCCACATGCAATAACTGCCATGTGATGGATTACGTTTATGAAGGCTGGTATCATGCGGGGCACAGCGAATGGACCACCTGCAATGAGTGCCATACGCCGCATGCCTTGATTCCGAAATATATCACCAAGGCGCAGTCAGGCTACCACCACGTCACCGCCTTTGTTTTCGACAATATCCCGGACGCCATCCGAGCCAAACCGCATTCCAAGGATATTGTGCAGGATAACTGCAAACGCTGCCACGAAGATACGATTGCCAATATCAACCTCAGCCCCATGACCGGCGAGCGCTATTGTTTTGATTGTCATCGCAGCTCGGCGCATGGCGAGCGGGGCATTTCCATATTACCGTATAAACATACGGAGGAAAATTAATGAATCGCACGACATGGATCCTGACTGGAGTGATTGTCATCCTGGCAGCCGGCCTGATCGGCGTGCTGCTGTATATTGGCAATCAGCCAGAGCCTACACGGGGTGTACAGCCCATCGTAGCCGTAGAAGAGATGGAGCCCGACTCTTCCATATGGGGAGAAAACTTTCCCAACCAGTATTCCAGCCTGCTGAAAACCGAGACCAACAATACCGCAACAGCTTTTGGCGGCTCCGATCCCTATTCTAAACTGGAGCAGGATCCTCGCCTGGTGACTCTCTTCGCCGGATATGGCTTTAGCAAGGATTATAACGAAGAGCGCGGCCACATGAACAGCCTGACCGATGTCCGCGCTACCAAGCGCATCGTGGAGACGACACCCGGCACCTGTTACTCCTGCAAATCGGCCAATAACCCTGGCCTGTGGGATGAGATGGGTATGGCCGAGTACGACAAGACCTCCTTCAGCGTGCTGGGCCAGGATATCAAGGAGCCGATCGGCTGCGCCAACTGCCACGAAGCAGAGACCATGAAGTTGATCGTGACCAACCCGGCGTTAGAAGAGGCGCTTATGGCGCAGGGCAAAGACTGGCGCACTTTCACCCGCCAGGAGATGCGTACGGTTGTATGCGCCAACTGCCATGTAGAATACTACTTTGCTGGTGAGGGCAAATACCTGACTTTCCCCTGGGAGGGTGGCACTAAGATCGAAAATATTGCCGAGTATTACCAGGAGCTTGGCTTCAAGGATTGGGACCATCCCAACTCGGGCGCCCCGATGATCAAGATGCAGCACCCGGAATATGAATTCTTCACCGCTGACAGCACGCACTTCAAAGCCGGCGTAGCCTGTGCCGATTGCCACATGCCATATACCCGGGATGGCGCGGCTAAATACTCCACCCATGATGTCCACAGCCCGCTGTTGAACGCCGAGGCGGCCTGCGGTCAGTGCCATACGGATGTGGCCTATGTCACAGGTCGGGTTGCTACCATCCAGGGGCAGGTGCGGGAGGCCATGGATGCTTCCGAAGATGCCATCGTGGCTGCGATTTCAGCGATTGAAAAGGCTGCCGCAATAGCCGAAGCCAATCAGGACTTGCTGACCGAAGCGCGCAACCTGCACCGGGAAGCGCAGCTGCGCTGGGATTTCATTGCTGCTGAAAACAGCATGGGTTTCCACAACCCGGAAGAAGCCTTACGTATCCTGGGTAACGCCACTGACCTGGCGCGTCAGGCACAGCTAAAGGCGGTTGAAGCCGCCGGCACTCCAGACATCTTGCAAACCACGCAGCTGCAATCGCCTGCCGGCCAGTAGCCTGGTCAGAACAGAGCTAAACTCCCCGCTCCGATTCCTGTGGTGCGGGGAGTTTTATTGAAGGCGCTCCAGGAACCAATCGTGCTGCATGGATTTTTCACATTCGTCATTGTATAATATGATTAAGTTGAATAAAATAGGGGATTAGTAAGAATAATTAAAAAATTCCTTTCTTCTTTCCTCATGTACGCCGCGGGAGTGGATCGCCATGCTGGATAAAATTGATCTCACCAAGTCGCTGGATAAAAAAGTATATAAACAGGTCATGTCCGAGCTTGCCAGCCAGATGTTTGCCATTCAAAAGGCCTCCTGGGATGCTGGAATCCCGGTGATCATTCTATTCGAGGGCTGGGACGCGGCCGGGAAGGGTACATCAATTCGCAAGATTACAACTTCCCTGGACCCTCGCGGCTACAAGTTGTACCCCATCCGGATGGCAAGGACTTACGAAAAGAAGCAACCCTGGTTGTGGCGGTTTTGGCAGAAGATCCCGGCTCGTGGAGAGTGGGCGATTTTTGATCGCTCCTGGTACGGCCGCGTGATGGTAGAACGGGTGGAAAACTTGATCCCCGAGACCGAGTGGCGGCGTGCGTATCGTGAGATCACCGAATTTGAGCGCACTCTCGCCGATGACGGTACCGTGATTTTCAAATACTTCCTCCACATCAGCAAGAAGGAACAGAAGCGGCGCTTCGACAATATCACCAAGGACCCCCTGACTGCCTGGCAGGTCACGGCAGAGGACTGGGATCATCACCGCCGTTATAACGACTGGTTGCTGGCATACGAAGAAGCCTTTGAGCGCACTGACTCCGAGTACGGCCCCTGGACCATTGTGGAAGCCACGGATCGCCGTTACACCTGGGTGAAAATATACCAGACTATTATCAACATGCTAAGCGAACGACTCAAGCTGCCAGTTGAACCGCTGAACGTAAATATCGAAGCTGCGGCGAAAGCAGGCGCTGGGGATGTTTCTGGTGAGACTGAGTTTGGCGTGGCAGTCGATTTTGAAGATGAGCTGGAGCAGGCAGCCTCCCAGGCAGAACCTGATGTTTGGAAGCTGGAGGAGCCGGCTCTGGCCGACCCTGCCAACCCAGGCCAGGTATCCACCGATAATCCAGCGCGCCAGGAAGGCGCATAACAGGTTCGAGGCAGCAATCCTTCAGGAGGCAAGCATGTTAAACTCAATCGACCTTTCCTTGAAGCTGGAAAAAGAGGAATACGAGAAAGAATTAATCAAGTACCAGGTAGCCATTTATTTGCTTGGTTACCAGGTCTACGTCCAACAGCGACCGGTCGCAATGGTGTTTGAAGGATGGGATGCTGCCGGCAAAGGGGGAGCCATCCGACGGTTGACCGAAAAGCTGGACCCACGCGGTTTTGTCGTCTACCCGATTGCCGCCCCCAAGGGCGATGATGCCACGCACCATTACCTGTGGCGTTTCTGGCGGCGTCTACCGGAAGCTGGACAGATCGCTATCTATGACCGCAGCTGGTATGGCAGGGTGATGGTCGAGCGGATCGAGGGATTTTGTACGGATGCAGAGTGGAAGCGTGCCTATCGCGAGATCAATTACTTCGAGCGCCAGCTGGTCGATTTTGGCACCATTGTGTTCAAGTTTTGGCTGCATGTTGGTCAGGAAGAGCAGCTCGCCCGGTTTGAAGGGCGCGCTTCCGATCCCAAGCGCTCCTGGAAATTGACCGACGAAGACTGGCGCAACCGCCAAAAATGGCCACAGTACGAAGAAGCCGTCAATGATATGCTGCTTAAAACCAGCACGCTATATGCACCCTGGACGGTTGTGGAAGGCAACGATAAACTGCACGCCCGCATCAAGATCTTGCGCACTGTCGTTGAAAAGCTCAGCGAAGAACTGAAGTACGATCCATTTAAGAGCGATGTTTACCTGGGCTCTACCCGGGAGAAAGATAAGAAGAAAAAGAAACAGTCATGACCGATAGCATTGTAGAATCATCTCCTAGTACTGTTGCTACCCAGTCTGACCTGGATAGCCCCAAGAACTTCATCAACCGAGAGCTCAGTATGCTGGAGTTTCAGCGGCGCGTCCTGGAAGAAGCCCGGGATGAGACCAACCCGCTACTGGAACGAGTTAAGTTCCTGTCGATTGTCGGCTCGAACCTGGATGAGTTCTTTATGGTGCGGGTGGCAGGCCTGAAGAAACAGGTTGAGGTAGGCGTGCATGAGACGCCGCCAGATGGTATGTCGCCTTCCGAGCAGCTTGCCGCCATCCGCAAAACTGCCTTGCAGCTAATGAGCCAGGCCAGGGAGTGCTTGCGGGACGACATCCTACCCCAGCTCAACAAGGCAGGAATCCATATTCTGGAGTACCAGCAGCTTTCCGAGCGTCAAAAAGTAGCTGTGGATGGATATTTTGATGAAGTGGTCTTCCCCGTCCTAACGCCCCTGGCTTTCGACCCTGGGCATCCCTTCCCGCATATCTCAAATCTCAGCCTGAACCTGGCGGTGGTCATCGAAGAGGAACGCGGCCATGAGTTATTTGCCCGTTTAAAGGTACCGGCTACCCTGCCACGCCTGGTCCCGATCAAGCGTTCGTCGGGCAGCTTGCGCAAGGATGGCACCATCCCATACCATCACTATTTTGTCTGGCTGGAGCAGGTGATTGCCGCCAATATGTCCAAGCTGTTCCCAGGGATGAAGATTCTCGAAGTTCATCCCTTCCGTGTGACCCGCGATGCCGATACAGTGATCCAGGAACTGGAAGCAGGGGACTTGCTGGAGACCATGGAGCAGAGCGTGCGGCAGCGGCGCTTTGGCGACGTGGTGCGGGTCACGGTCAACGATATCATGCCTGCTCGCATCCAGGAAATTCTGATCGAAAACCTGGAGCTGGACCCGAAGGATATCTACCCCCTGGAAGGACCCCTGGGGCTGAGCAATGTCATGCCCCTGCATTCCATCGATCGCTACGATTTAAAAGATACGCCCTTCAAGCAGGCCATCCCGGTTGTCTTGAGGAATATTGCCAGCGATAGCGATATCTTTGCCGCCATCCGCAATCATGATATCTTGCTACACCACCCATACGATTCATTCACACCTGTAGTCGATTTCCTGAACCAGGCGGCACGCGATCCGGATGTGTTGGCCATTAAACAGACCCTTTACCGAGTCGGACGCAACTCACCCGTGGTCAATGCCCTTCTGGAAGCGCGGGAATACGGTAAGCAGGTGGCGGTGCTGGTGGAGCTGAAGGCACGCTTTGACGAAGAGAGTAATATCCGCTGGGCCAGGATGCTGGAACAGGAAGGTGTGCATGTTATCTACGGCCTGCTGGGACTAAAAACCCATTCCAAGATAGCCCTGGTTGTACGCAAGGAAGGCGAGCACATTCGCCGATACTTGCACATGGCCACCGGCAACTATAATGCTGTCACCGCCCAAATTTATGAAGATATCGGCATGTTTACCTGCGACGACGAGATGGGCGCCGATGCGACCGATCTGTTCAACTACCTGACCGGTTACTCTGCGAAGAAGGATTACCACAAGCTACTGGTAGCACCGGTTAACCTGCGCTCGGGTATGGAGGCGCTTATCCTGCGCGAGATTAAGCACCAGCACAAGAACGGCAACGGCCGGTTGATATTTAAGATGAATTCACTGGTGGATCCGGATATGATTAAGGCGCTATACCAGGCTTCAGAAGCCGGGGTGAAGATCGATCTGATCGTGCGTGGTATGTGCTGCTTACGCCCCGGCATTAAGGGGATCAGTGACAATATTCGGGTGATCAGTGTGGTCGGCCGTTTCCTGGAACACAGCCGGATATTTTATTTTTATAATGATGGCGCCGAGCAAATTTACACGGGCAGTGCAGATTTAATGCCCAGAAATATCAATCGCCGGGTGGAAGTTTTATTCCCGGTTCAAGAGCAGCGTTTGATACGATACCTGCGCGATGAAGTGCTGGAGATTTACCTGAAGGCAAACCTGAAGACCAGGAAATTGTTGCCGGATGGCTCATACAATTGGGTTAAGTCGGACCAGGGGGATAAGCCGCTCAATCCGCAAACATGGCTCATCGAACGCCGCACAAAATCGAAACCGGAGTAAAGCTTAATGGATAATCCAGAGATTACCCCTGAGCAGGTCTTTATTGATCTGCCGGGAGCAGAGCAAGGTATGGCAGGCGAGTCGCCGCCTGGCGTTGAAGAAGCGGGAGATGCGACTTCGACGGTGCATACCCATGCCCAGCACGTCCGTGACCAGGCCTTACGTCTTTTTGACCGGACGCGCTCGTTGCATGAATTGGAGGAAAGCAGCCGCTGCCTGCTTGAAACGGCGGCGTTGATCTATAACGTACCCTTCCCGCCCGGGAAGAAAAAGCCAATCAATGCGGCGCGCAAGTTGATTCAGGCTCAAGTTTATGAAGAGCCTTTCAGCCTGGAAGCCCAGGAAGTTCTGGCGGCAGTGCTGGCCCTGCAGCACGACCAGATAAAGCGCAAAGCTGTCCGCCGGCTCGATCTGTCGCCTATGCATGAGCGAGAGGCGCTGACCCTGGCGGCCATCCTGCGTATTGCCGTGGGGTTGGACCAGGGTAGCAGCCAGCAGACCGTCATCGATCGGGTTGAGCTGGCGCGAGGCGAGCTGTGGATCGCCATCGCCGGGCCGGATGTCGAAACGGATGCTCCAGCTGCGCAGCATAATGCGCGCTTTTGGGAGAAGATAGGTTATCCCCCCGTTAAAATCCTGCTGCCCGAAGAAGCCAAAGCCAGGTTCATGCCGTTCCCTGAGCCTCTTGAGGTGATTGGCATGCAAAGCGACGACTCGTTTGCGGAAGCGGGACGCAAGGTGATGCTCTACCACTTTGCCGAAATGCTGCACAACGAAGCAGGCACCCGCCTGGGTGAAGACATCGAAGCCTTGCATGACATGCGCGTGGCCACCCGTCGCCTGCGCGCTTCATTTGATGTCTTTGCTGGGGCATTTGAGGCCAAGGAGATGAAACGCTACCGCACCGGTTTACGAGCTACCGGTCAGGCGCTGGGACAGGTGCGCGACCTGGATGTGATGATCGAGAAGGCCCAGCGCTACTGCAACCGGCTGCCGGAGGCGGAGCGCCCCGGCCTGGATTCGTTATTTGCCTTCTGGCAGAGCGAGCGAGAAGCTGCTCGCAACCACATGCTGGCCTTCCTGGATAGCCAGGCATATGCAGATTTTAAACGGGAGTTCAACGTATTTGTACATACCCCGGGGAGTGCTGTCCGGCCGGTTTCGGATAATCCCCCTGAACCACGGCTGGTCAGCGAGATCGCGCCGATGCTGATCTTTACCCGCATGGCAGCCGTGCGGGCCTATGGGCCATACATGGCTGGAGCGCCGATCGAGCGCTTCCATGCCTTGCGCATCGAATTCAAAAAACTACGCTACACAGTGGAGTTCTTCCGCGAAGTCCTGGGTGAAGAGGCGAAGGTTGCCATCAACCAGTTTAAGAAGATCCAGGATCACCTGGGAGATCTGAATGATGCGCATGTGGTCAGCCTGCTCCTGGAACAATTCCTGGCCAATTGGTCACAGCAACAGGCCCAGCTAGCGGAGGGTGAGCAGCTGGATGGCTCAGAGATCCGCGCTTACGAGCAATCTCGCCTGGACGAAATGGATGCCTTGTTGGCATCTTTCCAGGAAATTTGGGACGCATTTAACGATTCGGAGTTCCGCCACAACCTGGTGCGA
This sequence comes from Anaerolineae bacterium, assembly GCA_041301395.1. Taxonomy (GTDB): domain Bacteria; phylum Chloroflexota; class Anaerolineae; order Anaerolineales; family UBA4823; genus CTSoil-045. The sequence continues at coordinate 7,482 of JBFYSP010000097.1, forward strand.
TCGCTGATCGTTCTATGATTACTGCGCTGAATTAAGAATCAAAACCAGGCTGGAGCCGAGTTCCAGCCTGGTTATTCTTGACTGGGAAGGTCACATCATGTCGGTCAGCAACACCCGGTCTGGACCGCGATCGATCTCCCAGGGGTAGACGATGCGCGCATCGGTGATTGCAGCATAGTAATCCGGGCGAGCCGAACCAAACAGGTTGCGGTATGGGTTGAAGTGAAGCACGCAGGTGTGGGGAAATCCGCCAGCACTGGAGACGCGAATCTTGACTGCCGTGATGGTACGCCCCGAACCCCACACATCGTCGACCACCAGGGTGCGTCGCCCTCGTAAAAGGCGGTCTTCAGGGAATTGAATGAATTGGGGCCAGGCCATCAGTTTGGCCTGCTCCATTTGCATCTGGGCGGGGAAATCGACTGCCGCGGTCAGGATGTGGGTCAATCCAAGCGCTTCGGCCAACAGTCCACCAGGGATGATCCCGCCGCGGGTGATCATCATCATCGCATCGAATTCTTCATCAAATTGGGGGACCAGGTGGTCAATCAGCCGGTCAATATCCTGCCAGTTGAGCAGTTCTCGGCGGTTAGGTTCCATGCGGCTCTCCTCGAAAATTATATAGATTATATATTATAGCAAGTTTGGCGGGTTAACTTCAACCCTCCATTCACCCAATGTTTTACTTCGCAGGATAGACACCGGGTCGGGACCGCGCAGGACGATCTGCCAGCGATACTGGCCGGACAGACGGGAGAAGAAGCAGGGAACGGGGCCGATCAGGTAGGTATTGCGGTGTCCATCGGCTGCGATCCAACTCCGCAGGCGGGCGGCCATCTCAAGCGCCTGGCGCTCGGCTTCCTTAAGATTGGTGTGGCGGTATTCCAGGCGCACCAGGTTGGCGAAGGGTGGATAACCCATCTGGCGGCGCAGATCCAGCTCTCGCTGGTAAAAACCCTTGTAATCGTGACGGGAGGCCGCCTGGATGACATAGTGCTCCGGTTGGAAGGTCTGCAGGACCACCTGGCCGCCCAGCAAGCTGCGTCCCGCCCGGCCGGCCACCTGGGTGAGTACCTGGAAGGTGCGCTCGGCGGCGTGATAGTCTGGCAGGTTGAGTCCTACATCCGCCAGTACCGCTCCCACCAGGGTAACCAGCGGCAAATCCAGCCCCTTTGCCAGCATTTGGGTGCCCACCAGTACGTCGGCCCGGTGGGCAAGGAAATGGCTCAGGATAACCTGATGAGCACCCTTTTTACGGGCAGTTTCGGAGTCCCAGCGTAGAACGCGCGCTTCAGGGAACAGATTCTTGATCTCGGTTTCGACTCGCTCGGTGCCGATCCCAAAATGGCGGATATGGCTGCCCTGACAATTGGGGCAGGCCTTTGGTACGCCGCGCTGGTAGCCGCAGTAATGGCACTTCAAGCTATCCGCCTTCTGCGGGTCTTCCATGTGATAGGTAAGGGGGATATCGCAGCGCGGGCAGCGCAGGCTGTAGCCGCAATCCCGGCAGAAGATGTAGGTGGCCGACCCGCGCCGGTTCAGGAATAAGATCGCCTGCTGCTCTTCCGCCAAGACCTGCTCCAGCGCGCTGTGCAGTGCCCGGCTGAATATCGAGCGGTTGCCTTCTTTCAGCTCCTGACGCATATCCACCACCTGGATTCGCGGCAGGTCACTGCTATCAGCCTGCGCCTCCAGGGGTTGAAATCGGGTTACCACCCGTTCCGGGCGGCCGGTTTTCAGCTTTAGCCGTTCCAACTGTGCCTGCACGGCCTGGTGATGGGCCAGGATGCGCGCCGGCAAGTGCAGGTAATGCCACTCGCCACGGCTGGCCAGATGCATCTGGGTGATATCGGGGGTGGCCGATCCAAGAATACACACCGCGCCTGCCAGGCGGGCATAAGCAACTGCGGCACGGCGAGCGTCGTAGCTAGGCATGCTGTCGGATTGGTAATAGGTGTCATCGTGGCATTCATCCACGATGACCAGCCCCAGGTTAGGAAACGGGGTAAACAAGGCACTGCGCGGGCCTACGATCAATCCGAGCTCCCCCTGGCGCGCCCGTCGCCAGCTGTCGTAGCGCTCGCCTTCCGAAAGTCCCGAATGCAGCATCCCTGCCTGCCCCGGAAAGCGGTCGGCAAAGCGGCGGATCG
>JBFYSP010000104.1:0-3794 GCA_041301395.1 Anaerolineae bacterium
GGGCTCGAGCGTGCTATACTCCATCTCAGATCCTCCTCGGTGTTTTGGCTGTTTGATCACTACCATTTTACCGAGAAGGGTCTTTTTGTCTACCTGTCAAGCTTTCTTGAAATAGCCATAACGTGCTGAATAATCAAATTCGATACCCTGGTGCGTTTGATGACCATGAGCTCGGCCGATTTTGTGGCCCGTTGGTTTGAGTCAGAGCCGCTGATGGGGACTCTCTCAGCCAGCGGGATCATTGGCACTTTTCTGGGACCGCGTTCGCCAGGTACTGCTTACGTTTTGCTCCACCATTACATGGGCGAGATCGATGGCGCCTTCCGAGCCTGGGGATTTTCCAAGGGCGGTACTGGCGGCATTTCTTATGCCATCGCCCGGGCTGCGCAGGCGCTGGGAGCAGAGATACGCACCGAGACCCCGGTGGCCCAGCTGATTATCAAGCAAGGAAAAGTTGTCGGTGTAGCCCTGGAGAACGGCGATGAACTGCATGCCGAGGTTGTCGTCACCAGCCTGGATCCCTACCTCTCGTTCATGAAACTGATGAACCCTGCCGAGCTGCCGGATGATTTTGCTAAAAGTGTGGCCAAATGCGTGTATCGTGGTTCCTCCGGGAAGGTCAACCTGGCACTCGACCGAGCACCGCAGCTCGCCTGCCGCCCGGGTATAGGGGCTCACCTGAAAGGGGCAATTTCGATCAGCCCGAATGTGGACTACATTGAGCAGGCATACGATGCTGCCAAGTACGGGGATTTGCCGGCCCGTCCTTATATCGATGTCATCATCCCATCGATGATCGACCCCGATATGGCTCCGCCAGGCAAGCATGTCATGTCATGTTTTGTACAGTATGCGCCTTATCAGCTGCGGCAGGGTACCTGGGATGCTCGCCGGGAAGAGTTTGGCGATATTGTGGTCGATACCCTGGCGCAGTATTTCCCCAATTTGAAAGAGATCATCCTGCACCGGCAGGTATTGACTCCCCTCGATATCGAACGCACCACCGGTCTTTCCCAGGGGAATATCTTCCAGGGTGAGCTCAGCCTATCGCAGCTGTTTTTCCTTCGCCCGGCAGCTGGATATGCAAATTACCGTACACCCGTCAAGAACTACTACCAGTGTGGATCGAGCACGCATCCCGGTGGAGGTATTTCGGGGGCTTCTGGACGCCTGGCGGCCCTGGAAATCTTGAAGGATTGGAGAGGCTAAACACCCATGGTGGAGCAGACAGATTTCGATGCCATCATTATCGGTGGTGGACATAACGGATTGACCGCGGCCGCCTACCTGGCTAAAGCCGGGTGGAAAACATTAGTGTTAGAAAAGCGCCCCGTCCTGGGTGGAGCAGCCTCGACCGAGGAAGTATTTCCGGGATACCGTGTTAGCACGGGCGCCCTGGACGCCGGTTTGTTTCTACCGCAGATCGTGAAAGATTTGGAATTGGAAAAATTCGGTCTGGAGTTCATTCACAACCCGGCCATTGTGACTGCTTTAGATACTACCGGACAGCCATTGACCTTGTGGCGCAACCCGGAACAATCCCAGGCGGAAATTGCCCGCTTTTCCAAAGTGGATGGAGAGCAGTACCCGAAGTACTTGCGTTGGGTTTCCCGGATGACGGCTATTTTACAAGAGATGCTTACCCTGAATCCACCGCGCATTCCGGATGTCTCGCTGGGAGATCTCACGCCGTGGCTGCTGCCTGCATTGAAAGCCCGTCGGTTAGGGCGGCAGGAGATGATGGCATTTCTGCGCCTGTTGCCCATGCCGGCAAGCGATTTTCTGGATGAGTGGTTTGAGACCCCACTTTTGAAAGTTGCGCTTGGGGCGCAGTCGGTGATAGGCTCTCTGGCGGGCCCGCGTGCTTCCGGCAGGACATTCATGCTGCTCTACCAGGCTTTAAATGCCGGGGAGAGCGGTTTTCGAGCTTCTCGCTTTGTGCGCCAGGGACCGGGCAAGCTGATTGATGCGCTTGCCCAGGTCGTGAAGGCGCATAGTGGGGAAATTCGCACAAATGTGGCGGTTTCCCGCTTGATGTTGGATGGAGACCGAGTCTCCGGGGTTGTACTGCAGGATGGTTCCAATATCTCAGCGCGAGTGGTATTGTCGAACGCCGATCCACGCCGGACATTCTTTGACCTGTTGGGTCCGGAGCATCTGGATGTGTCGTTTGTTCGGCAGGTGAAAAACATCCGCTTTAGAGGCGGTATGGCACGCGTAAACCTTGCCCTGGACGGGTTGCCGGAATTTCTTCCTTCAATTACCGCTCCCGGAAAAGATGATTCTGCTCGGCTGAGCGGGCATCTCCTGATCTGCCCGGACCTGGACAGCCTGGAGCGCGCTTATGATGACGCCAAGTATGGCCGCCTGTCCGAAAAACAGGCCCTCGATATCGTCATCCCGACGCTGATGGATAACTCCCTGGCGCCGGTGGGTCAACATATTTTATCGGTCAACGCGCAATATGCACCTAATACCCTCAAAGATGGCAGTTGGGATGACTATCGGCTGATATTGCTGGAGAGGGTAGTGGCGGCACTAGAGACCTGCGCCCCTTCGATCCGTCAGCAGATCGTTAATAGCCAGGTGCTCACGCCAGTTGACCTGGAAGAGATCTACAGCCTGCCGCAAGGCGATGTGTATCATGGCCAGATGGCGCTCGACCAGCTCTTGTTCATGCGGCCTGTGCCAGGGTATGGGCAGTATGCCACACCTGTGAAGAACCTGTATCTTTGTGGGGCGGGAACTCACCCAGGCGGCGGATTGACTGGCGCTCCGGGCTATAATGCAGCTCGCAAGGTATTAAATCAAGACTGAGAAACGACCTTGCCCCAGCCGGATTCGTGTTCTATAATAAATGGTAGCATTGATTCTGAAAGCAGTTTGTTTCACCCATCCTGGTATCTCGGCCGTGATCGGCTAGAGGAGGTGCTTAGCGATATTGCATAGCCAAGCTGCCTTGTGAAACCATTCGCCATACCCAATCAGATAAGATATCCAAGGAGGATTCCAGATGAAGAAGCTGTATCTATTTGTCTCTCTGCTAGTGGCGATCAGCTTCCTGCTGACCGCCTGCGGTGGAGGTGAGACCCAGGCAGAAAACAAGCTGGCAGAGGTGGAAGATCGAGGCACGCTGATAGTGTCCTCGGACCCGGCTTACCCGCCACAGTCCGAGCTGGTGCCCAATGCCGTACGGCCGGCCGACACCAAGTGCGCTTCCGATCAGAAAACTTCGGCGGAGCTAAAAGGTTTTGATATCGATGTCTCGGTAGAGATTGCCAAGCGCCTGGGTTTGGAAGCCTGTTTTGTAACCCCCGATTGGACGCTCATCACGAGTGGCAACTGGGCTGATCGCTGGGATGTCAGCGTGGGTTCCATGACGATCACGCCGGAGCGCATGGCTAACCTGTATTTCTCGCAGCCTTATTACACCACACCGGCAGCCTTCTTTGTTCACACCGATAATACGACCTTCACGCAGCCTGCTGACCTGGCCGGGAAGAAGATTGGCGCCTGCACCGGATGCACCTACGATGCATACCTGTCGCAGACATTAAGTATCCCAGGTGAAGAGATCACCTTTGTTGTCGAGAACCCGGAGTTTGCTGGTTACGATACCGACTCCTTCGCCCTGGACGACCTGTCGCTGGGTGATGGCGTTCGTCTGGATGCCGTCCTGACCGCCCAGCCCACCGGCGTGCAGGCCATCCAGAGCGGCAAGCCGCTCGTGCAGCTCGGCGACCCGGTGTTCTTCGAGTACCTGGCAGCAGCTATCGATAAAAAAGGTAGCCTGG
>JBFYSP010000151.1:0-4267 GCA_041301395.1 Anaerolineae bacterium
TGGTTTGGCAGAATGCCCATCTCCCCGTCCGAGCCGGGCAGGACGACGACATCCGCATCGCCTTGGTACACCATGCGGTCCTGGGAGACAATCTCTACTCGAATTGGCATCTTGAATTACCCTTTCGCACTCAGGCGCGGTAACTGTTTCATCAGGAGCGTGCCAGTTTCTCGGCTTTCTCGCGCGCCTCTTCAATTGTGCCTACCATCATGAAAGCCTGTTCCGGCAGGTCATCGTGCTTCCCGTCCAAAATCTCACGGAAGCCACGCACGGAATCTTTAAGGGAAACGTATCGTCCTTCTTGTCCAGTGAACTGCTGAGCCACGAAGAACGGCTGCGAGAAGAAGCGTTCAATCTTGCGCGCTCGGGATACGATCAGCTTGTCATCTTCCGAAAGCTCATCCACGCCTAGAATGGCGATGATATCTTGAAGGTCCTTATAGCGCTGCAACACCCGCTGCGCCTCGCGAGCAGTGGTGTAATGTTCTTCACCCACCGATCCTGGATCCAAAATGCGGGAGGTTGATGCCAGCGGATCCACCGCCGGGTAGATTCCTTTTTCTGCAATCGAGCGTTCCAGAGCGATGGTGGCATCCAGGTGCGTGAAGGTGGCCACTGGAGCCGGGTCGGAGTAATCATCCGCCGGGACGTACACCGCCTGCATCGAAGTGATCGAACCATGCCGCGTCGAGGTGATGCGTTCCTGCAGCTCACCCATTTCGGTAGCCAGGGTAGGCTGGTAACCGACTGCAGAAGGCATACGACCGAGCAGCGCCGACACTTCCGAGCCGGACATGCTGAAGCGGAAGATATTATCAATAAACAGCAGGACATCTTTGCCCTGGTCACGGAAATACTCGGACATCGAGAGGGCGGTCAAAGCCACCCGCAGGCGGACGCCGGGAGGCTCGTTCATCTGGCCGAAAACCATCACCGTGTCCTTCATAACCCCAGACTCGTTCATTTCACGATACAGCTGGGTGCCCTCACGGCTGCGCTCGCCCACCCCGGCGAAGACGGAGTTGCCCTGGTGTACCGTAGCAATCGAACGGATCAGCTCCATGATGATGACGGTTTTTCCAACGCCTGCACCGCCAAAGATGCCGGTCTTGCCGCCTTTCGTGAACGGGGCAATCAGGTCGATGACTTTAATCCCAGTCTCAAATACTTCTACACGCGTCGACTGGTCGGTGAACTCCGGAGCAGCCCGGTGAATGGGATATCTCAGCCGGGTATCCACCGGACCCAGGTTATCCACCGGGCGGCCAAGGACGTTAAAGACGCGCCCCAGCGTTTCCGGGCCTACCGGCACCGAGATTGGAGCCCCGGTAGAGAATACCGGTGCGCCTCGCTGCAGACCGTCCGTCGCGTCCATCGCCACGGTACGCACCCAGTGATTGCCCAGGTGCTTCTGCACCTCGAGCACCATCGACGACATTCCTTCGCGTGGCACATCAATTGCTTCAAATATCTCTGGCAGCTGTTCCGCAGGAAACTCTACATCAACAACACCGCCTAAAATTTGCACGATACGTCCTTCTGCCATGATTGCCTCCAAAAGCTATGCCTTGGCGAGCGCTTCGGCGCCGCCGGCAATATCCAACATTTCACTGGTGATCGATTGCTGCCTTGCCTTGTTGTACTCCAATTGCAATGCGCCGGCCAGGGCGGAAGCGCTATCCGTTGCATTCTTCATGGCCAGCATGCGAGCAGCATGTTCGCTGGCCTGCGACTCGAGGATCGCCTGGAACACCTGCAATGATGTGAAACGTGGCACGATCTCGTCCAGGATCTGGGTTTGATCCGGTTCGTAGATATAAGCCGCGGCCGGACCATGCTCAGAGCGTTCAAAATCAACCACCCGTTTTTCACCATCGCCAAGCTGCAAGGGTAGCAGGCGCTTGATGGTGGGATTTTGCCGCACCATGCTGATGAAATCGGTATATACCAGGTACACCTCATCCGCCTTGCCGTCAAGAAACTCGTGCACTGCCATCCGTCCGATGGCAGACACATCCATAAAGGAAGGAGCTGCCGGCAGGTTGCTGAACTCACCGATAATCACCTGGCGCCGGCGCAGCATCAAATCGCGCCCCTTTCGTCCGACGGTGATAAAGTGTACCGGTACCGGCGAATTCGCAAAACGCTGCAGCACATAGCGAACAATATTGGTGTTATACGCCCCGGCCAGGCCGCGGTCGCCCGTCACCAGCACAACCAGGATGCTTTTCACTTCCTGGCGTTCGGCCAGCAATGGATGCAGGTTGCCATGCCCGGGCTGGGCAGCAATGTGGTTGAGCACCTGCCAGGCTTTGGTAGCATACGGGCGGGTATTGTTAACCGCCTGGACCGCTTTTCGTACCTTGCTGGCACTGACAGCCTGCAAGGCGCGCGTGACCTGGGCGATATTCTTTACACTTCGGATGCGGAGTCGTACTTCTCGCAGTGTTGCCATAAATAAGTTCCCGGTCAAACAGGTTCAGTCTTCCTCGGCAGAAGTCGCCGGGATCGACGATTAGCTCCAAACGCTGCCGAATGCCTCCAGGGCGCTGCGCAGCCGGGGTTCGTTCTCGTCTGTAATGCGCTTCTTCTCGGCAATATCTTTACCGACGTCCGGATGAGAGGTCTCCATATAGCGCAGCAGCGCCTGCTCCCAGGCCCGCATCCGTTCCAGGGAGACCTGGTCGGCAAACCCACGCGTACCGGCATAAATCACCATCACCTGGCTCTCGAGTGACATCGGTTGGTACTGCGGCTGCTTCAGGATTTCCTGCAGATGCTGGCCACGGTTCAGCTGCGCCTGGGTGGATTTGTCCAGGTCCGAGCCAAATTGGGCAAATGCTGCCAGCTCACGGAAGGTTGCCATGTCCAGTCGTAGACGCCCGGCAACTTGCTTCATTGCCCGGGTCTGCGCATCACCGCCTACCCGAGAGACCGAAAGACCCACGTTGACCGCCGGGCGAATGCCGGCGTAGAACAGGTTGTTTTCCAGGTAGATCTGGCCATCCGTAATCGAGATTACATTCGTTGGAACGTACGCCGAGACATCGCCCAACAGGGTTTCAATGATCGGCAGAGACGTAAGCGAGCCCCCCGATCCGCGTACTTTTACGATCCGGTACTCATCCGGGCTACCTAATTCCTTGATATCATCGGTTGCCCGGTGCTTGCCAAGCGGACCGTCGTAAACTTTGGCGTTGACGCTATCTTCACTACCCGCCAGGTCTCCCTCGAAATCGGCTTTGACCACCACAAACTTGTCGGCCAGGCGCGCCGCCCGCTCCAGCAAGCGAGAGTGAAGATAGAAAAGGTCTCCTGGATAGGCTTCACGGCCGGGTGGGCGCCGCAGCAGAAGCGAAACCTGGCGATAAGCCCAGGCATGTTTGGATAGATCGTCATACACCACCAGGGCATCGCGGCCGGTCTCCATGAACTCCTCGCCCATGGCACATCCCGCATATGGAGCCAGGTACTGCAGCGCCGCCGATTCCTCGGCTGAGGAAATCACTACGGTCGTATAATCCATTGCCCCAAATCGCTCCAGGATGGCTACCGTCCGCGCGATGGCGGCTTTCTTCTGGCCGATCGCCACGTAGATGCAGTACAGATCCTTGCCCTTCTGGTTAATAATGGTATCGATGGCAATCGCCGTCTTGCCGGTCTGGCGGTCGCCAATGATCAGCTCGCGCTGGCCTCTCCCAATCGGGGTCATTGCGTCGATTGCCTTCACTCCGGTCTGGACCGGGGTATCGACATCCTTACGATCCACCACACCCGGGGCAATTCGCTCAATTACCCGATAGTGATCGAATTTGAGCGGGCCTTTGCCGTCCACTGGCAGGCCCAACGCATTGACCACTCGCCCGACGAGGCCATCGCCCACCGGCACCGAAGCGATGCGACCGGTAGATTTCACCAGCATGCCTTCTTCAATCCCACCGTACTCGCCCATGATGATGACGCCGACGTTGCTCTGCTCCAGGTTGAAAGCAATTCCTAACACGCCGTTGGCGAACTCCACCAGCTCCTGGGCACGCACATCCGCCAGCCCAGTTACTCGGGCAATCCCATCTCCTGCCTCGATGACCGTTCCTACGTCCCGTACTTCCATGGATGGTTTGTAGGAATCAATTTGCGATCTAAGATCGGCGGTAATTTGACTGATCAAATCAGACATTTGGCCTCCAAATAATTTCAGGCGAGATTTCCCTGTTCCCTGCCGCATTCCCGGTTTACCCCCGGTGTAGCCAGCCGGATTGGTATTAAC
>JBFYSP010000159.1:0-3718 GCA_041301395.1 Anaerolineae bacterium
CAACGCCGGTAATCTGCATGCCGCCCTGCAATACGCCATCCGGCAGGGCAATGTTGAGCTGGGATTCGAGCTTGCGCAGGCCCTGGAACCCTTGTGGGATGGGTATGGCTACGGCAGGGAAAGGCTGGAGCTGGTGAAAGCGCTGCTGGCGCTGCCGGATGAGTCCCCCCCGCAAGTGCGCACCGACCGCCTGCAGAAGGTCTCCGACCAGGCCTGGCAGTATTCCGACTACGAGTCTTCCCTGGCTTATTCCCGGGAAGGCGCGGGACTGGCCCGGAGGCAGGGCCTGCCCAGCAGGCAGCCGCTGTACCTTAACCGCCTGGGGCGCATCTTGATCCAGCAGGAACGCCTGCTTGAAGCACGGCAGGCGCTGGAAGAGAGCTATAGCCTGGCACACGCCGATCCCGCCGGCCTGAATCCCGGCTCGCCGCTGGCCCAGCTGGGCGAAGTGGCCCTGTTCGAAGGTCGGCTCGAAGATGCCAGGCGGCTATTTGACGAAGCGCGGGCGTGGTTATCCCCCGATGAGGCCATCTTCCTGGCGATGACCTATACCGATCTGGCCGAGATCGCCCTGATCCAACTTGACTATGCGCATGCAATAAACTGGCTGCAGCAGGCTGCCCCCTTCGTGGATGTACACATCCGCCGCATGCTGGCATACCTGTGCGCCGCAGCCGGCGTCCTCCTGCAAGCTCCGGACTCTGCGCAAACCGCTGCCTTTACCGCAGCCTGCCTGATCGGCGCCAGCCAGGCACTCTCCGATCGATCGGGCGTCATCCTGGCAGCCTATTACCAGCAAGCCCTGGCCACAAGGGGTGAGGCAGCGCGCCAGCGCCTGGGGGATACAGCCTACCATGAGGCTGTTGAGGCGGGCCGGTTGCTGAGGAAAGTGGAAGCGCTGGAGCTGGCAATAAAACTCAGCTAATCCCTCAAAACTGATGTCGCGTGGTATGATTCGGACCGGGGTACATCTGAGATAATCAAAACGTCAGTTATGGATATACTAGAATCTTTTCTCTCCTCACAGCCGATATCCGACTCGGAGACATTTGCCGTACGCGCCTATTTCGCTTGGCAGTCTGAGCACCGCCAGGGAGAGTTCATCCCCAGAGCGGATGATGACGTAGAGTTGCGCACCTACCTGTTTTTCTTGCACTCGATCGGCGCAGACCAGGCCATCCTCGATGTTCGAGTGAATGCCCTGGAGCGCTTTTACCGTTGGGCGTACACCCAGGGGATCATTTCGCACAACCCCTTCGATGAATATACTTTCTCCATCCCACTCCTGGTCAACGGGCAGGTAGAACCGCGCCAGCAGGATACACCCCTGGATGATAAAGAACGCGAGCTTGAGAGGCTGCGCGCCATGGGTCAAATCGTAGAGCAGCTCAACGGTTCGGTGGATATCCGCAGTGCCCTCGAAAGCTCCCTGAGAACGCTGCTCCAGGTGATGAATTTGCAATCCGGGTGGGTTTCCTTACTCGCCGGCTCGCAAAGCAGTATTTTTTCCTCAGGAGATGCCGAGCCACACGGTTTTGTGCTGGCGACTGCCTGTGACCTGCCCCCCGGTCTTTCCCGCGACGATTGTCATTTTCTACGACAACCGCCTGCCTGCCACTGCCAACGTCTACTTACCGAAGGACGCCTGGCAAGGGCCATCAATATTGTCGAATGCACCCGCATGCGCGATTCGATGCGTGCCGCCGGGGATAACCAGGGCTTACGCTTTCACGCCAGTGTGCCACTGATCTCTCAAGCGAAACCGCTGGGCCTGATCAACGTCGCCACAGCAGATTGGCAGTTCTTGACCGAAGCGGATTTGCATTTTCTCTCGGCGGTCAGCGCACAGGTCGTGGTTGCGCTGGAGCGCGCCCAACTCTACGAAGTGGCTGAGACCCGGCGCGTAGCTCTCGAGAAGGAGCTGCAAGTAGCGCGTGAAGTGCAAGCGGGGCTTATGCCGCATCAGATGCCTGAAATTCCTGGCTATTGCCTGGCAGGTGCCTGGCATCCGGCACGCCAGGTTTCCGGGGATTTTTACGACATATTCCCACTCAATGAGGGTCGCTGGGGGATTGTCATTGGCGACGTGTCGGATAAAGGCACGGCAGCCGCCCTGTATATGGCGATGGTGCACAGCCAAATTCTCTCCGGAGCATTGCGGGAGCAAAGCCCGGCTGCCGTGTTGATGGAGATCAACCGGGTGATCCTGCAGCAGTTATCTTCCCTGGTCTTCGCCACGGTTTTTATGGCAGTGGTTGATCCGATCACCCACACGTTTCTGTATGCCAATGCCGGGCAAAACCCACCCATCCTGCGGCGCTCCGACGGTACGATTGAGACTTTAGGTCGCACGGGGAGCGCGGTTGGAGTTTTCAAAGATCTGCAAATGAGCGATCGTTCCATCACGCTGAATCCCGGCGATGCGCTGGTGCTCTATACGGATGGTGCTACGGAAGCCTGGCACCCGATCAACCAGGATTATGGCACCCCCCGGCTGGTAGCTGCAATTACCGCTGCGCCTCGCCAGGCAGAAGAGCTCCTGGCATATATCGAGGCCGATCTCAATAACTTTACAAAAGACACCGAGCTGCAGGATGATGTTACCTTCCTGGTGATGACCAGGGAATGAGATTGGTTTTGCCTGGATCAACTGCAGCAAAACCAGTAAAAAACCCTCACGGGTAGGGGATGGAACACAGGCGAAGCCATTCGGGATAGTGCGCAGCTTCGGACTGCGGTCGGCAGCGAAGCCCCGCGCAACGTCGCGGGGTCGTCCCCCCTAATTTCCCCATTTCTTGTATAATTACCCTAATTATTTCCCCTTCCCCGAAAGGGACGCCATGCCCGAACCTATCGACCTGGAAATCTATCTCTCCCGACCGGAGGCGCACACCTACTCCGTGGAGCTGCGCGCCAGCGACCCCGAAGACCCGGCCGGCAGATCGCCAGAGCGCGCCACTACCGTCTTCGATTTCGAAGCCCTGCGCCGCCAGCGGCTAGATTACATCGCCTACGGGCAGCTGCTCACAGATGCGCTATTCTCCACCCCGGCTGTGCGCAGCTACTTCGACCAGGCGCGCGCCGTTGCGCAGAGCGGCGACCGCCCGCTACGGCTGCGCCTGTTTGTCGATCGCAGCGCCGCCGAGCTGCACGAGCTGCGCTGGGAGACACTGCGCGACCCGCAGGATGGCGGCTGGCTGCTTGCTCGCCCGGAGGTGCTCTTCTCCCGCAGCCTGCGCAGCGAGAGCTGGGAGCGCGTCAACCGCCGCTCCAAGAGCGCCCTGCGCCTGCTGGCCCTGATCGCCAACCCGCGCGACCTGGCCGACGGCGGCTATGAAGTCAACGGGCAGGCGCTGGCGCCGGTGGATGTGGCCGGCGAGACGGCTCGCCTGCAATCCGCTTTGGGGAACATCCAGCAAACCCTGCTGGCCAGCGACCCTGCGCAACCTGGTGAAGCCAGCATGCAGGCGCTCTCGGACCGGCTGGCGAACGGCTGCGATATCCTCTACCTGGCCTGCCACGGCGCACTGCTCTCCCGCCAGGACCCGCCCGGCGCCTACCTGTGGCTGGAGAAAGCCGACGGCACCGCCGACCTGGTTCACGGCGAAATCCTGGTAGAGCGCATCCGCTCCCTGCTGCCCGCCCAGCGGCCGCTGCTGGTGGTGCTGGCATCCTGCCAATCCGCCGGCAAAGGCTCCGACGCCCGCCTCAGCGACGC
>JBFYSP010000165.1:0-12200 GCA_041301395.1 Anaerolineae bacterium
ATCGAATTTACCCGCGAAGTGGTACGCTCGTTTAATTACCGCTATAACACCAGCGTGCTGGTTGAGCCGCTGATGAAGGCCACCGAGTTCCCCAAGGTATTGGGCATCGATGGCCAGCAGAAAATGAGCAAGAGCCTCAATAACCACATCGAGCTGGCTGCCACCCCCGAAGAGACCAGCGCCCGCGTTAAGCAGATGGTTACCGACCCGCAGCGCATGCGGCGCAGCGACCCCGGCAATCCCGACGTATGTAATGTTTTCACCATGCATAAAGTGTTCTCGCCGGCAGAGGAAGTCGCTATGATTAACGTCGAGTGCCGCCGGGCTGGCATCGGTTGCGTGGATTGCAAGCAGCGTTTCGCCGGCAACCTGAACAGCAGCCTGGAGTCATTCCGCGAGCGGCGGGCTGGCCTCAGCGAAGACCCGGATCGAGTTTGGGGCGTTTTACAGGATGGCCAGCAGCGCGCCAGTAGCATCGCCCGCCAGACCATCCGCGATTGTAAAGATGCCATCGGGCTGCCGTAAAGGATCGCTATGCGGCTGATCCTTCAACGGGTAAGCCGCGGCCGGGTCTCTGTCGCCGGTCAGGCCATAGCCGAGATCAACGCTGGCGTGGTCATCCTCTTCGGAGCAGGCCAGGCGGATACCGACTCCAGGCTGGCGGAAGAACGCCTGCTTTACCTGGCGGAAAAAGTGGCCCACCTGCGCATCTTTGAGGATGAGCACGGGCTGATGAACCGCTCCCTGCTGGATGTGGGCGCAGCCGCAATTGTCGTCTCCCAATTTACCCTGTTCGCCGACACTCGCAAGGGACGCCGCCCGTCCTTCACGGATGCCGCCCCGCCGGAGATTGCCCGCCCCCTGGTCGATCGCTTCGCTGCCCTGCTGGGCACACTGGGCGTCCCCACCCAGACCGGCCAGTTTGGCGCCCACATGCTGGTGGAAATCGACAACGACGGCCCGGTCACAATCTGGCTGGAGCGATAATATTGACAAAAACTGCACTTATTAATTGTGTTATAATATTAATGCTCAGGGGAATTTCCCGTATTTATATACAGCCAGACGGAAAATTCTGCAAACTGGATCAAACGATTTTAACAGGTGGATGGGACTGCCTGCCAGTTTGACGGACTTGACACAATGCAGGGTTCAAATGTTGTTCTGCTGTGTGGCTTGCGATCCGGGTGTGAATGTGCTATAATCACACAAATAAGGTTGATTTCCCCCCTGTACCGTCATTATTTTGCAGTCAATTAAATCCAACCCCTTTTGGGGCAATTGAATACCCCTATATTAACCATCCCTATAGAACCATTCCCACATCGAGTTGATACCCATGAAAGTTATAGAACTGGAAAACACTTCCTTGAGCGATCTTCGCACAATGGCCCGCAACCTGGATGTAGCCAATGCCAACCGCCTGAAGAAAGAAGACCTGATCCTGCGCATCCAGCAGGTTGAAGCCGAGCGGCAAGGCCTGGAGCTGCGCGGCGGCGTCCTGGAGATTATGAGCGAAGGCATCGGTTTTCTGCGCGCCGGCCATTACCAGCCGGGGCCTTACGATGTCTACGTATCACAGTCCCAGATTCGCCGCTATGGCTTGCGCAATGGCGACCTGGTCATCGGCCATGTACGCCCGCCGCGCGAATCCGAACGCCATTACGGTCTGCTCAAAGTCGAGTCGGTGAATGGTATCGATCCCGAGGAAATCCGCAACCGCTCTGCATTTGAAACGCTGACCCCGATTTTCCCTGATCGCCGCTTTGACCTGGAAGAAGACCGTCACACTCTTTCGACACGCCTGATCAACCTGGTCACCCCCATTGGGCGTGGCCAGCGCGGACTGATCGTCTCGCCCCCCAAGGCTGGTAAAACCACCATCCTCAAGCAAATTGCCAACTCGATATCCAAGAAATACCCCGAAGTTCATCTGATGGTGGCATTGATCGGCGAGCGCCCCGAAGAAGTCACCGACATGGATCGCTCGGTAGATGCCGAAGTGATCTCCTCGACTTTTGATGAGCCGGTCACCTCCCACGTCCGCGTGGCTGAAATTGCCCTGGAGCGCGCCAAACGCCTGGTGGAAATTGGCCGTGATGTGGTCATTCTAATGGATTCGATCACCCGCCTGGCGCGTGCCTATAACCTGGTTGTCACACCTTCCGGACGCACCCTCTCCGGCGGTATTGACCCCTCCGCCCTCTACCCGCCTAAGCGCTTCTTCGGCGCCGCCCGCAACATTGAAGAAGGCGGCTCGCTGACCATCATTGCCACCTGCCTGATCGACACCGGCTCGCGTATGGACGACGTAGTGTATGAGGAGTTCAAGGGCACCGGCAACATGGAGCTTCACTTGTCACGGCGCCTGCAAGAGCGGCGCGTGTATCCGGCCATCGATATCGAGCGTTCCTCCACCCGCCGTGAAGAGCTGCTATTGGGTCCGGATATCACCCCGCGCGTCTGGCTGATGCGCCGCATGTATGATCAGATGGTCTCCTCTCCCCCCCACGGCGCTGGCCTCGATTCATCCACCGCCACAGAGGCCATCCTGCAGCGTCTCGGCCGCACAGCCAATAACCAGGAATTCCTGGAGACACTCACCGAAGGCTAACCGAATCCCATTGGTTGCTGCAGATTGATTTGAAGACCCTACACCCTCCAGCCTGATGAACACTGAACGCATCTTATCGGGGCTGGCCTGGGCGGCAGCATTGGCGCTGGCAGCTTTTGCCTTCTACCTCGGTTGGCGAACACTGGCCGGAGACCCCATGGCGCTGAGCCAGCCCGGCCTGGCAGTTCGAGCTTCGGCCCCAGACCTGCCTGCTTCACCTACTTCAACGGCTGGCTCAACCCAGCCCCAGGCAGCTCCTGCTATCCCGGCAGCCGTTTCGGCCGATTCGGCGATCCAGCGCCGCCCCACCCTGCATACCAACATCCCAAACCGGCCTTCCCTCCAGGTAAAAACCTATACCATTGACCGGGGCGACTCGATCTTCGAGCTCGCCAACCGGTTCAATGTCAAGCCCGAAACTATCCTGTGGGCCAATTACGACCAGCTCAACGATAACCCCGACCTGATTGCCGTTGGCATGCAGCTGGCCATCCCGCCGGTCGATGGTGTTCTCCATCGCTGGCAGCCGGGAGACACCCTGGAAAACGTTGCCGCTCAATACGAAGCTCCCCTGGATGACATCCTAAGCTTCTCAGGCAACCAGATCGACCTGGTAGAACGCCAGGTATCGCCCGACGCGCTGATCATGGTGCCCGGCGGACACCGCGAGTTTCGCCAGTGGCTCATCCCCACCATTCCGCGCGGCCAGGCTGGCGTCTCACGCTCGGTATACGGCGAGGGCGCCTGCGAAGGCGGTTACGACGGCGCCTACGGCACAGGCGGGTTTATCTGGCCGGCCGGCAACCATTCGCTTTCCGGAAACGACTACTGGTCCGGCCACCTGGGGATCGATATTGCTGCCGGTGAAGGCGCAACCATCTACGCCGCCGATAGCGGCGTGGTCGTGTTCTCCGGATGGTCCACCGGCGGCTACGGCAACACCGTCATTATCGACCACGGCAACGGCTACCAGACCTTGTACGGCCACCTCAGCAGCACCGCCGCCCGTTGCGGGCAGAGCGTATCCCAGGGCGGAACCATCGGCTATTCCGGCAGCACCGGCAATTCAACCGGCGCTCACCTCCACTTTGAAGTTCGCTACCAGGGCGGCTTTGTCAGCCCCTGGTATGTCCTACCAGCCCCCTAATCTTGTCTCACGAGGAGAACCCCATGGCAAAAAATTCTACAGACCCCCAAACCCAGGTGATTGGCGAAACCGATAACTACCTGGCATGGATGGCGGAAGAGCCCGATGGCGAGGTCACTTACCATCTCGAGCTTAACAATGTCACCCTGCACTTTTTTCAGGAAGAATGGGACGAGTTTTTACAGCTGGTTAAAAGCCTTTTAGGCTAGGGATCCAAATCGCTGATTTTGTTTACGTACGGCACCACGCCTTTGCAGGCTTCGGTGAAGTGTACGGATACGGTGTCCCAATTTAATTGGCCGGTATTTTGCCAGGCCATGTGCATGGCAAAAGCCACGCAACCCGGGCCGGCATGATAATTTGCTACGGTAAAGCGCCAGAGATCTTCGTAGCTGCTGGTCTGGCCCGGCAACTGCTGAGTGGCATCCACCACCATCTGCCCTACCTGAGAACAGTTCGCCTTTAATGTATTGGCAAATAACGAGATGCTGAACCCGGCTTCGTTCAAATCGACGCCGGTCGGGCAATCTGCGCAGTCGGCATTGGCCTGGATGGCCAATGAACCGCGCAACAACGCACGCTCGTTCTCGTTTAGCCGCAAGTAGCCCTTGTCGCAAGAATCGGCATCCAAAACAAGCGGGCAGTATTTACTGTAAAATGTTGGGTTCCACAGGAAGATTGAATCTGCCCCTTTTTCCGTGATCTGACCCAGGCCAAACTCAAACGGCACCCGGAACATGCCGGGCCAGAACTGGCTTTCCTGCGCAAACAGGTTCTTCATTAACTGCGCCGGGACGCCGGTCTCGCGCGATACCTCAACCATACGCTGGTCGAATTGGTTCTGCCAGGTCTCAACCAGTGGCCTGGCCCGTTCCAGCCCACAGGTATTGGCATACCCGTTGGGTTGCAAGCCGCCGGACGGGCAGCCTACCACGTTTACCTGCTGCTTGGAAATCAGCCGCCCCGCCAAATAAAACAGCGGATCGCCAGAAGCCATAATCTGGCTCTGCTCCGGAGTAGACAGCCAGCTGGGCGTACCGCCAAAGGGCGGGAAGGCCTCCCATGTACGCGCACAGGTCTCCAGCGGCGCCCCTTGCCACTGGTCGCTGATCACATCAATATACCAGCCGCTGCCGCCCGGCGTGGGGGATACCCCCGTGTCAATCACGCGCACCCGGGCAAAGAAATGCTCGCTGCTGTCCCCATAGCTCGAATCTGCCCAGAACTCCAACAACGAGCCTTGCAACGGCGAAGGGTGCAAAGCAATTTTGCAGAGATCTCCCTGGCAGGAAAACGGCACATTATCATAAAGCCCGCGAATTGCAACGATCTCCTCTTCCGGCAGCGGCTCTTCGCCAATAAGCACCAGAGTAGGGATCTCCTGGCACAGGTTGTCGGGCGGCGTCGGGGTGCAGCCCTCCAGGTTAACCCACACTTTTGGCAGGGGCAGCTCGATCACCACTTCCTTCTTCTTCGGTTGCGTCGCGATCAAATGAAGGTACATCCCCGGGCATTCCGAAACATCATTATCTTTCACATTGCAAGGCGGCGTGTTTTGCCAGATGAGGTACAGATCCCATCCGCACTGCGCCAGGACTTCCTCCCCGGTGGGTACCCCTTCATGGTCAATGAGCAGGCGGCATTCGATCACGTTGTCCTCCCAGCTGATCAGCCACCACTCATATTCGGTGTAAGGCACAATGATGGTAGTCGTCCGCTGTGGCGTCTCCGCACCGTCCGCCAGCGCAGCCGGACTTACCGGTAGCGCCGCGTTGAACAGGATCACCAGGATCATTGCCAGGAGAACGAGCCGGAGGTCTTTTCCCATCGATATTAGATTTATCACATTCGGGGGGAGTTGTCAACCGCTTGCCCTGCTTTCTGGGCCTGCCACCTTGCTTGCCTTTCCTGCCCGTGATACACTCTAAGAATTCAGCCTGGAGAGGAGTTCCTATGCCGCCCACTCTGTACCTGATCGATGGCCACGCCCTGGCTTACCGCACCTACTATGCCTTGACCCGCGGCAGCCCGAGCGGCTTTACCACGCGCAGCGGCGAGCCGACAGCCGGTGTGTTTGGGTTCGCCAGCGTCCTGCTGCGCTTGCTGGAACAGGATCAGCCCGAATACCTGGCGGTCGCCTTCGATGTCGGCCGAACCTTCCGGGACGATTTATTTCCGGCTTATAAAGGCACCCGCGAAAAAATGCCGGACGACCTGGTAATCCAGATGGAGCGCATCCGCCAGTTGGTGGATGCCTTCAACATCCCGCGCCTGGAAATGGAAAACTATGAGGCTGACGACATCCTGGGCAGCGTCGCCCGCCGGGCAGTAAAGGATGGCCTGGGTGTGCGCATCATCACCGGGGACCGGGATTTGCTGCAGCTGGTAGAGGCGCGTATCATCGTCAGCCTGCCGGGCAAATCTCTGTCCGATTCACGCGATTTCCTGCCCTCCGATGTCCAGGAAGATCTGGGCATCCGGCCAGATCAGGTGGTGGATTACAAGGCCCTGGTCGGAGATAAATCCGATAACATCCCCGGCGTGGCGGGCATCGGTGAAAAGACCGCCATCTCCCTGCTCACTTCATATGAAACCCTCGATGGTATTTACCAGCACCTGTCCGAAATCTCCGGCAGTGTCCAGAAAAAACTGGAGGCCGGGCGCGAATCGGCTTACCTGAGTCGCAAGCTGGCCACCATTGTCACCGACCTGGACGTGCCGCTCGACCTGGAGCGCGCTCGCCCGGAGCGTTTCGATCCCGAACCTGTCGAGGCTCTGTTCCGTGAGCTGGAGTTTCGCACGCTGCTCGGGCGCCTGGTCGCTCTGGAGAAATCTTTCGGCGTGCGCGGCCCAGCAAAAGGCCAGCAGCTTTCATTGTTTTCCTCAAAGGCAGAACCCGAAGTAGCCGAGGCTCCCACATCCACGGCCGGGGTGCAGCCGGCAACGGTCATCGACACCGAGGAATCTTTAGCCTCCCTGGTGGAGCTACTGGTCGGCGCGGCGCGAATTTCCTTCGATACCGAGACCACCTCCACCGACCAGATGCGGGCTGACCTGGTTGGCATCTCCCTGGCGGTTGAACCCGGCCATGGCTACTATATCCCACTGGGTCACGTCAACGCTGCTCGCCAGCTGCCCATCCAACAGGTGCTGGATGCTCTGCGCGGCCCCATGACCGACCCGGCCAGTCCCAAAGTTGGACACAACACCAAGTACGATTTTGTCGTCCTGGCTCGCTATGGGCTGCGCGTGTCGCCGCTTACCTTCGACAGCATGATTGCTGAGTGGCTCATCGACCCCAACTCGCGCAACCTGGGGTTGAAAAACCTGGCCTGGGTGCGCCAGGACATCCACATGACCAATATCGACGAGCTGATCGGCAAGGGCAAGAGCCAGATCACCATGGCCAGCGTCCCGGTGGAAGCTGCTGCTGCCTATGCCGCTGCGGATGCCGAGGTCGTCTTGCGCCTGATTCCCGAGCTGGAACACGAGCTGGAGCAGCGCAATGCCGCTGCCCTCTTTAATAACCTGGAGATGCCGCTTGTTTCGGTGCTGGCCGATATGGAGATGGCCGGCATCGCCCTGGACAGCGCCTTCCTGAGCGAGATGTCCGCCGAGCTTAGCAAACGGCTTGTTGAGCTCGAAGATCAGGTCTACCAGCAAGTGGGCGAGCGCTTCAACCTGAATTCTACCCAGCAGCTCTCCGATGCGCTCTTCAATCGCCTCAAGCTGGAGCCTCCGGATCGCCGCGCAAAAACAGCCAGCGGCCATTATTCCACCTCCGCCGAAGTGTTGGAATCGCTGCGCGGCCAGCACTCGGTGGTGGATTGGGTGCTGGAATACCGTGAGCTCTCCAAATTGAGATCCACCTACCTGGATGCCCTGCCCCAGCAGGTCAACCCTGCCACCGGTCGGGTGCACACCTCCTACAGCCAGACCGGCGCAGTAACCGGGCGGATCGCTTCTTCGGAGCCTAACCTGCAGAACATTCCCATCCGCACCGACCTCGGCCGCCGGGTGCGCCGCGCCTTCGTTGCCTCCCCCGGCAGCGTCTTGCTCTCGGTCGATTACTCTCAGGTCGAGCTGCGCATTGCTGCCCACATGTCCGGCGATCAGACCATGCTGGACACCTTCCAGGCTGGCCTGGACATCCACACCGCTACGGCTGCCGCCGTCTATGGTCTGCCCCTGGTAAAGGTTACCCCCGAACAGCGCCGCCGGGCTAAGGGCATCAACTTTGGCCTGATCTATGGCATGAGTGCCTTTGGCCTCACCCGTCAGACCGACCTGACCCTGGCCGAAGCGGAAGACTTCGTCCAGGCTTACTTCCGCCAGTTCCCAGGCGTCAAGTCTTACCTGGATGGTATGCGCCGCCTGGCAGCCGAGCAAGGCTATGTAGAAACCCTGCTTGGGCGCCGGCGCTACTTCCCCGGCTTGAAAGGCCAGGGCAATCCGGCTACCCGCAGCCGCGAGGAGCGCGAAGCCATCAACGCCCCCATCCAGGGCACTGCCGCCGATATCATGAAAATCGCCATGCTGCGCGTGCCGCCTGCTCTGGTCGAGCACAACCTTCAGGCGCGTATACTGCTTCAGGTGCACGATGAGTTGGTACTGGAATGCCCCCAGGCGGAGCTCGTCCAGACCGCTGCTTTGGTACAGTCCGTAATGGAAAGCGCTTACCCCCTGGATGCCCCCCTCAAGACCGAAGCCCGCTCCGGCCTGTCTTGGGGCCAGATGCAGCCAGTCAAGTAATCTGAGTCAGACCGCCGATCCGGCATTTGTTTTTATTATCAGCCTGTAATATTGGCGAACGGGGTTGCGGTCAGCGGTCTTCCGTCTTCGGTCGCCTCACCATACCCGGAACGAAGCCCGCGAAACCGCCGACTTATTCTCGAAAGTTGCCTCCGCCCATACTTTGATGATCCCCGGGGTGGCTGATTCGTAGGCAAAGGCCACCTGCGCCAGGCCATCCCCATCTGTCTGCAGTTCGATAGGCAGTTCCAATTGTTCGCCGGTTGGCAAGCGCACCGTGACGATTACCCGCGCTCCTGCAACTGGAAGTTGGTTTTGATCGCGCACCACAACAGTCACCGTCTGTTCACCTTCCAACGAGTTGGCTGCCTCTTGCAAAAATACTTTCATGTTCAAGTACAGGATAATTTGAAGCGTACTCTCGTCGATATCGCCTCTAGAGTTTGTTTCATACTGCTGGAAATAGCGCTTCCCCAGGTTGCTTACCACAACGCGCTGATTGGGTGGCATCTCAGGGTACCACTCAAAGCGCGCATTTTGAAAATACTGCACGATACGAGTATCATGCAGCTCGAAATTCGAGATTGGGTAGCCGAACTGCTCCACCCCACCCTGCTCGTTGAAGAAATCGAGGAAGGTATAGCACACCTGCATTCCCGTTTCAGGAAATCGCTGGCAGGGTGGGAAGTTTTTCGGCAGCGGCAAGGGCTGTCCCGGTGTATACATATAATAACCCAACGGGCTTAGCTGAACCCGCAGGCCGTTCGGGGCTTCCGGATGCAGCTCGAAGCGCGCCTTTTCGAAGTATTGGATGATCCGTCCGTCGGGCGATTTGGGATAAGCATCGGTGATCGGATAACCATATACCAGCTCTGCCTGCGGGTGGCTCTCATAAAACTCCAGGAAATCACCGCGCACAAAGTGCCCAGTTTCCGGGAAATACCGCGAGCCCCCCTGGGCGCGCCCTGGTGAAGAAAGAACCAGACTGCCGAAGCACAAAACCAGGATGACTGTCAGAAATCGCAACCCCTTTGACATCATGTACTGATTATATACGCAATTGTTTTATGAAGCAATAGATTTGTGTCGAATCCCGCATAGGTGGGGGTAAGTGATTGATAATAGCGTATATGTTGGGTATATTTTTCTCTAATTTCCCGCGGAATTTCCCATAAGTAAGTCAACCAGATCAGGCGTTCGTTGCAAGATGATATCGGCACCCTTGCGCTGCAGTTCGGCTTGCTCCCCAAACCCACACAGAACTCCCACACAGATTGCCCCGGCTGCTTTCCCCATGGCCATATCCACCGAGGTATCCCCAACCATCAGGCAGTTCTCCGCTGCCACACCCATGCGTTCGGCTGCATACAACAGCGGATCGGGGAAGGGCTTTGAATGCCGGCAGGTCAGTCCCGTCACCACCACCTGGAAGTAGGAGCCCAGGTCAAATTCATCCAGGAAGCAGCGGGTAATGTGTTCCCCGCGGGCGGTGATTACCGCCAGTGGATAGCGCCCGGAAAGCCGTTGCAGCATCTCCTGCGTCCCATCGATGATCAGTGAAGCCGGCGCCGGGCGCGCCTGACGCCGGAAGTGCAGCCGGCTGCTCAAGCGATCCAGGTGGCCATCCAATCTCAGGCGGTCGGCGAGCTCAAACGAGAAGTTACCCGGACTTTCCAGCGCCATCACTACCCAGCGCGCCAGCAGCAATGGGTTGCGATATGGCAGGAAGGCCCGCAGCGGCGACAGCCAGCGGGCCAGCCGTAGAGTATACTGGTCGTCGGTGTCGCGTAGCGTCCCATCGATATCAAAGCAAATGGCCTGGATGCGGGCTGGGTCAAGCGGCATGCATGCGTTCCTGGCGTAGTAAAATAGCTGTAAGATGGACTACCGACCGATACATTTCATCGGCGAGCCGATTGAAGTGCAGTTCGACCGCCCGCCGCTCCTGGAAAAGAAGCCCGGCTGTCCCGACCGCTTCACCTGGCGAGACCAGGTCTTCCCGGTGATCGAGCTGCTGAGTGAGTGGCACGATTACCGCCGCCGCGGCCGCATGTCTCGCAACATGGAACCCGCCCACTCGGAAGCCGCCACCAGGCGCGGCTCCTGGGGTGTCGGGCAAGATTACTATCGGGTGCGCACGACCTCCAACCGGATTTTTGATCTGTACTACGATCGCGCTCCTCAGGATACCGATCGCGGCAAAGGCAGCTGGTTCCTCGACCGCGAGCTGCAGGCCGCCGCCTGATCCTTTTAGTGAGAGGCGATTCGCACAGCGGCCAAGCACCCGCAGGTTGCCCTATGGGCTAGCCCCCGCCTCGTCGCAGCGCTCCGCCTGCCACCAACAGTACAGTCCCCAGCACGATCAACCCACCAATCGCCAGCAGCACCGGGTCCGCCGGTAATTCCAGGCTTTGCCTACCGATCGCGGTAGGTGTAGGAGCCGCCTGCGTTGCCGAGATCGAGGTTGCCTCGGCCGCAGCCGATTTCGCCGGCGGCGTCCTGGTGGGCACACGCGTTGGGCGGGGTGCAGTCTTCGGGGTAGCCTCTTCGGCTTCTTCGGTCGGTGTCGCACTCGGCGCCGGCAGCTGGATCAGGATCTTCTCGCCCGGGTAAATGATCGAGTTGAAAGTCAAGTTGTTCAACGCCAGCAGGTCGGCCAGTTGGATCTCATACGCCTCCGCAATACGGATCAGCGTGTGCCCCGGTTCAACCGTGTGTACGATCGACCCATCCTCTCGCGCCTCCGCCGCCTTAACCGGCATGATCAAGGGCACAGCCGGGGCAGCCGTCTGCCCGCCAGTCTGTCCACCGGTTTGGCCGCTTGTGCTACCGGCCGGCGCGCTACCTGCCGCTCCAGCCACATAGCCCACATCCAGCGTGTAATAGGTTGTCCCGCCGGAGCTAGCCACCCCTGCTCCCGCATCCGTGTAGTTCGGAGAGAGGACAATATTCCTATGTAGAGCATCCATCGTGATCCACATATTGGCGGCATATTGAGCGCTCATGCTCGAACCAGAAGCAATCACTTCGTTCACAGAAACCGCAGCTCCACCACCATAGCCAAAAGCTAAGGCTCGCGACCGGGAGTCCGAGCCCCCCTTGCCGGTGTGGGTAGTCACCCCATTGGCTGCCTGGAAATCACTGTGCGACTGGGCAGCCGCCATCAAGGCGTCATTTACTTTGTAAGGCGCCAGCCCGTAGGTGATGCGTATCGCGTTGACTGCGTCGATCAGCCCCCAGGGCGATCCCGCCGGCGCCCGCGCCGCCACCGGCCTGATCTCTGCCAGCGGCAGCAGCAGCGCCAGGACAACCAGCCCCAGGAAAATTATCCGTTTTAGACCGTTCATGGGTAAATCATACCACGCTGTACGACCGCTGACCGCTGACCGCTGACCGCTGACCGCTGACCGCTGACCGCTGACCGCTGACCGCTGACCGCTGACCGCTGACCGCTGAGGAATTATAACCGCCTGCCAACTGCTGCCCACAATCGATCTTCGGCGGTCAATTTCAGCGGTCCGCCTTCTTCCTGAACGCTTTCAAGGCTTCCGCATCCCACGTATTCTCCACCTGCCCCGCTTCTACCCATGCCCGGCGCGCTGTCGCCACGCCAAAGTGCAGCAGGTCCATATCGCTCGGGCTGTGCGCGTCGGTGTTGATCGCCAGCGGGATGCCCATCCCAATCGC
>JBFYSP010000186.1:0-8339 GCA_041301395.1 Anaerolineae bacterium
GGCCCAGCATTTCGAGGATATCCAGCATGTTGCGGACGCCCGGCTCGCAGTGCACTTCGCCTGTTCCGGAAACCGTGATAGCCCGGATATCCACTCCGGGGTGTTGCAAGAGGAAGAGCAGCGCCAGGTGATCGTCCATCGATAGATCGGTGTCGACGATCAGCGGGATGGGCGGCTTATCCCAGGCCAGCTCGCCCACCGGCTGAGCGGCGGCGCCCGAACCCTGTCCGCCGGCCAGGAACAGGGCGGTGAGACCCACCACCAGCAGGGTGGCCCAGCCGGTGAGATAATAGCTCACTGCCCTGCGGCTGGGAGTGGGCTCGCCGGTCCATAACCCATAACGTAGGAGGGCATACGCCACGGAGAGCGGCAGCAGGCAGAACAGCAGCAAGTCTAAGAATAAGAATACCAGGGTGGGGAGCGGTTGATTATCCACCGAGAGAAGGATCGAAGCAACCGTCCCCGCCAGGAGGAGAAACAGGGCAATGACAAAACCGCGGCTCGACCGTCGCTCCATGGCTGGAGCCCGCCGGTAGCGAGCCACCTGGCTAACCAGGCCACCCGTCACGAGCAGGAGCAGCAGGATCATGATGCCTGCCCAGGTGAAACCGCCGCCATCCGGGATAAAGCGGCCGGCGATTGAGAATCCCAGCAACAGGACCAGCAGCCCGCCGGCGAACCAGGCGCTCCGGCGCGGGCGGAAAGAACCATCCGGAAAGATATAGATCAACAGCACCAGCCCGGCTATCCCCAACAGCTGTGCCAGCCCGTACAGGATGCCCAGCAGCTGATCCCAGGGCGGCGGGTAAGGCCACGATTCGGTGTAACCGGTCAGGTTGAAGACCATTGGCATGAACAGGAAGGCGAAGGCTGCCAGCCAGCCGGCCCGGTTGCGGGGCTGGTGCAGCACGATCAGCCCGCTGGCCCCCAGGAAGACAGCCAGCGCCAGGTAGCGCAGCGCCAGCATCAAGTTGATAAATACCGAATAGGATACCGCGTCCGGCAGGGCCGGGGCAGCTGCAGTGATTTGCCAGTCCGTGGCGATATTCTGCAAATGGACTGGCGCCAGAGCAACGACAAGAGCCAGCGCCAGGAACAGCAGCGCCAGCCAGGCGATGGTGAGCAAATTCGTGCGGACAGGCAGCGAAGAGTGCATATTATTTACCTTTTTTATCTATTATACGGGTTAAGCGTCCTGAAATCGTTACGAAAAGCGTTACGGCAAGAGGAAAAGAGGAGGTATTTTTAGCAAATTTCGCCGAAAATACCTCCTCTTTCAGGTGGCAGTCCTAACTGCGCCGTAGTACGATCAGGGCAATGTCGTCGGAGAGCGGGGCATCCTGGGTAAAGCTGCTCACGCTGTCCAGGATAGCCTGGCGGGTGGAGTCTGCCGTAGCGCCGGCCCGGCTGCGGAGGATCTGAACAAGGCGATCGAGGCCGTAGAAATCGTGAGAGGGACTCTCGGCCTCGGTGATGCCGTCGGTGTACAGCAACAGTGTGTCGCTGGGGGCGAGCTGCACGGTCTTTTCGCCCCATTCCTGGTCTTCGATTACCCCCAAGGGTGGGCCGCTGTGGGTGAGCTGCCCCGTTGTTCCAGGGCGGGCCGGGTTGACCAGCAGGGGAGGGTTGTGGCCGGCGTTGCAGTAGGTGAGCAGGCCGCTTTCCGGCTGCAGCACGCCATAGAAGACGGTGACGAACTGGTGGGCGGCGGTGTATTCCAGCAGGCGCTGGTTGACGGCCTGGAAAACCTTCGCCGGCTGGGCGGGGTGCTCCAGGGCGTAGGTGCGCAGCAGGGCGCAGCTCATGGCCATGAAGAGCGCCGCCCCCACGCCTTTGTCGACTACATCGGCGATCAGCACGCCCAGGCTGTTCCCCGGCAGGCGCAGCATGTCAAAGAAATCGCCCGAGGTGAGCTGGGCCGGTAGCAGCGAGACTGCCAGCTCCCAGCCGTCGATATGGGGGATATCCTTGGGCAGGAAGCTGGATTGCACCTGGGCAGCCAGGGCCAGCTGGCGCTGCATGCGCCGGTTAGCATCCTGCAGGTTGCGCTGCAGGCGACGCAAAGCCAGGTGAGTCTCCACCCGGGCGATGACTTCCTCAAGCTGGAAGGGCTTGGTAATGTAATCCACGCCGCCGGCAGAAAAAGCCTTCATCTTGTCCTGGATGTCGTCCAGGGCGCTGATAAACAGCACCGGGATGCCGGCGGTCTTCGGGTTGGCCTTGAGCTGGCGACAGACTTCGTAACCGTCCATCTCCGGCATGCGGATGTCCAGCAGGATCAGGTCGGGGGGAATCATCTCGGCCGAGGCCAGGGCGCGTGAGCCGCTGGTGACGGCGCGCGGGCTGTAACCACGCTCGCTCAAAATCTGTGAGAGCAGGCGCAGGTTGTTGGGATTATCGTCCACCAGCAAGATGTTTTCAGCTTTGTCGGTTGGCTGCATGCTACTCCACCAGGCGAGCCTGTTGAATTAAGGATAGGATGCGGTCGTGGTCAAACTGGTTAGCCAGCCGGGCGAGGCTTTCCGCCAGCGCGGGGTCTTGCCCGGCAATCTGCCCGGCGGCCTGCAGGATGGCCTGTTGGTCACCCAGAATAGTGGCGTGTTCCAGGTCGGCCAGCCAGCCCGGGTCGAGCCTGGCCAGCTGTCGGACCAGCAGCTGCAACTCGGCCTCGGACATCTCCGGGGGCATTCCTGCTGCAGGCTGGCCTGGGGCTGTCTGCACCTCTTCGTAAATGTATTGCACACCCAGGTATTTGGCCACCGCAGCATACAGCTCTTCCTCGTGGAAGGGCTTGCGGATGTAATCATCGCAGCCTTCCGAGAGGATCACCGCCCTGTCTTCTTCCAGGGCGCTGGCGGTCAGGGCGATGATGATGGTCGCCATGCCGCGAGTGGTGGCTTTGATCCGGCGAGTGGCTTCGTAGCCGTCCATCACCGGCATACGCATGTCCATCCAGATCAGCTGCGGCGCCCAGGACTCCCACATCTCCAGGGCTTCCTGGCCATTGGCGGCCGAGCGTACCTCGAAGCCCAGCGGTTCAAACAGCTTGACCAGCAGCAGCCGGTTGAATTCCTGGTCGTCGACGGCCAGCAGGCGGTAAACGGGCTGCCCCGGCTGCAAGCCAACCACGCGCCGTCCAGGCGGCGGCTTTTCCAGGTCGCCGGCCTGGACCACTTCCACCGGCATGGAGAAACGGAAGATGCTGCCGCTGCCCTCCTGGCTGCTCACCTGGATTTGGCTGCCCATCAGGTTGACGAACTGCTGGCTGATCGGTAATCCCAGTCCGGTGCCTTCCGGCGATTGCAGGCCGGCGGTGGTTTGCACGAAGGGGGTGAACAGGATCTCCAGGTCTTCCTTCGAAATGCCCGGGCCGGTGTCTTCAACCGAGAAGCATATCCAGGTCCCCGATTCATCTCGCCCGGCAGGCGCCAGGCAGGGGTGAGCGCGCAGGATGACGTGTCCCTGTTGGGTGAATTTGACCGCATTGCCCAACAGGTTCATCAGCACCTGGCGCAGCTTGCCTTCATCGGTCTTGATGTAGCGCGGCACTTCCGGGGCCAGCTCCAGCTTCAATGCCAGGCCTTTGCTTTCGGTCCGCAGGGAAAACATCTCCTGCAGGCCGGCCAGCATGCGGTGCAGGTCGAAGCTGCGCTGGTTCATGGTAATGCGACCGGCTTCGATCTTGGACATCTCGAGCACATCGTTGATCAGCCCCAGCAAATGCTCGCTGCTGCGGTGAATGATCTGCACGTTTTCGTGTTCGTCGGTAGACAGGGCCCGGTCACGCAGCATGATCTGGGTGAAGCCCAGGATGGCGTTGAGTGGGGTGCGGAATTCGTGGCTCATATTAGCCAGGAAGGTGCTCTTGGCCCGGCTGGCGCTTTCGGCGGCGTCCTTGGCCGTTTCCAGGTCGGTCATCGCCTGGCGCAGCTCATACGTACGCTGCTCGACCTGCTCTTCCAGGCGGAGGCGCTGCCCTTCCAGTGAGCGCAGGCGGGTAACAAACACTGCCGATATGCCGCCCAGCACAGCCAATGCTGCCAGCAGGCGGAACCAGGTGGTCTGCCAGAAAGGCGGCGGGATAAGGATGCGCAGGGCAGCGCCTTGCTCATTCCAAACCCCATCGCTGTTAGTGGCTTTCACCCGGAAAGTGTATTTTCCAGGCGGTACGTTGGTATAGCTGGCCAGGTGATTGCCTTCCACGTAGTTCCAGTCTCTATCCAGAGCATCCATCTTGTAAGCATACTGGATCTCTGCTGGTGACGAGAAGTGCAGGGCGGCATACTCGAATCCGAAGAAGTCATCGGTGTAGGCCAGTCTGATCTCCTGGCTGGCCTCGATGGGCTGCTGCAAGGGGGAATCCGGCCCCACTGCCACTGGCTGGTAGAAGATCTCGAAGTTGGTGATGACCACCGGCGGGATGAACGGGTTATCCCGGATCAGGTCGGGATGGAAGGCATTCAGCCCATTGACGCCTCCAAAGTACATCACCCCTTCCCGATTCTTAAAATAGGCGCCCTGGTTGAACTCGGGCCCTTGCAGACCATCGGTGGAGTCGTAATTCTTAAACTGCAGGTTGGCCGGGTTGAAACGCGAGAGGCCTTTATTGGTGCTCAGCCACAGATTGCCGTGGTCATCTTCCAGGATGCCATAAACGTAATTGTTGGGCATACCATTCTTCTCGCGGAAGATATCAAAGCTGCCGGTTTGGGAGTCTAATCTATTCAATCCGCCGCCGGTGCCTACCCAAAGCGTTCCGGCCTGATCCCGGTAGATGGATAGCACGCTGTTGGCACTCAGGCTGTCGCGCTGTGCCGGGTCGTTGGTGAAGCGGGTGAAGCGCCCGCTTTCGCGATCCAGATGGTTCAGACCGCCATTAAGAGTGCCCACCCACAGGTCTCCCTGGAGACCCTCATGAATCACGCTGACCGTGTTGCTGCTCAGGCTGGCGGGGTCGTCGGGGTTGTTTAGGTAGGTCGTCACCACACTGCCAACGGGGTCAAAAACAAACAGACCCTGTCCAGTCGCCAGCCACAGCAATGAGTCACTATCCTGGTAAATGTCCAATACGATGGGCATCGGATAATGCATGAAACGAGTCGTTTGCGGGTCAAAGCGGTCCAGACCTGCGGGGGTGCCCAGCCACAAAATACCTTGCTGATCCTGGTGGATGGACAAGATCCAATCGTTGGCCAGGCTTTCTGGGTTGTTCGGGTCGTTGCGGAAATGCTGCCATTCGTTGGTTACGGGGTCGTGACGGCTCAGCCCACCGCCATTGCTGCCGATCCACAGCGTGCCTTGCGGGTCTTCATAAATGGCCCAGATCGAATTATTGGACAGGCTGTTTAGATTGCCCGGCTCGGAGCGCAGCAGCAGGAACTTGTCCTTGGCGGGGTCGTAATAATCTGCCCCCGAGCCAAAGGTACCCAGCCAGAGGATGCCGGAGCTGTCTTCGAAGATTGGCAGCAGGTAGTCGTTGCTCAGGCTGGTGGGGTCGGCCGGGTTGTGCTGATAGTGGGTAAATACGCTGCTGTGGCGGTCCATCAGGTTCAGCCCGCCGCCCTGCGTCCCCACCCACAGATTACCCCTTTGGTCTTCGTAGATCGAGGCCACTGAGTTATGGGAGAGGCTGTCCGGGTCGGCGGGGTCGTACTGGTAGCGGATAAAGCGGTCTGCCTGCGGATCAAAGCGGTTCAGCCCGGCGAGGAAGGTGCCCACCCACATCACAC
Organism: Anaerolineae bacterium; assembly: GCA_041301395.1. GTDB lineage: Bacteria > Chloroflexota > Anaerolineae > Anaerolineales > UBA4823 > CTSoil-045. The sequence goes on from JBFYSP010000186.1 coordinate 5,730, forward strand.
CCTGCCGGTCGAAGTAAACGGTCTGCACGGATGAGTCGCTCAAGCTGCCCGGATCATTGGGGTCGTTCTGGTAGCGAGTGACCTGGCCGGTGGCAGGGTCCAGGCGGTTCAGGCCGCCGCCAAGCGTCCCTACCCAGACATAGCCCTGCGGGTCGACTTGCAGGCTGGTGACATTGTTGCTGCCCAGGCTGTGCGAGTCATCCGGGTTGGACAGGTAACGAGTGAACTTGCCCGTCCCAGGGTCCAGGCGGTTAACGCCGCTGTTATTGGTCCCTACCCAGACGATGCCGTGCAGGTCGACTGCCAACGCGGAGACCGAATTTTCGCCCAGGCTTTCAGGGTCGGACGGGTCGTTCTGGTAGCTGGTAAACAGGCCGGTAGCGGGATCGTAACGGTTCAGGCCGCCGTCGCTTGTCCCGGCCCAGATGCCGCCTGTGGAGTCGATCTCCAGGGAGGATACGAAATTGCCTTTAATACTGCCCGGCTGCTCAGGATCGTCTTTGAAGACCTTAAAGTTTTCACCGTCGTAGCGATTCAGGCCGTCCTGGGTTGCCAGCCACAGGAAGCCCTGCTGATCCTGGACGAAGTTGTTGACCACGCTTTGCGACAGGCCGGCCTCCGGCGGGAGGTGGTCGAAGCGCAGGGGCAGATTGTCCGGTTGCAAAGCGGCCAGGCTGGCAGGGGTTTCAAGCGGGACTTTGGGGCTCTGCCCGGTGGGAGCAGCCTGGGTAGCGGTGGGAGATGCGGTGCCCGGGATTGCCGGTGTGGAAGGTGCACAACCGCAGGCGAGCATAAGCATGCAGATTGCCAGGCAGGCAAACAATACGCCCGTCCTGGTTTCCCCTAAGGTTTTTAGATCGCGCCCGTATCGCATGGTATCTACTCCATCTACCGGCTGCCCCGCATATCCCTGGATACAGGGCGAAAGCAGCCGGTAGGTGTATACGCGCCGCAACAGTAAATAATTCTACCACCGGGAAAAGGTTGTAATCGCTCAATTGGTATAATATGCACCTTGTAGAGGCAACCTTAGCGATTATTCATATGGCATATCACCTGTGCAACGACCATAACCCCGATATATCCCTGTCTATCAACGGGCAAACCTGGGATGCGCTGCTCGACCTGGCGGAGGAGCACGGCTGGAATCCGCTGGGTACCATGCTGCCTGAGTGGCAAGTTTGGGCCGAAGGCCTGGGCGATCCGGATGCGGAGGGGCTGTGCCTGGGGAGCTACACCTCCGATCATATCCGCCTTGTCGCACTGGAAGATGCCTTGAACCTGGGGGAAGCGCTGGAGCGGGCTTTCCTGGCTTACGAGCCGCAGCGCGTGCATAGCTATCCTGAGCTGGCGCTGATCGGTGTGGCCGAGCCGGCCGGGCCGCGCCGCCCCAGTATCGGCGCTATCGCGGCGGCGGCCGATTTCTGCCGCCGGGGCGCTTTCTGGATTGAATTGAAGTAGCATTAAGTTGAGAAGCCTTGTATATAAAGGAGGGATGGCATACGCCATCCCTCCTTTTTTACATGTTATTTGGTGTACGTGTATTTATACAGGTGGTCGGTGGTCATTGCAGCCGGCTACCTGTTATGCTGCAACAGACTACCAGTTGATCGTGTAGTCCCCCATGTAGAAGCGCAGCTGGAGGAGCTTCAGTCCCTGGTTGTCGTATTGCCAGTAGTAGGCATCGAACATCGGATCGAAGATCTGGACATGCTCGATGGCGGTATCCAGATCAAAGTTGGCAGATACGAAGAGCAGCTCCTCGGTAACATTTTCAAATTGGGATCTGCCGTTCTTCCGCTCTAATACGAGGGTGTAGTCACCGATGCTGCAAAGATACCCGCCTGTCAGGGTATCATCCTCAACGCAGGTCTTCATCCAGGCCAGGCCACCCGGCTTGCCCAGGGCGCGTGCCCATACCGTGTAGCTAACTGTGCAGCTGGCTGGGGTGATGATATCGCCTTCGACATTCTCGGCGAAGCATTCAGCCGGCAACGGCAGCATGAACTCCGCCCGGCCATCCGTGCCGTTGGCATCGAGAACCGCGAACTCATCTGGTTCTTCGCCTTCGATAAGATAGATCTTTGTGCCGGCTGTGACACCGTCTTTCCCAAGAGGGACGAAAATCCGGTGACCGTTGTTTCCGGTCATGTCGGCGGTCTTGCCCTTCGGCACACCGATGATATTCAAGTTGTAGTGGGCTCCTTTAGGAGCGCCATTGCCAGTCTGGGCCGACGCCGGGATGACCACGGCCAGCACGAGGATCAGCACTAGTGTAGCAAGTAAAACTTTCTTCATGGTCGTATAACCTCCTACTTACGTGTTTGAACTGTGTTTGAATAAAAAACTTTGGATTGTGAATATTCTCACGTACAGCCAAGCCCAATATACTACACTTGCTTTTAGTCCTGCATTAACGTTCATCTAATATTGCATTAATGAAATTTTACATTAAATGGATTTCTCGCGGTTAACATTAGCGGATTTGAATCAAAGGGCAGCTGCATCGCAAAGCAGCTGCCCTTTTTGTGGTAAAGGCGCTTTGTCAGCCCCCTTGTCTACCGGCTAATGCGCCACAATTCTAACCGGAAGGATTTCAGGTCAAACGAT
>JBFYSP010000191.1:0-6808 GCA_041301395.1 Anaerolineae bacterium
ACTTGCATACTTTGTTTAATGCCTGCTTCGACCAGCTGCAACGTCGGTAACACGGCATGGACCATAAGGACATACTGGACCCTATAACCCCCTCATGTGGGGATCCAAAAGATTGCAAACCGCCATATATAGGGCAGAGACTCTGTGGACAATCTATTAGCTCCAATCGCACTAAAGAGGCCGAGGGTTCGAATCCCTCCAGGTCCATACGCAAACCCCCGGAATGGGGGTTTTTGATTCCCGATATCTTGTTGTGTGCTTTGCCATATTAAGATTCAAGAGAAGGCTAGCTGCTGCACTTGGGGAAAAGTACTATACTAAAATCATGTCAGGCACACTGGAGGGCAACGCCTCGCAGGACGACATTGAGCGGAGTTTTGTGAGAGACAGCAGAACTGCAAAGCTGAATTTGAGCATTCAGTGGCATATCACGACGAACTGCGGTCACCGCTGCGAGCACTGCTACATGTATGACCCGCTCACCTGGCCGGCAGAGCGGAATGAAAGCCTCTCGCTAAGGGACCTTTTCCGCGTCCTGGATTCCTTGTGCGAGTTTGAGCAGAAGTGGGCTGTCGACGTTGGCCATATTGCCGTCACGGGCGGGGACCCTCTCCTGCGCAAGGACTGGAAGGAATTCGTTCGGGAGCTGCGCAAGCGGGGTAAAACAGTTTCGATGATGGGCAACCCGGAGACATTGACGGAAGACAACATCGCCGCGCTGGTCGAGCTGGGGGTAGAGCATTACCAACTCAGCCTGGACGGATTTGAAGCAAACCACGACCGGTTCCGCAAAGATCCCGGCACCTTCCGCCGCACCGTGGAGAAGCTGGCTCAGCTAAAACAGGCAGGCATCTGGTGCAATGTGATGTTCACCCTTTTTCCCAGCAATGCAGCCGAGCTGATTCCATTGCTGCGTTTCGTGGCTGAACATACCGCGGCTACATCCTTCAGCTTTGATGTTGGCGTGTACGTGGGCAACGCGGCCAATGTGAAGCGCAATTTTACCCCGCAAGAATTAAAATCGATCCTGGCCGGCTATAGCGCTGAAAAGAAGCGTCTCGAAGAAGCCGGTTTTGGGCTTGGGGTGGCCGAAAAATGCTCTTTTCACCAGCTCAATCGCTTTGAAATGGGTGAGTTCTTTCCATATTGCGCCCTGGAATTGAGCAATATCGGCGGCTGCCTGATTGGTTGGAACGGTGTCGCAATTTTATCCAACGGTGTGGTGCTGGGCTGCCGCCGTTTACCGTCTCTGCAGGTGGGCAGGATGCCCGAGCAATCCTTTGAGGATATTTTCCTGGGCTCGCCTGCTTTGCGGCAGTACCGGCGGCGGGAGTTTTTTGATGGCTGCGGGGAATGCGACTTCTATATGGTCTGCCGCGGCTGCCCGGCGAATGTGTACAGCCTGACCGGTAATGCGCTGGCCAAAAATCCGCTGTGCTACCGCCATCTGGTTAATCGCCAGACCGATCAGAGGCGAAAAATCCCTGCCGGTCCGCCGCTGGACATCTCATACGAAGAAGAATTTAACTGGATCACAGGCAACTTGAGCACCACGCTACGACAGCGCTTTGCAGCGTACATGGAAGACGAAAGCCTGTGCGAGCTTTTTGTTGATCTGGCTTATGACCTGGATCAACGGCGCAGCTTTCTGGCCGATCCTGAAGCCTATTTACAGAATGCGAACGCCTCACTGCCTGATGACCAGCGCGCCTTTTTGATGCTGCACTTCTCATCGCAGGCTGACGACCAGGAAATCCCAGCAGATCCACGGGACGATATGGCTGAAATGATGTTCGCCCGTATGCTTCAGACTTTAAAAGATTGAACCGAATCTTAACAAGAAAGGAGGTAAAACCTAATGTCTCGTACTTGGGAGGAATTTCAGCAGCGCATGCGCCGCGACCGGGCATTCCGGCAGCACATCCTGGCAGCGCGCAAAGCCGGAACCCTGCCAGATACTCTGGCACAGGAAGGCTGGGAATTTAACCTGAGCATGATGGATGTGCGCCTTCCACAGGTGCAGACCGGCATCCGCGCGGGAACAGATGGCGCAAATTCCGAATCTTGCTATTGTATGATGATCGGAAACACCAAAAAACAGTATCCACCTACATAGGATTCCAGGCTCAGACTTGCGCAGAATGTTGATGGGAAACCAACACAACTGCGCAAGTCTGAGCGCTGATCGGCATCAACGAAACGACTTGTAAGCAATTTGCACCTGGGAATAACGCCATGAACATACGTCCAATCCAAGAAGAAGATATCGAGCAGGTCATCCGTTTGTTCCGCATCAATTATGGGGATGATTACATCTATAAGGAGTTTTATGACCCGCATTGGGTCAAGCGCGGCATGTACTCTGACAACATCCTGTGGTTGGTGATTGAGGAGGATGGAAGCGTGGTCGGCTCCGGCGCGGTCGTGCTGGATTCGGGCGACTACGACGACCAGATCGCCGAGCTCGGGCGGCTGGTGATCGACCCATCCGTAGGCGGAAAGGGACTGGGCCAGAGCATGGTCAAAGCGCTGATCGAAGCCTCCAACGACCAGGTCGAGTTTCTCTTTGCCGAAGCCCGCACCGCCCATCCCAAGAGCCAGAAGATCAATGATCAGCTCGGCCTGGTACCGTTAGGCTTTTTACCGATGGCGCACCAGGGAAAGCCGCGCGGGTCGAACGTTTTCTCCGGGCTGCTGCGCGAAAACGGGCGCAAGCTGCGCCAGGAAGGCGCCGCCAGGTTGATCCCGGTGGTGGCGCCGCTGGCATCGCTGGCGCTGAGTCACCTGGAGCTGGATGAAGCAGTCAAGATCGTGCCAAATGTGCGCCAATACCCTCTGTACGAGCGCCTGGCGATCAAACCGCTGACCAGCGGCGACCTGGTGCGTGTGATCAAGACCGATCAGGGTGTGGCGCGTGAGCCGGAGGTGCTCGGCGGCGTTCACCTGGACCAGGGCATCTCGAAACTGAATGCCCGGCGGGCCAGCTACCTGGTTGCCAGCGAAGAGGGCCGGACGCTGGGGGCGGTGGGATACCTCTTTTCGGAAGGCGAAAAGAGTGTGCGCATCATTGAGCTGATTGCGCGTGAGGATGCCGTCAAAGGCGGGCTGCTGCGCCGGGTGGTTGAGCAAGCCGAACAGGTCCACAAGGCGGAAGTGATTGAAATCGATGTGATTGCCACCCATCCGCGCATCCAGCGCACCATGGTGGAGCTGGGTTTCCTGCCAGTCGCCTATGTTCCCGGGATGGTTTTCCACAACACCAATCGCTGGGATGTGGTCAAGATGATGAAGATCAACGTCCCCTGGGACCTGGGCCGGCTGGAGCTGGTTCCCTCCGTCCAGGCGGTCTTCGACATCGTGACCCTGCCGTTCATCCGCAGAGACGCCCAGCGCCGCATTCGAGAAGCGATCGCCGCCCTGCCCGCCTTTCACGGCCTGACAGCGCTGGAGACGGATTTTGTGGTGCGCTCAGCCGAGGAGATCAAGCTGGGCGCCGGCGAGACGCTGGCGGTGAATGGATTGTGCGTGATTCTGGAAGGCGGCTTACAGGTGGGCGAGCGGTCTGTGGGAGCCGGCGAGTGCCTGGGCGAGGGACTGCTTCTGGCAGGCAAGGGTGAGCTGAGCATCACTGCCGGGCAGCCGGCCAGCCTGCTGCGATTGTCCATACACCAGTTCGACGACCTGGTCGAGCGCTATCCGCACCTGGGGGTGAAGTTACTGCGCAATTTCAGCCAGCCGGCGGGATAAAATAATTTGCCGATTCATGGAAGCCGCCGGTAACGGCGGTTTCTATTTTAAACAACCTGGCAGCAGGCGAGTTAGATTTATAGCTTAATGTAGAGGCACGCGATACGGCGCACCTTATTAGGAAAGTAATAGCTATTGACAGATTACACTGATGATGTTATTATAACAGCATTGCTGTTACGGTAGCAAATTCTATGATTATTAGAAAGCTCTGATCACATGACGCAAGATGAATTCTTAATCCAGGATCTGGCGGAAGAAACCGGGGTAAGCCCAAGGACGATTCGCTATTACCAGCAGGAGGGGCTGCTGCCCGAGCCGGACAACCGGGGAAAATTCGCATACTACAACCAGGATCACCTCAAGCGGTTAATCCTGATCCAGGAGCTGAAGAAGAACTTCTTGCCGCTGAAGGAAATCCGGGAGCGCTTGAACTCGCTGACCTCGCATGAGGTGCAGATCTTGCTGGAGGAACAAAACGACAGGCACACTCGCCAGGCCCCGCCCTCGGCTCCGGCGCCGCGGATTGCCGAAAATCGGAAGATTGAGACGGAGCCGGACAGCGCCCTGGATTATATTACCAGGCTGCTGACAACTTCTTCCCACAAGCCTGTCCAGGATCCGGGGGATGCACACCGTATTCACAGCCGAAAGGCAGCTCCGCAGCAGTATGTCTCTGGGTCGCCGGCGGAGAGCTGGCGGCGCATCTTTCTGGCCCCCGGGGTTGAAATTCTGGTCAAAGAGCCGCTCTCGCCACAGGATGAAAAACGGCTCGCAGAGCTCATAAAATTCGCGCAGAAGCTGTATACCTGAAACAAAGGGAGATCATCATGGCTGCCAATAATATTTCTGTACAATTTAATCTCGACCGGGAGCTGACACCCCATGCAGAACCGTCTGAAAGGATCCTGGAAATTGCGGTGCAGGCGCCTGCGATTGCAATGGATTTGCAGCGCTCGCCTCTCAACCTGGCGCTGATCCTGGATCGTTCCGGATCGATGCAGGGAGAAAAGCTGGAGTTTGTCAAGCAGGCTGCCCGGCATGTGGTAGAGCTCCTGGAAGAGAAGGACCGGGTTGCCCTGGTGGATTATGATGACTCGGTGCGCGTCCTGTTTCCAAGCCAGCGCCTGGATGCGCGCAGCCGCGCAGGGCTGCTGCGGATGATCGACACTATCCGGTCGGGGGGAAGCACAAACCTGAGCGGCGGCTGGCTGACCGGCTGCCGGCAGGTAGCCGAATCTTCCCAAAATGGATCGATTAACCGGGCGCTGCTGCTGACCGACGGGCTGGCCAATGTGGGGATTATCGAACCGTCTGAGCTTGCCGGCCATGCCAGGGAGCTGGCGCAGCGCGGCGTTTTCACGTCTACTTTTGGAGTGGGCACCGGCTTCAACCACCACCTGCTGGAAGATATGGCCAACCAGGCCGACGGGCGTTTTTACTTTATCGAGACTCCCTCCAGCATACCGGGCATCTTCGAAAATGAGTTTCAGGAGCTGCTGACGATCTTTGCCCACCAGGCGGAAGTCATCCTCTCCTACCCGGCCAGTCTGCAGGTTAGTGTGTTGGGGGAGTGGCGTCACGAGCAGAAAGAACCCGGTAAGCTACACATTCATGTCGGCTCGCTGCCCTCCGGCAGGGAGCGGCAAATCTATGTCAAAGTTAACATCCCCGGTGGAGCCATCGACACTGTGCTGCCGCTGCAGGTCAATGTCCTGGCAAGGGGTGAAAATGACCTGCTGATGGAAGCTCAGGCGGATCGATCCATCCGTTTGGCTGGACGTGAAGAGGTAGACGGCGCTCCCGTGAATGAAGAGCTGCTCACGCGTTTCGCGCAGGTAGAGCTGGCCGATCGCGCCTCGGCGGCGCTTAAGCTCGAAAGAGAAGGCAAGCGCGAACAGGCCAGTGCGCTGGTCAAAAAAAGCCTGGGAGCTCATCGTGAGCGTCTCGCGCCGGGCGTGGCGCAGTACTATGAAAATATGTCGGATCGCATGCGCACTGGGATGGATGAGCTCGATCGCAAACGGAGTCATGCCGATGCTTACATGCACAAACAGCGCCGCGGGGTTACCCAATCTTTTCCGCTTCTACCCCAGGCGAAAGGGCACCTGATTTTTTCTGCGAACGGGCAGATGATCCTGCTGGATACGGGATCGCCGGTTAGTTTTGGCAGCACGCAAAAATTTGAATTCATGGACCAGCGGCACCAGGTTGCGCGGGATTACATGGGCGTTACAACCGAATATATCAGCCAGACCATTGGCATCCCCATCCAGCTGCTGCTGGGGATGGATGTGCTTAAAGGATTATTCTTCCAGATTGATGTTCAGAACGGGATGCTCCATTTCAGCCAAGATTTCATAGCGGCAGGGCCTGTGAGGATTCCGCTCGAAACGATGTTGGATGTTCCGTATGCCAGCATCGGCGTCAATGGGCTGCCCAGGAAGATGTTTATCGATACGGGCGCTAAGATCCACTACTTGCGCAAGGAGGTGCTCGCCGGTCAGAAAGCATTGGACACTGAAAAAGATTTTTACCCGCTGGTGGGTGAATTTGAAACAACGGTCTACCAGCTCAAGTTCGAGCTTGGCGGAGAAGTCTGCAGCATGCGCTGCGGCGCTTTACCACAGCTGCTGGATATGAGCATCAGCCTGGCAGGAATGGATGGAATCCTGGGAACAGAGCTTTATGACAATTACAGGGTGACTTTTGATCCGCGCCGGCAGATGATGTCCTTGGAAAGCTATCGCCTGGGTAAGTGGTCATAAAATGCTCTAAAAAAGCATTTTTTCGGGTTGACGGAATTTCACAAAGCAGGTAGAATTGCCGTCACTGTAGCGATGGGCCCATAGCGCAGTTGGGAGCGCGTCTCAATGGCATTGAGAAGGTCGAGGGTTCGAATCCCTCTGGGTCCACACAACCAGACACCCGGGACAGGAGATTGGTATCACAGCCAATCTCTGTTGTTTCCGGGGTTGAAAGCCAGAGCGGGAGTAGTAAGCCATCCGCCAGCGAGCCGGGAGAGTGAGGTGTGAGCCCGGTAAGGTGTTCGCGGAGCACG
>JBFYSP010000215.1:0-4471 GCA_041301395.1 Anaerolineae bacterium
CTTTGCGTGGTGATATCTCGGAATCATACCACGCTCGGAGTAAATAATTTACCTGCCAACTGGAGTGGATGGAAAATCTGACCGCCGACCTTGTTGTCTGGGTCAATGATTTGTTTGTCCACTGGAGTAGATGTATAATGAGATAGAAGGATTGTGCTTATTGAAAGTACAGGAAATGTGACGATTATGGATGTATTGTTGGACCCCAATGTGGCTTATCTCTTTCTGGCAGGCGGGGTATTCTTGGCCCTGCTGGCGGTTATGATACCGGGATCGGGTATCCTGGAGATTGCCGCCTTATTTGGCTTGCTGCTGGCCGGTTATGCTGCCCTGAATATCCCCATCAACTACTGGGCGCTGGCTGTGCTCTTCCTGGGTGTGGTGGCATTTGTCCTCTCGGTCCGCAAGGCCCAATCATTGAAGCTGCTGGGGGTTTCGATTGCTTTACTGGTCATTGGCTCAGTCTATTTGTTTGCTTCCGATCCCTGGTACGTGCCGGCGGTCAATCCTTTCCTGGCGTTGGTAGTATCCGGGCTGTCGGCCGGCTTTTTCTGGATTGCCGCTACGAAGTATCTGGAAGCAGAGCGTAAGCGGCCGGCGCACGATCTAAAATCCCTGATTGGCCAGGTGGGGGAGGCCAGGACCGATGTGTATGGAGAAGGGTCGGTTCAGGTAGCGGGAGAGATGTGGAGCGCGCGCAGTCGTGCACTGATCCCCAATGGGAGTACGGTGCGAGTGGTAGACCGGGATGGGTTTATCTTGCAAGTTGAGCAGGTCGAACCGCCGCTGGAATAAGGTTCGAGCTGCCTGAGTCGATTGAAAGTTAAGGAGGCGATAGATGGATTTTCTGGGTGGAGGAACATTAATCTTATGTTTGGTTGGGGCAGTCATCCTGGTCTTGCTGGGTTTCTTATTCCAGTCGATCCGGGTAGTGCCTGAGTACGAGCGCCTGGTGGTGTTCCGGCTGGGTCGCTGTGTAGGCCCCAAGGGTCCAGGTATCGTGATTCTGATTCCCATCGTAGATCGGGCCAGTAAGGTCGATTTACGCGAGCAGGTGCGTGAAATCCCGCATCAGACTTCGATCACCAAAGATAACGCGCCAATCTCAATCGACTTCTTGTGGTACTTCAAGGTCCTGGATCCGACGGAAAGCGTGCTGCGGGTTGGTGATTTCGACGCCGCCGCCCAGGGTATGGCAACCACTACGTTGCGGGCTGTCATCGGTGGTATGGTCCTGGATGATGTCCTCTCGGAGCGCGAGCATATCAACAGCATGCTGCGCACCCGCCTGGACGAGGTGACCGAGCGTTGGGGCGTTAAGGTCACCAATGTGGAAATCCGCGAGATCAACCCGCCGCGCGAGGTGCAAGATGCTATGAACCGGCAGATGTCTGCCGAGCGCATCCGCCGGGCCGTTGTGACTGAATCACAAGGAGCGCGTGAAGCCGCTGTCAACGTCGCCGAAGGTGATAAGCAGGCCAACATCTTGCGGGCGGATGGTGAAAAACAGGCCGCTATTCTGAAGGCTGAAGGGGAGCGACAGGCACAGTTATTACGTGCCGAAGGTTTCTCGGCAGCCCTGGATAAGATCTTCCAGGTTGCCCAGACTGTTGACCCCAAGACGATGACCCTGCAATATTTTGAGACCCTGAAAGCCCTGGGCGCCAGTCCATCCACCAAGTGGATCCTCCCGATGGAGATGACCGATTTACTGGAGAAACTGACCCTACGGTTTACCCCCAAAGAATAAATGACCCTGGTTTCAACATCTGCGCCAGGTAGTCTGTTTGTGATTGAAACAGCTACCTGGCGTGACTTAAATGCCTTGCGCCATCTGGAGCAAGTTTGCTTTCCCCAGGATGCCTGGCCATTATGGGATTTGATCGGCATTCTGACTCTGCCCAACGTGGTGCGCTTGCGAGCTGCCATGGATGGCAAGATGATTGGCTTCATCGCCGGAGATTTCCGGCCTTCCGAAAACCTGGCCTGGATAGCCACGGTGGGCGTACTGCCCGAGTATCGCCGGCAGGGGATCGGCGAAGCGCTGGTGCTGGCTTGCGAGCAGCGCCTGCGGGTGCCTGAAGTGCGCCTGAGCGTGCGCGTTAGCAACCTGGAAGCCATCCATCTTTATGAGCGCCTTGGGTATCAAAAAGCCGGTTACTGGCCGGCCTACTACCAGGATGGCGAAGACGCCCTGGTCATGCAAAAACCGCTGAACGCGCTATAATTACCCCATGCTAGTTGCCGAATTACCCGCACCTGTCCTGATCACGCGCGCAGAAGCTCTCAAAGACCTGGTGAAGCAGCTGGTGCAAGAGCCCGTTGTAGCGGTAGATACCGAATCGAACAGCCTATACGCATATCGCGAGCAGGTTTGCTTGCTGCAGTTCTCCACACTGCAAGTCGATTACCTGGTCGATCCGCTGGCCTTGCGAGACCTGTCCTCCCTATCCGGGTTATTTGCAGACCCTGCCATCCTGAAAGTTTTCCATGCCGCCGACTATGATATCCTGTGTTTGAAGCGCGATTTTGACTTTGCATTTGCTAATCTGTTCGATACGATGGTCGCAGCGCGCATTCTGGGCCGGCCCGCGGTAGGCCTGGGGGCAGTTCTGGCGGAGGAATTTGGCATCCAGCTGGATAAGCGCCACCAAAGAGCCAATTGGGGTCAGCGGCCCCTTCCGCCCTATCTGCTGGATTACGCTCGTCTGGACACCCATTATTTGATCCCATTGAGTGATCGATTATGGATAGAGCTGCAACGGCAAGGCATGGCAAATCTGGCCCAGGAGGATTTCCATCGCCTGAGCCGAATGAACGGGCACTCACAAGAAGAGCGCGAAGTGGACTGCTGGCGGGTACGCGGTGCAGGCGACCTGACCCCTCAGCAGGCCGCAGTTCTCAACGAGCTGTGCCATTATCGAGACCAGGTGGCGCGTAGCATGAATCGCCCCTGGTTTAAGGTGCTCAATGACCAAACCCTGATCGACATTTCTTTCGAGCTGCCGCAGGACATGGTAGCGCTGGGCAGGGTGCAGGGCATGAATGAAGGGCAGCTCAGGCGGCATGGCCATCGCATCCTGGATGCGGTAAAGCGCGGCCTGCAAGCCGGACCTCTCTATGCGCCTCGCTCTCCCCGTCCTGATGACGCCTATCTGCAGCGCTTGGATGCGCTGCGTAGCTGGCGAAAACAGGCGGGCCTGGACATGGGCGTTGCCTCGGATGTAGTTCTGCCGCGCGACCTGCTCACCGAGCTGGCCGAGCAAAACCCGCGGGGACTTGATGAGCTGCAGGTCATCTTGCAGGACGTCCCCTGGCGGTTGGAGCACTTTGGCGGCCAGATACTAGACGTCTTGCGCCGCGCTTAGGCATTCGCCGCCCCGAGCAACGGGGCGGTTTTTATAACCAGATTGGAGTAGCGAGTATGAAGATCACTTTCCATGGCGCAGCGCGCACAGTCACTGGATCGCAGCATTTAATTGAGGTCAATGGCAGCTCTCTGCTGTTGGATTGTGGCTTGTACCAGGGTCCGCGACGGGATAGTTACGAGCGCAACCGCCAATTCCCCTTCAATCCGCGCCGCTTGGATGCGGTGATCCTCTCGCATGCCCATATCGACCATAGCGGCAACCTGCCAAACCTGGTGAAGAACGGCTACCAGGGGCCGATTTATACGACTCCGGCTACGGCGCATCTCTCCCGGATAATGCTGCTGGACTCAGCGCATATCCAGGAAGCAGACGCCGAGTTTATCAACCGCAAACGAGCTGCCCGGCAAGAAGAGCCGGTTGAGCCGTTGTACACTGTTCCGGATGCCGAACAGGCCGGCGAATATCTGCAAGATATTCCCTATCAACAGTCTTTTGAACCGGTTCCGGGCGTGGCAGCGCACCTGGTGGACGCCGGGCATATTCTTGGATCGGCGGCGGTGGCGCTGGATATTGATGATCACGGGCGAAAAATCCGCCTGTGGTTCTCCGGTGATATTGGGCGGCGCGGCCTGCCCTTGATCCGCGATCCCATCCTGCCGGATCGCCCGGATTATATGATCATGGAGACGACTTACGGTGACAAAGTGCACCGCGATCCGCAGCGGGCTTTTGAGGAGCTGCGAGACCTGGTGACCCGCACGGTGAAGCGCGGCGGCAAGGTGATCATCCCGGCTTTTGCCGTTGGTCGCACACAGGAAATTGTCTACGCCCTTCACCAGATGATGGTAAGCGGCGATATCCCGCCCATCCCAATTGTGGTCGATAGCCCGCTGGCAATTAACGTCACCGAAGTGTTCAACGAATTCCCGGAGTGTTTCGATGATGAGACCTGGGCTTTCATACGTTCCGGGAAACACCGCGAAATATTTGGCTTCGATCACTTGATTTATACCCGCTCGGCGGACGAATCGAAAGCGCTGAATGACCGTAAAGATCCGATGGTCATCATCTCGGCATCCGGCATGGCGGAAGTTGGGCGC
>JBFYSP010000236.1:0-7003 GCA_041301395.1 Anaerolineae bacterium
TGCCCACACCCGGGGTGCTGGGCTCGGAAGGCACCCGCAACGCCCTGCTGGAAGACCCTTTCATCCAGGAATCGATGCGCTACTTCGAAAAGGTAAGCCTGGCGCTGGTGGGGATTGGCGAACTCAAGCCATCCTCGCTGCTCTCCACCAGCGGCAATATTTTCACAGCGGATGAGCTGGATGGCCTGCAGCAAACCGGCGCGGTGGGGGATATCCTGCTGCGCTTCTTCGACGAGGCCGGCCAGCCGATCAGCTCGGCGCTCAACGAGCGCGTGGTAGGCATGCAGCTCGAGCAGCTCCAGCGGGTGCGGCGCTCGATTGGCATCGCCGGGGGCAACCGCAAGACTGACGCCATCCGCGGCGCCTTGCGAGGAAAAATAATCAACCGCCTGATCACCGACCAGTTCACCGCCCAGCGATTGATCGACGAATAAAAAGCAGGCTGTCCTTCCCCCCGGACAGCCTGCTGCTCGTATTAAACCCCCAGTTACGGAGCAATCGTATAGGTATCGGCCATGGCCTCGCTGCGGCCGCGGCAGGTATCCTCGCCGGTGGGCATGAAGGACAGGGTCGTGCCGTCGAACACCCATTGGTAGGCGGGGTGCTCCTGGCAGGTAGGCTCGCTATCGTCGTTGGTCAGCTCCTGGAAGAGATCCCCATTGATTTCGTAGGTGCCGTTCAGCACCGGAGTTTCGCTGATCACGAAGGAGAAGGTGCCGTCGGCGTTGAAGACATACACCAGGGCTGCATCGCTATTGGAGATGAACCGGCCGGTAGGAAACTCGCCGGATGCAGCCATGACCAGGGTGTAGGTATCGGCGTTGGCTTCGCGGCGGCCGCGGCAGGCATCTTCTTCCGTGCGGGAGAAGGACAGGGTGGCGCCATCGAACGACCACTTGTACGGGGGCGGATTCTGGCAGGCGGGATCGCTGTCATCGTTGGACAGCTCCTGGAAGACGTCGCCCTGGATTTCGTAGGTTCCGTTCAGCACCGGAGTCTGGCTGACCATGTAAGAGAAGGTGCCATCGGCATTGAAGATATACGAGAGGGCTGCATCGGTATTGGAGACAAACTGTCCAATGGGGAAAGCGGCGGCAGGGGCAGCGACCGGGGCGGCAGCCACATCGCCAACGGTGAACTCTTTGATCATCCCCAGGGCATGGTGCGGTTGGCCGCCTGCGTTGGGGCTGGGGATGTTGCAGATGGCGGCGTAACGTCCAGGCTGCAGGTTCACTTCGGCGTAGCCGTGCAAGCCCTTGTCCATACCGTTGATGCCACCGATGGGGGCGAAGGGCGGCGGCCCGCCGGCGCCGGACAGGAAGGCTTCCACATCGTCGGCCGTCTTACCCTCGGCCAGCAGGAGCAGGTTCCACTCGTGCGCCTCGGGGCCATTATTGGCAACTTTGATGACACTCTCACCCACCGGCAGGCTATTGGGCATTTCGAAGGTGAAATCTTGCAGGTCGATGGTCAGCGAGGCTTGCGGCTCGGCGGCGCCTTCACCCTCAGCAGCCAGCACAGGGAAATTGGCGATCATGCCTTTGGTGAAGTGGGGCATGTTGTCGCTGGGCGAGGGGATCAGATCCAGCATGACATACTCGCCGGCGGGCATGTTGAGCACCACTTCGGCAGACATGGTCGGTGCGATGGCGCCGACGCCGCCCACCTGCTGCACCAACGCCATAGCCGGGCCGGCGCCCTGTTTGAGTGCTTCCTGGAACTGCTCATAGGTCACGCCGTCGTTCAGGCGCAGGAACTGGACGTGGTACGGTTCGCTGCCGCTATTGGTCAGGTTGACGCGCACCCAGCCTTCCACCACGTTTTCCGGTACGCTGTAGGTGAAGTCTGTGGCCTCGATGGCGATCTCCTGGATCTCGGCAGGTGCCACGATCGGGGCATCAGTCGGTTCGGCGGGCGCTTCTGTGGCGGGCATCTCTGCCGGCTTTTCGGTGGCCGCCGGGGCGGCGGGTTGCTCGGTGGCCGCGCTGCTGCAAGCAGATAGCAGCACAGCTAGCAGGACGAGCAAGGGCAAAATACTTCGGGTGATGTGCTTCATGGTTTCCTCCAAAATAAACTGGTGATGATTGGCGCTCCTGCGCCGTTTGATGCTCTGAACTATATCAACCGGGTAGTTACCAGGCTTGCCATTTTCTGCCAAAATTCTCCAATCGATCCTGAGTATGATATTCTTCACATTATTATTGGGAAATGACACGGTCAGTAAGGACAGCACGATGATTAATTCCATCCCTTCCAGCACGCTGGAAAAATTCACCACCTTTGGCGACCTGCTGCGCTTCCTGCGGCGGCGGGCCGGCATTACCCAGATGGACCTGGCCACCGCGGTCGGTTACAGCGATGCGCAAATCAGCCGCCTGGAGCAAAACCTGCGCCTGCCGGATATCCCCACCATCGAAGCGCGCTTCGTCCTGGCTCTGGATCTGGAAGATGAACCCCAGGCGGTGGCCCGACTGCTGGATCTGGCTGCCAACGTGCGCCGGGAAGATGCGCCGGTAGTGGGGCTGTGTCCCTACAAAGGCTTGAATTTCTTCGATGAAGGCGATGCCGACCTGTTCGTGGGCCGGGAAGCGCTGACTGCCAAGCTGACCAACCGGCTGCTGGGGCTGGCCTCCCAGACGGCTTCCGAGGAGCCCCGCTTCCTGGCGGTGGTGGGCGCTTCGGGCAGCGGAAAATCCTCACTGGTGCGGGCCGGGATGGTACCAGCGCTGCGCTGGAACAAGGAGTCGGCCGACTGGGATATTCACTTGCTGACGCCCACCGCCCATCCGCTGGAGAGCCTGGCGATGGCCCTGACGCAGGAGAACGGCTCGCTGGCTGCGGCCGCCCGCCTGATGGACGACCTGGCTGGAGACCCGCGCAGCCTGCACCTGCACGCCCGGCAGGTCACTCCATCGGCGAACGGGGCGCCGGTGCTGCTGGTGGTGGACCAGTTCGAGGAGCTGTTCGCCCTGTGCCGGTCCGAGGACGAGCGCGGGGCATTTATCGACAACCTGCTGACAGCCGCTTCCGGGCCGGACGGGTCGATCATTGTGCTGATTACGCTGCGGGCCGATTTTTACGCTCACTGCGCCGGTTATGCGCGCCTGCGGGCTGCCCTGGCACAAACCCAGGAGTATATCGGGACGATGAATGATGACGAGATGCGCCGGGCGATTGAGGAACCGGCACGCCGCGGGCGCTGGGAGTTCGAGGCGGGTCTGGTCGATATGCTATTGCACGACGTGGGACGTGAGCCGGGCGCATTACCGCTGCTATCGCATGCCCTGTACGAGACCTGGCAGCGCCGCCGGGGGCGCGTGATGACCCTGAGCGGCTACACTTCTTCCGGCGGGGTGCGTGGCGCGATCGCAGAGACTGCCGAGGCGGTTTTCAGCGACCAGTTCAATCCCGAGCAGCGCCAGATCGCCCGGCGCATCTTCTTGCGCCTGACCGAGCTGGGGGACGAGACAGACACCGGAGACACTCGTCGCCGCGCTTCATTTAAAGAGCTGATTCTAAAGCCGGAAGAGGCCGACACCACCCAGCTGGTGCTTAAAGCCCTGGCCGATGCTCGCCTGATCACCACCAGTGAAAACTCCGCCGAGGTATCACACGAGGCACTGATTCGCGAGTGGCCGACTCTGCGCGGCTGGCTGGAGGACAACCGCGAAGGCCTGCGCCTGCACCGCCACCTGACCGACGCCGCCCAGGAATGGGCCAACCTGGAACGCACGCCGGATGTACTCTACCGCGGCGCCCGGCTGGCGCAGGCGGTGGAGTGGGCCGAGGGCCATTTTGATGACCTTAACCCGCTGGAACGCGAGTTTCTCGCCGCGGCGCAGGATTTTTCCGAGTGCGAAGCGCTCGAACGCGAGACTCAACGCCGCCGCGAGCTGGAGGCCGCCCAAAAGCTGGTCGAAGCCGAGCGGCGGCGCGCCGAGGAGCAGGCCCACGCCGCAGGCCAGCTGCGCAAACGCTCCATCTACCTGGCCGTGGCCTTCGTCCTGGCCGCGCTGATGGCATTCGCCGCGTTGTTCATCGGGCGGCAGTGGCTGAGCGAAGGCCGCCTGGCAGCCTCGCGCGAGCTGGCAGCCGCCGCATCCGGCAGCCTGGAAATTGACCCCGAGCGCAGCCTGCTGCTGGGCCTTGAGGCACTGGATGCCGCCGATACGACCGAGGCGCAGGAAGCGCTGCACCAGGCAGTGCTGGCATCCAGGGTGCGGCAGGTCATCCCTGCCGGCGAACCAGGCAAAGCGATCAGCCTGGCTTACAGCCCGGATGGCAAAAGCCTGGCAGCCGCCAGCCCGGACGAGGTGGTGAAAGTCTGGGGGCTGGCTGAGAGCGAATGGCTTTTCACGACCGCCGGGCATGCAGCCGCCTTCAGCCGGGATGGCAGCCAGCTGGCCACGGTGCTTGCCGATGGCAGCCTCGCCCTGTGGGATGCCGCCACCGGCGAGGCGCTGCCGCTCAACGGACACATCGATGCCGGCGCTTCAGTCGATTTCAGCCCGGATGGCACCCGGCTGGCGACAGTTACCAGCGGCAATTTGCCCAGAGTCTGGGATCTCGCTACCGGCAACGAGCTGGCCAACTTCCCCGGCCACAGCGATTACGTCTCCGCGGCCAGCTTCAGCCCGGATGGGAGCCGTTTGCTGACCATCAGCGACGACCGCACGGCCAGGGTATGGGATGCCGCCAACGGCCAGGAGATTCTGCAGCTTGCCGGTCATCCGGGTTGGGTGTGGGCGGCGGCTTACAGCCCGGATGGCAGCCGCATCGCGACCGTCAGCGAAACTGAAGCCATGCTGTGGGATGCCGAAAGCGGGCAAAAGCTGCTCACCTTCGGCGGGCACCTGAATTCAATCCAGAGCGTCGCTTTCAGCCCGGACGGCAGCCGCCTGGCGACCGGGGGCGCCGATCGTAAAATCATCCTGTGGGATACAGCCACCGGCCGCCGAATTTTGACGCTGAACGGCCACAACGAGGCCATCACCGGGCTGGCTTTCAGCCCGGACGGCACGCAATTGGCCTCCAGCAGCGAGGATGGCAGCCTGCGTACCTGGGATATCCTGCCGGCTCGGGAAGGACAGGCCATTTACGAGCCTGGCGGCGTCGGCGGTCAGGTTGCCTTCAGCCAGGATGAGGCGCTGCTGGCCGGCGGCCAGGGAGATGCGGTCAAGCTGTGGGACACAGCCACTGGCCAGGAGGAACAAACCCTGCCGGTGGGCGGTGATTGGGTCTCGGCCTATGCCTTCAGCCCGGACGGCAAGCTCATCGCTACAGCCGGCGAAGAGGCTGTCGTGAAAGTATGGCAGGCCGCCGCTTCCGGCGGTGAGCTGCTGCGCCAGTGGCCGGCTCACACCGGACGGATCAACGCACTGGCCTTTCACCCCCAGGGCATGCTATTGGCCACTGCCAGCGACGACTTTAAGATCAAGCTGTGGGATATCTCCCCGGCAGAGCTGATGAGCAGTGCAGAAATGCAGCCTGTGGATGCCTTTGAGCTGCAAAATGAGATCAAATCCCTGGCGATCAGCCCGGATGGCGCCATGCTGGCAGCCGGTCTCCATAACGGCAGGCTGCGCCTGTTTGACCTGGAATCCAAAAAGGAAAGCACCACCCTGCAAGGGCACACCGACTCAATCCTTTCGTTAGGTTTCAGCCCGGATGGTGAGCGGCTGGTTAGCGCCAGTATGGATGGCAGCGCCAGGGTGTGGGACACAGGCAGTTGGGCAGAGCTGCTGGTGCTGACCGGGCACACAGGCGCAGTCACCAGCGCCGCCTTCAGCCCAGATGGTGCGCGCATCGGCACCGCCAGCCAGGATGGGAGCGCCATGCTGTGGGATGCTGCCACGGGTCAGGAGCTGCTCACCTTCTACGACGACGGCGCCGGGCATTATAGTCTGGCTTTCAGTCCGGATGGGAAACGATTGGCGGCGGCCAATGCGGATGGGGTGCGTTTTTACCTGCTGGATACCCAGGAGCTGGCGGCCCTGGCAAGGTCACTGGTAACCCGCTCGCTGACCGTGGACGAATGCCAGAAGTACCTGCACCGGGTAGAGGCTGCTTGCATCCCGCCGGCGCCTCCCGCCGAGCCTACAGCGTTGCCAATCGTGGAGCAAGGCCGCATCTGCCAGGTGACGGACACCGGCGGACTGAACGATTCTTACTTCAATCAGTTAATATATGAAGGAGTACAGCAGGCAGCCGGCCAGCATGGCTGGGAAGCCACTGTGCTGGAGTCGCCGGCAGCTTCCGATTTCGAGGGGAACATCAATGCTTTCATGGACAGCGGCTGTCATGTGGTTGTCGCGCCAGGGTCGCTTGTGGAAGCGGTTGGCAAAGCAGCTCTGGCTAACCCGCTGCAAAAGTTCATGGTCACCGATTTTGTGCTGGAGGACCAGCCGGATAACCTGTGGACGCAGGTGTATGCCACCGACCAGGCAGCCTTCCTGGCCGGTTACGCGGCCGCCTCTGCGACCAAAACAGGCAAGGTGGGCGTCTTTGGCGGGGTCGATATCCCACAGGTGACCGGCTTTATGGACGGTTTCGCCCTGGGCGTGAGGTATTACAACCAGAAGAATGGCATGCATGTTCAGGTGCTCGGCTGGGACCCGGCCAAACACAGCGGATTATTCGCCGGTGGTTTTTGCTGCACTACGGAAGGACGGGCGCTGGCGCGGCAGCTGCTGGAGCAAGGCGCAGATATCATCCTGCCGGTGGCCGGTGAGAGCATCGGCTGGGGCGCCGGGGCAGAAATCCTGGAACACGGCGGCGCCTGGATGATCGGCGTGGATAATGATTGGGCGCTGAGCTCACCCGATCTGAGGGAGGTCATCCTGACCAGCATCGAAAAACGCTACGATGCCAGCGTGATCCAGCTCGCACGGGCAATCGCCGATGGCAGCTTTGCCGGCGGCATCCACACCGGCACCTTGCAGACCGGAGAAGTCGGCATCTCACCTTTCCACGATTTGGAATGGCTGATCTCTGATAAGGTGAA
>JBFYSP010000238.1:0-4182 GCA_041301395.1 Anaerolineae bacterium
GGAAGCTGGTAAAGTGCCAGGGCGAGCAGGATAAGTCCCAACCCTGCCAGCAAGATCTTCCAGGTTGTCAACTTGCGCATGGGCGCAATTTTATCACCAATAAATAAGCGTTTGATGAGCCGGGGCTTCACCCGGCATACGACCGCCGATCCCGCAGGAGATCGCTGCGGGACTTCGCCGCCGACCGAAGACGGATGAAGGACGACACAGCACGGTGGGATGCGCTTGACATCCGCTGACTGACAGGTGCTCCTGTTTTTTTCGACGTTGCCGTCGGCTGTCGGCGAGCGAAGCCCCGCGCAGGGTCGCGGGGTCTGCCGTCACATAGCGGTGGTACAATTCGATCACTACTAGGCTGCCAGATCCCGAAATCACCTTCATGCTGATCCATTCTGCCTCACAACTGCTCACCCTGCAAGGCGGACCCCAGGCGGGGGCGGCTCTTGGCCGCCTGGGGATTATCCCGGATGGTGCGGTGCTTATCCAAGACGGCCGTATAGCCGCGCTGGGGACGACCGCCGAGCTGCGCCAGAACTATCCCCACGCGCCGATGCTGGATGCCGGGGACCGGGTGGTCATGCCGGGTTTTGTGGATCCACACACGCATGCCATCTGGGGCGGGCACCGTGCCGCGGAGTTTGAAATGCGCCTGCAGGGGAAAACCTACCTGGAAATCCTGGCAGCCGGCGGCGGGATCCTTTCCACCGTGCGCCATACGCGCCACAGCTCGCTGGAGCGCCTGCTGGCCGAGACCCGGCCGCGCCTGTGGAGTATGTTTACTTATGGCACCACTACCGCCGAAGCCAAGACCGGCTACGGACTGCGCACCGCCACCGAGCTGCGCATGCTGCAGGCGCTACTGGCCCTGGACGCCGAAGGCCCGCTGGAGATTGTGCCTACATTCCTGGGGGCGCACGCCATTGCCCCCGAGTATAAAGACCGCCCGGATGAATATACCGACCTGCTGTGCGGCACCATGCTCCCCATCCTTAAGGAGTGGTGGCCGCATCACGCGCCTTACCACCCGATGCCTTTTGTGGATGTGTTCTGCGAAACGGGCGCTTTCAGCCTCGAACAGTCGCGCCGCATCCTGACCCAGGCCGGGAGTTATGGCTTTCCGCTGAAAATTCATGCCGATGAGTTTGACAATCTGGGTGGGGTTAAGCTGGCTGTCGAGCTGGGGGCAGCCTCAGCCGATCACCTGGTGGCGACCTCTGCGGAAGACATCGAGGCTTTGGGTCACAGCCGGACGGTAGCCGTGGCGCTGCCCTGCACGCCCTTTGGTTTGGCACAGACGCACTACACACCTGCCCGGGAGATTCTGGAAGCGGGCGGCTTACTGGCGATTGCTACCGACTTGAATCCCGGCACTGCCTGGTGCGAAAGCATGCAGTTTTCCATCGCCCTGGCCTGCCGCTACCTGCGCCTGACGCCTGCCGAGGCGATTGCGGCTGCCACGATCAACGCTGCCGCCGCCATCGACCGCGCCGCTCAGATTGGCTCCATTGAGATCGGTAAACAGGCCGACCTGCTGATCCTGTCCGTTTCGGATTACCGCCACCTGGGCTACCGCTTTGGCACCAACCTGGTGCAGACCGTGATCAAGAAGGGCAGGATCTACCCGGTCTGATCCCAGAGTCATGCTGGATTATGCCCACACCGGAAGAAGCGCGCCACTGGTACCCGCAAGACCCCGTGCACGGATTCGATCACGTGCTGCGGGTTTACCAGATCGCCGGCCGTCTGGCTCGCGAGGAAAGCGCCGACCTGGAGATCGTGCAGGCGGCTGTGCTGCTGCACGATGTGGAACCGCCGGAAGACGTCTCTTCGGCGCCTGGGGCCAACCGTCCCCAGCACCACCAGGCTGCAGCCCGCTTCGCCGGGGAAATCCTGCGAGCGGAGGGCTGGACGGAGGCGCGCATTGCAGCAGTGCAGCATGCGATCCGCTCCCACCGCTTTCGTGACGACGCCGAGCAGCCGCAAACCCTGGAGGCGATGATCCTGTTCGACGCCGATAAGCTGGATGCCATCGGGGCAATTGGCGTTGCTCGGGCAGTGGCTTATGCCGCGCAGCACGACCAGCCTGCCTATGCCGAACCATCGGCGCGTTTCCGGCAAACCGGGCAGCTGGAGCCCGGTGAGAGCCACAGCGCCTATCACGAATTTGTCTTCAAGCTCGGCAAGCTGAAAGACCGACTGTACACCGCCGGCGGCAAACGCCTGGCGGAGGAACGTCACCGCCGTATGAGCGAGTATTTCGAGCACCTGGCTGCCGAGACGGGCGGCGAATCTTAACCCAAGGAAATTCAATTTATCATGACACCTGAATTAGTTGATATCGAATCCCTGGCCCGCCAGGCTGGGGAGATTTTGAAGGCCGGTTATACCCAACGACCTACCATGCAGGCGGACATGCAGGTTCGCTATAAAGGGGTGATAGACCTGGTGACCGAGTTCGATCACCGCTCCGAAGAGTTCCTGGTCGGCGAGCTCCGCCGCCGCTTTCCGCAGCACAGCCTGGTAACCGAGGAGAGCGGCGATCATGCCGGCGATGAGCGCCGTGTGTGGTACATCGATCCGCTGGACGGCACGGTGAACTATGCCCACGGTGTGCCGATCTTCGCCGTCTCGATTGCCTATGAGGAAGAAGGTGAGCTGCACCTGGGTGTGGTCTACGATCCGATAAGGGACGAGTGCTTCTCCGCCGAGCGCGGTAGGGGCGCATTCCTGAACGGCTTGCCGATCCGCGCCGTCTCGGCGACTGACCTGGATCGCAGCCTGCTGGTTACCGGTTTCTCTTATGACCTGCGCACCACCACCCACAACAACCTGGAGCAATACGCCCACATGGCTCTGATCTCTCAGGGTGTGCGGCGCCTGGGTTCGGCCGCCCTGGACCTATCTTATATCGCCAGCGGGCGGCTGGACGGGTATTGGGAGCTGAGTCTGCAGCCCTGGGACCTTGCTGCCGGGGCGCTGATCGCTGCCGAAGCCGGGGCGACGGTGACCGATATGGATGGAGACGCGCAGCTGATGCACCCACCATACTCGGTGCTGGCGGCCAACGCCGCGCTGCATGCCCGCATGCTGGCCGAATTTAAGTCGCTGGGAAAAAAAAGGGAAGTTCCTGCCTAGATCGTGTACAGCTGGTTTTGGCTACTGGCTGCGCAGCGCCTGCTCTAAAGCCCCCAGCTCGATGCGCGAGGTCATATCCAGGCTGAGGGGCGTCACTGAGACCGCTCGTCGCACGCGCAAGGCGTACACGTCGCTGTTTGGATCGTCCTGCTCCGGCACACCCACCATCTGGTAGCCGACTGCTCCAGGCATATCCCAGGAGTCACGCCTCGGGGCCACCGGGGCGTAGTAAGGCTTGAGCGATAGCCGGGTGACCTGCCAGGGAGTGTTTCGGCTGGCATCCACGGGCACATCCACCTTGAGCACCGCGACATCCGGCGGGAGCTGCCTGCCCAGCAGCAGCCGGCCAAAGTAGCGCGTAAAATACGCGGCGGTCGAAAAATCTACTTCGGGGGAGAGCGACAGGTGGTGGCCGATATCCGTCTCCAGCGAGATGGCCAGCGCCGGCAGGCCGAAAGCGGAACCTTCCAGGGCGGCGCCCACCGTGCCGGAGATGGTCACGCCGGTGCCGACATTTTCACCGTAGTTGATCCCCGAGACGACCAGGTCCGGAGTGCGCGGCAGGATTTCCAGGATGCCGTGCTGCACCGCTTGTGCGGGCGTGCCGCCCACGGCGTACACCGTCCACGGCTTGCCGTGCACGGTCACCTGGTGCTCCTGGATAATGCCATCCGAGCTGGCGGGCATGCTGCGACCGGTGCCGGAGGCCTGCTGGCGCGGGGCGACAACATGCACGAAGCCCAGATCGGAGAGCGCCTCGGCTGCCGCCCACAGCCCAGGCGACACGATGCCATCATCATTGGTAAGCAGGATTTCAATCGATTCCATGTCTGGTACAACCCCGCCTGGTATTTCTGGATAAGAAGAACTTGCCTGGCGGCGTAACCCAGGCAAGTTCGTTCCCGAAAAGGGGAGCGCCCCCGGCGCGATTCGAACACGCGACCCCTTGCTCCGCAAGCAAGTGCTCTATCCACTGAGCTACGAGGGCAGTATTATTGCGGAAAACGCAGCGGAGATTCTACCACACGTTGTTTGGTTTGCAGGATT
>JBFYSP010000249.1:0-3902 GCA_041301395.1 Anaerolineae bacterium
GAAGGGCGGAGGCGATATCCAGGCCGCGGTTTGCGTGGACAGCTTCGTCCAGGTCCATCTGATAGGCGCGGAAAGCCCACACCTGGCGACAAATCCATATTGAGGAGAACTCCATGGCAACAATAGCGAGCAAGAATGAGATCAGGACTGCCTGAGAATGCCTGGATAGCGCCACATTACCCCCACTTGCAATCAGGGATTGACCCTTTTGATGACCGCATACACCGCACCCTGGCGACCGATTGAATGGATGGGCTCTCCTTCGGGGAACAGGGTCTGATCTTTATTGTGGCGGCTGAGCAGGACGGCATAAAAGGGTTCGTCTTTACCAACGGGATTGCGCTTGGAGTATTCCTGGATGACCAGGTCCGGGCGGGCATAGTGATCAACAATATGGTCGGGGCCGACTACCACGACCAGCGAACCCTGCGGGGCGTTGGCATTGAGGTATTCCGCAGCTTCCTTATATGAAGTAGCCCAGTAGTCGGTATCGAAGCGACGGAAGGCGCCTGCCTGGCCGCCTGCCAGGCTGTTGTAGTAGGCGTACTGGTAGGGGTGCAGCCGGGTCAGGGTGATCAGGTTCGGCAGCGCCAGGGCCAGGATGAGCAGGGCGGCCAATGTGCGGTTGCGGATGCGATCCAGGATCCACTGCAGACCGGCGCCGACAAACAAAAATGCGCCGGGGAGGATGAATATAAACTGGCGGAAGTTATCGTACATGGTCTGGTTGCGGACGATGACAGCCAGAAATGGCGCGAAGAACCATAAAGCGGGGATGAGCCACTCGATCCAATCGGCTTTCTTGGTGGCGATTCCGTAGCCAATGACGGCCAACCCGAAGAAGAAAAGCAGCAGGGTGATCTCGGGAGTCTGGAGTGCCATGAGGACCGGCAGATAAGTGCGCGGCAGGCTGGAGGCAGGGTATTCCACACCCGCGAATAACACCTTGCCTTCCCAGGGGAAATCGGATGCGGTCGAGGCGCTGCCAAACAGGCCTTCAAAAGGCGCCCCCCACAGGTAAGGCCAGGTGAGGTAGGTCACCAGCATGGCAATGGCGGCATAAGCCGCCAACACTGGCAGCGACCTCCAGCGGGATTTGAGCAAGAAGTAGGCGCCCACCAACATGGCGGAGGCCGGCCCCAGGATGCGGATCGAGGTGCTCAGGCCCAGGAAGATGGCGGCGGCAATCACGTAGGGGTTTACCAGGCTGCGGCCCACCCGGCTGAGCAGCGGCTTAATCACCGCTCGCCAGGCCAGGGAAGCGGCAGATGGAAACTGGGTGATCCAGAGCAGCAGCAGCAAACCCAGCAGCAATCCCAGGTAAAGCAGTATCAGGCGCGGGTATAGGGCGGTTGCTTTTTGGATGTAAAAATCAACCGGGACGGCGAGTCGATTTTCGGCCAGCCGGGAAAACAAGCGGCTGAGCAGACCGGTGGAAGCCGGGTCGTAAGCCGAATGGATCAGCGAGGCAACCCAGGCCTGGATCGCACCGGCGAAGAGCACCAGCCCGAGCAATACACCGAATGCGATGCCAACCACCCCACCCAGAAAGACCCGACGGCGCACAGAAAGCGCCTGCCAATCCTGGCGCAGGGCGGATTTGAGGTCTGGAAACCAGCCAGGGACAGTGATCCGGGCCGGAAGCGAGGGGCTGATGCGATCCACCATGTCCATGCCCAGGGAGACGCTGCCCAGAAAAAAGGCCATGAAGGGAATATCCTTGGGGTTGATGAAGGCATGCCCCCATAGCAGGGGTTGGGTGTTAAAGAGCAGCGTGGTGCCAAAGGCGCCCCATTTACCGAAATAACGCAAGCAGAGCTTATAAAAGAAAAAAAGCCCCAGCGAGAAAGACAGGAAATGAATGATATGCCAGGCTTCAATGGGATATAAGCTGCTGTCGATCATGCGGACGGCATCCGATCCCAGCCGGGCGAGCATGACATAGAAGGCGCCCTTCTCATCGACCAGCCTCACATCAGCGCCGGTGTATGCGGTCAGCGAGCGCTCACCGTAGCGAAAGCGGAGCATCTCGTCCCAGGATTCGCCATAATCGGTGAAGATGAACATACCGATGATGATGTTGATGGTCAGCAGGACTGCGATGGGGAAATAATCGTGTGCAACGAGGCGTTGAAGCCGGCCGCCGGCTGGCGTGCTGCGAGTCATGCGGCTAGTATACTCCACATGCTGTGCTCTTTGACGTGGTATGATTCGGGCTATGAGCGAAACTTATTTCTCAAACCAGCAACTGGCGGACAAATTCCGGCGGATTGGGGATCTGCTGGAGGTCAAGGGCGAGGTGATTTATAAGATCCTGGCCTACCGGAAGGCGGCGGACAGCCTGGAAAACCTGGGCTGGGAGGCGTACGACCTGTGGAAAGAGGGGCGGCTGACGGAAATCCAGGGAGTGGGCAAGGCGATTGCCGAGAAGATGGACGAGCTGTTCTCGACCGGCCGGCTGGAATTCCAGGAGCGGCTGGAGCAGGAAGTACCTGCAACTATTATTGAAGTGCTAGAGGTGCCGGACCTGGGTCCTAAGAAGGCGGCGCTTTTCTGGAAGCAGGCCGGCGTGACAGACCTGGCAGGGCTGGAAGCGGCGGCTAAAGAAGGGCGGCTGCGCAGCCTGCCGGGGATGGGTGAGAAGTCGGAGGCCAAGATCCTGGCGGGCATTGAGGCGCTGAAGCAGCGCGAGAAGCGCATCCCGCTTGGGAAGGCCTGGCCGTTTGCCCAGCAGCTGCTGGCCGAATTACGCCAGACGCCAGGGAGCGTGCGGTTGGAGGTGGCCGGCAGCCTGCGGCGGATGCGCTCTACAGTTGGAGATATCGACCTGTTGGCGGCGGCCTCCGATTCGAGGGCGGTGATGGCGGCTTTTGTGGGTCACCCGCAAGTGCTGAGTGTGATGGGGCAGGGGGAGACAAAAGCCAGCGTGGAGTTCAAGAATAACCTGCGGGCGCAGTTATGGGTGCACCCGCCGGAGCGCTTCGGCACGGCGCTGCAGTATGCCACCGGGTCGAAAGATCATAATGTACGGCTGCGGGAATTGGCCTTGAAGCAAGGTCTGTCGCTGTCGGATCAGGCATTCTTGCGCGAAGATGGCAGTGAGCTGTTGTGCGCCACGGAAGAGGAAGTCTACGCCGTGCTGGGACTGCAATGGATCCCGCCGGAGCTGCGCGAGGATCGCGGTGAAGTGCAGGCGGCGAAGGAAGGCAAGCTTCCGCAGCTGATTGAAATTGGTGATCTGCGAGCCGAGCTGCACTCGCACAGTACTTGGAGCGACGGCACGAGCACGATCCGGGAGATGGCGCAGGCGGCGATTGCGCGTGGCAAGAAGGTGCTGGCGATCACCGATCACAGCGGCAGCCTGGGGGTGGCCGGTGGGCTGTCTATTGAAGATCTGCACAAGCAGCGCGAAGAAATCCGGGCGGTGCAAGCGGAATTAGGGGATGCGCTGGTGCTGCTGCAAGGCAGCGAGGTGGAAATTCGGGCGGATGGGACGCTGGACTACCCGGACGAGGTGCTGGCGGAGCTGGATATCGTGGTGGCCTCGCTGCACAGCAGCCTGAGGCAGCCGCGCGAGCAGGTGACGGAGCGGCTGATCAATGCCATCCGCAACCCACACGTGGATATCATCGGTCACCCGACGGGGCGGATGATTCCCAACCGGGAAGGAGCCGACCTGGATATGGAGGCGGTGCTGGCGGCGGCGAAGGAGAGCGGTGTGGTGCTGGAGATCAACGCCCACCCGGCACGGTTGGACCTGGACGATGTGTACGCCCGGCGGGCGATTGGGATGGGCATCCCGCTGGCGATCAACACCGACGCGCACAGCCCGAGCGATATGGACCTGCTGCACTTTGGCGTGGCGACAGCGCGCCGGGCATGGGTAGAAGCGGGGCAGGTGG
>JBFYSP010000253.1:0-5551 GCA_041301395.1 Anaerolineae bacterium
CTGGGTACCTGGCAGCAAATCATCTATGTAGATTTTGACAACCGGCCGCGCAGCCGCGAGCTGGTCGTACAGCTTATCGGGGAATAAAGCGACCGATCAATTGGCAGGAGGGGCGTACACCCCCAGGTGGTTGCCCACCGGCCGCTCGCGCCCGGCCAGGTTGTTGTCGATCGGTGTGTTGAGCACGGTTGGCCCACCGTCCTCCACCACCAGCGTGCTCGAGCCGCCGCCATCCAGGTTCATGGCGTAATACGCCCCGTGCTCCTTGAGGATCCCGGCCAGCTCGACCAGGGTGGCGCCTTCGCTGAACCCGGGTTGGCGTCCATCCACCACCACCAGGATCAACGTCCGGCCTCTGCGATCGAGACCTACTGCTGTGCGCGGCTCGGGCTCACCATCCAACCCTGCCGGCTCCTGCCCACGCTCGAGCAGTATCTGATTGCCCGAGATAGCTTGGTAGATCTTGCCATCCGGCGAGTTGAAGCGGGCTTTGTTAGTTTTGGTGATATACAGGGTCGGTTCATTATCCGTATCCTGAGCATAGACCACCCCGCTGGAGGCGGCGAATCCATTCGGCCTGACAGGGTCTCCCGTTCGGGGATAGGAGGTCAGCGGTCCGCTGGATTCCCAGGGAGTGAAGCCGTCCCCATTGATCGCCAGCTGCAGCCCAAATTCATCCAAAAAGCGGGAAGTCGTGCGCGCCTTCAGCGGCAAATCCGCCTTCGGGTCACCAGGCGTCACCAGAAAGGACAGTCCATCCTGGCGCAGGTCGATGGTCACGATGTGGATCACCATCGGCCGCGGGCTCTGCCGGGTCTCGCGGTGGTAGGTCACGCCCTGGAAGAGCGCCCGGCTTTCCTCCCCGGGCTGCGGTCGAGCTCCCGCCAGCGAGCATCCGGAGGCAAACAGCAGCCCAATTAATCCCAGCGTTACAATAAGGTAATAGATAATCCTCTTTGATTTCATGGCTATTATAAAAAAACAGGCCGCCCCCATTACCTCTGGTGCGCGGCCTGAAACGCAGGCGAGTAATTTGAAGGCGATTCGATCGAAAGTATTTAGTCCCCAGTTACAGACTGACCGTGGCGGGCTCTGCGACAGGTTTTTCCTGCGCACGCATGGCCTGGAAAGCAGCAATCGCTACTTCGAGCATATCCAGGCTGGGCTCACGCGTCGTCAGGCGCTGCAGTGCCAGGTTCGGCTTGATCATAAACCGCACGATGGCGGAGTTCATGTGATTTGCCGTCCAGCGGATGTATTCGTAAGCAATTCCGGCAATCACCGGGATGAAGATGATCCGGCTTAACAAGCGCAGGCCCACTGGCAGCGATCCCAACAGGCTGAAGAAGATCACCGAAAAGACCACCAGGGTCAGCAGGAAGGCTGTGCCGCAGCGGGCGTGCTCCAGGGGGTAGCAAGCCACAGATTGCGGGGTCAGATCGGCGCCTGATTCGAAGGCGTTGATCGTCTTGTGCTCAGCGCCATGATAGGAGAACACCCGATTCACATCCGGCACCCGCCCAATCATCCAGATATAGCCGATCAGTAAGGCCAGGCGGATCAGGCCTTCCAGCAGGTTGCTCCAGAAGGCATCCCATCCCAGGAATTGCTGGGCCAGGTGGCCTATCCCGGCCGGGAGCAGGAAGAACAGGCCAACTGCCAGCGCCAGGGACACGCCCAGGGTCAGGTAAAGCTGAAATCCTTCCAGCTTTTCATCTTCGCCGGTCTGCACATTGGCGGATGTCGTCAGCGCCCGGATTCCAAGGCCAAGGGCATCCCACAGGGCTAAAACGCCGCGCAGGAATGGGATTTTAATAATCTTGCTCTTATAGATTCTGTTCAAGGGCTCGGTGGCGATAACGATTTCCTGGTTGGGAGCACGCATGGCAATCGCCAGCCCTTGTGAGCCGCGCATCATCACGCCCTCGATAACAGCCTGTCCGCCGTAAGTAGGTAATTTTTCAGTCATATAAAAATATTGTATAGGTAAGCCAGGCAGCCGTCAACCCCGCCTGGATGACTCTGATCGAATACTAACTATTCCAAACCGTAAGCAATCCTGGCTTTATGCCGCACCCAGCAGAGCCAGGTAACGGATAAAGACCTCAATGCCTTTGAAGTAGGTGGGCAGATGGATCTTCTCGTTGGGGGCGTGCAGGTTATCATCCGGCAGGCCAAACCCGGTCAACACCGACTCGACGCCCAGCAGGTCTTTCATTTGTGAGACCACCGGCACGCTGCCGCCTTCCCGCTTGTATACCGGCCGCTTGCCCCAGGCGTCCTCCATCGCCTGTGCCAGGCTGGCCACCGCCGGCATGCTGGTATCGGCAATACTGGCCGGTGCACCGGCATGCATCAGCAGCTCCCAGCGGATTGTAGCGGGTGCATGCTCCTCCAGGTAGCGCCGCAGCTGCTGTTGAACTTCCTTGGGATCCTGATCTGGAACCAGGCGCATAGATATCTTGGCCATTGCCTTGGAGGGCAGCACCGTCTTGGAGCCTTCACCGGTAAAGCCGGAGAGCAGCCCGTTCACTTCCAGGGTCGGCCGGCCGCCCACGCGTTCGACAGATGTATAACCTGCCTCACCAAACAACTGCGGCGCGCCGGTCTTATCCAGGAAAAAGGCGTCATCGTTAGGCAGCCGTTTCATCTCCTGGCGCTCGGCTTCTTCTAATGGGCGGATACGATCATAAAAGCCCGGCAGTGTGATTCGCCCCTGCTCGTCGTGCATGCCGGCGATCAGCTCGCACAGCACCTGGGCCGGGTTGTGCACCGAGCCGCCAAACAGGCCGGAATGCAGGTCCTGAGTCGGGCCGGTCACCCGGATCTCGAAATATGCCAGCCCTCGCAGGCCGTAGGTAATGGTGGGCACATGCGGCGCAATCATACCCGTATCCGGGTTGATGGCAAAGTCACAGGCCAGCAGCTGGGTATGCTCGGCGATAAACTTACCAAGGCTGGGAGAGCCGATTTCTTCCTCACCTTCGATCAGCCATTTCAGGTTCACCGGCAGATCGCCAGTGCTCACCAGCGCTTCGCAGGCCTTCAGGGTAGTCATTACCTGGCCTTTCATGTCCGAAGCACCACGCCCGTATAGATTGTCCCCGCGCTGCTCGGGAGCAAAAGCCGGGCTGTGCCACAGTTCCAGCGGCTCGGCCGGCTGGACGTCGTAATGCCCGTAAATCAGCACCACCGGCTTGTCTGGTCCGGCCTCAAGGAATTCCCCATACACCACCGGGTGCTTCTCGGTGGGCATCACCTGGACATTTGCCATCCCCAGGGTCTTGAGCTGCCGGGCAACCCACGCGGCGGCTTGCTGCATAGCGGGTTTCGCCGCCGGGTCGGTAGATACAGATGGGATGCTGACAAATTCGATCAGCTCGGATAAAAAGCGAGCATTATTCTCCTGGGCAAAAGCCAGGGCTGCATTTAAATTGACGGGCATGACTGCACTCCTGATATTCGTTTGATTGGGCACTAATTGCGACCCGTATTATAACAAATGGCTTGAATCGTGCTAAAATTGGCAAGCTGGATCGGTGGTCGCCGTTGGGCAACCCCACGGCGGCGTCGGGCGGTGATCAGCCCGTCGAAAAGTGCCTCCGTTCAATATATCGTAAAGAGTCGAGCTCGCCGATCCATGACCCTCTGGAAAAATTATCTCCTCCCTGAAACTGTCGAAGACGCGCTGCAGTTATTGAGCGCGGCACCCGCGCCAACCCGATTGGTGGCGGGGGGCACCGACCTACTGCTCGACCTGCAGCAAGGCCGGCATGCTCCGGTTGCTACCCTGATTGATGTCACCAGCATCGCCGAGATGTGCGCTCTGGAAATTCGGGATGGGCGCCTGTTCGTTGGCGCTGCCCGTCCGCTAAACCAGGTAGTTGCCCATCCCCTGGTTGCCTGGCACGTCCAGGCGCTCCAAGAAGCGGCCGGCTTGATTGGTGGCCCGCAGGTGCGCAACACCGCCACGCTGGGCGGCAATGTCGCTCACGCCCTGCCCGCCGCGGATGGCGCCATCGCCCTACTGGCCCTGGAGGCCATGGCCGAAGTCGCCGGTCCAAGCGGACGGCGGTTCACCCTGCTGGATGAGCTCTACCTGGGTCCCGGCCACTCCGTGCTGGCTGAACAGGGCGAGCTGCTGGTCGGTTTTCACCTCCCGCTACGCCAGCCCGGCCAGGCCTCCGCTTTCCGCCGGGTGATGCGTCCACAGGGAGTCGCCATCGCCATCCTCAACACGGCAGTCTGGCTGGAACGCCAGGGTGATTTACTGGCTGACGTACGCCTGGCAGTTGGACCGGCCGGCCCGCGCCCATTCCGCCTGCGCCAGGCCGAGACCGTCTTGCGCGGCAGTCGCCTGTCAGCAGCCGTGCTGGATAATGCCAGGCAGACCTTGCTTGGCGAAGCCCGCTTCCGTACCAGCCCACACCGCGCCACGGCCGAATATCGCCGCCACCTCTCCGGGGTCTTGCTTGAAGAGACCCTTACCACCGCCTGGGAACGCTCATTTGACCGGTAAACCCTATGAAACTGACTATTAATGGTAACCCTATCGAAATCGAACCGCAGCCGGGTGAGATGCTATCCACCTTGCTGCGCGAGCGCCTCGGCCTCACCGGCACCAAGATCGGCTGCAACGAGTCGGAGTGCGGCGCCTGCACCGTACTGATCGACGGATTGCCGGTGCTCTCCTGCACCTACCCATCAGCCAAGGCTCAGGGCAAAGAAATCCTGACCATCGAAGGGCTGGCGCAGCAGGCTAATTCCGCTCCGTCGCAGAATCACCTGGTTGGCGGGGAACAGGATACCGCCGGTTTACACCCGCTGCAGGAAGCTTTCGTCGTGCATGGCGCGGTACAGTGTGGCTTTTGCATCCCCGGTCAGATCATGACCGCCTACGCCTTGCTGCAGCACAACCCGGATCCCAGCGAAGCTGAAATCCGTTATGCGCTGAAAGATACTTTGTGTCGCTGTGCCGGCTACCCGACAATTACCCGTGCCATCCAGGATGCAGCCCAGGTCATACGCAGCGGCGCTAAATTCAACCCGCCTGTCATCCCACCCACCAGTATCTCCCTGGAGCCAGCACCCCTGACACAGGTCGGCAGCGCGCGCATCCGCCCGGATGCCGTGTCTAAGGTGACCGGTATGGCACGCTACACCGATGACCTGCATTTCGAAGGCATGCTTCAAGCCGGCGCCCGCCGGGCGATGGTGCCGCATGCCATCGTCAAGCACATCGACACCTCAAAAGCCCGCACTGCGCCCGGCGTGGTCGCCGTGCTGACCGCCGATGACATCCCCGGTGAGCACAACCACGGGCTGGTGGTTTACGACTGGCCGGCGCTGGTCGGTGTTGGCGAGCGCGTGCGCTATATAGGCGATGCGGTCGCCATCGTTGCCGCCGAGACCCGCGACCAGGTGCTGGCTGCCCTGGAGCTGATCGAGGTCGAATTCGAGCCCCAAACCGTCATCACCAATCCGGTGCAGGCGCGCCAACCGGACGCCCCCCAGCTGCATGAAAGCGGAAATTTACTCAAGCATATCAAGG
>JBFYSP010000295.1:0-19989 GCA_041301395.1 Anaerolineae bacterium
ACCACATCGTAGACCATGCTGGCCAGCTTGAAGATATCGTCTTCCGGGAAATGCTGGGTGCCAAACTCGAGCTGGGCGGCAAAGCGCGGGTCGGTCTTGCGCAGCACAGCATGCCCGTAGCCGGGGATGACCTGGCCGGAATTAAGCGTATCCCAGGCATACTGGCGCAGATCCGCTTTGCTGGGGACGCCGCCAAACTTCTCGTAAACACTCAGCAGCCAGCCCAGGCACTCCTGGTTCGCCAGCCCGTGCAGCGGGCCTGCCAGGCCGTTTAACCCTGCAGAGGAGGCATAGTACACATCTGAGAGCGCTGAGCCAACCAGGTGTGTGGCGTGGGCGCTGACGTTGCCACTTTCATGGTCTGAGTGCAGCAAGAAGTACAAGCGCGAAAGATCGGCATAGCCCTTATTCTCGACGCCCATCATATGAGCAAAATCGGCGCCCCAATCCAGGGAAGGGTCGGAGGCGATGCGCTTGCCATCCTGATATTTCAAGCGGTAAATATAAGCCGCGATCGCCGGCAGCTTGGCGGTCAGATTCAGGCTGTCCTCCAGGGTTGGAACCCAGTATTCATCTTTCTTCAAGCCGGCATGATATTCATGGGCGAAGAGCGACTCGCGCTGCAAGGACAGCACCGCCGCCGAGAACATGGTCATGGGGTGTGTATCGGCCGGCATGGCCTGCAGGATATCGAAAATGTATTGCGGTACTTCACCGCGGGCGTGCCATTCGGCCTCTACTTCCAGAGCCTGCTCGGCGGTGGGGATTTCGCCCACCAGGAGCAGGTAATACAGGCCGCCGGCATAAGGCATCTCGGCGCCCGGCGGCTTGGGCAGCAGCTGGATCAGCTCGGGAATTGTGAAGCCGCGGAAGCGAATGCCTTCGTTCGGGTCGACATACGAAATGTCGGTCACCAGGCTCTTGATATTGCGGGCGCCGCCATAAATTTGGGAGATGGTGACTTCGTCGACCTTGACTTCACCGCTCTCCTTGACCAGCTTGCGGACCCGGTTGCGCCAGTCGGGCAGCTGGGCAGCTATTTTGTCTTTGAGGATCATTCGGCTCTCCTTGATGGGTTGTGATTACTAAGTACTTCGGCCTGGATGTACCACGATTGTGGTTAATAGGTCGATTATTTCAACTTGGCTATGTTTTCAGCCACGCCGGCAGCCGATTTTTGCAACATGGCCATTTCGGATTCACTGAGCTGGTACTCAATCACCTTCTCGACGCCCTTACGGCCGAGCTGCACCGGAACCCCGAAATAAATATCTTTCAGTCCATACTCACCTTGCAGGTAGGCAGAAGCCGGGACGATGAGGTGCTTGTCCTTGAGAATGGCTTCAACCATTTGAGCGATAGCAACTGCAGGAGCATAGTAAGCACTGCCGGTCTTTAGTAAATTTACAATCTCGCCGCCGCCTTTACGGGTGCGGTCGACGATAGCCGCCAGCCGGTCGGCGGGCAGGATGTCTTCCAGCGGGACGCCGGCGACATTGGAAGCACGCGTCAGCGGCACCATCTCGTCGCCGTGGTTGCCCAGCACATAGCAGTGTATGTTTTCCACACTGACGCCCAGCTCCATCGCCACAAAAGCCCGCATGCGGGCGGAGTCGAGGATGCCGGCCTGACCCACCACACGATGAGCAGCAACCCCGGTGGTTTTCATCGCCAGGTAAGCCATAGCGTCCAGCGGGTTGGTAAGAATAAGGAAAATAGCTTCCGGAGAATATTTGATGGTCTCTTCGGCGGCTTTGCGCACGATTTCTGCATTGGCAAACAGCAGGTCATCGCGGCTCATGCCTGGCTTGCGCGGCAAGCCGGCGGTGATCACCACAATATCGGACCCGGCAGTATCGGCATAGTCGTTGCTGCCGATCACGCGCACATCCTTGCCGATTACCGGCAAAGCCTGCTGCAGGTCCAGCGCTTTGCCCTGCGGCATACCTTCCACCACATCCACCAGCACCAGGTCGGCGAGCTCGCGTTCGGCCAACCAGTGGGCGGTCGTCGAGCCAGTCATGCCGGCCCCAATAATCGAAACTTTATTTTTCATATGCAGCTCCCAGTTTTATTTAATTCGCTCGCCCCTGGCAATAAATGCCCAGGGGCGATAGATAAGCTTATTATTCTTGTCCGTCAAGGAAATGGTTGGCCTGGATGGCTGCCGCAGCGCCCATCCCCGCCGAGGTGATCACCTGGCGGTAATGGGGGTCGGCGGCTTCACCGGCGGCAAACACCCCCGGGATAGTGGTGCGCATCAGCCGGTCGGTCACAATGTAGCCGCCGGGTTCCATCTCCAGCTTGCCTTCAAATAGCTGGGTATTGGGCGTATGCCCAATGAAAATGAATACTCCGTCGGTCGCAAGCTCAGTTTTCTCACCGGTTTTTAGGTTGCGTAGAGTAACGCCGCGTACCGACTCCTCGCCCAGCACCTCATCCACTACCGAATCCCAGATAAAGCGCATCTTGGGGTTATCGAAAGCGCGCTTTTGAAGCACGGCTCCAGCGCGCAGGCTGTCCCGCCGGTGGACCAGGGTCACCGAATCGGCAAAGCGTGTCAGGAACAGGCCTTCTTCCAGGGCGCTGTCTCCACCGCCCACCACAATGACCTGCTTTTCTTTAAAGAAATAGCCATCGCAAGTAGCGCAATAAGAGACGCCTCTCCCAGTGAGCCTGGTTTCGCCAGGCACCTGCAGGTGGAGCGGTGTTGCCCCGGTGGTCACTATCAGCGAGTCCGCCAGATAAGTGGTGTTGTAGGTTTTGATGCGGAATGGGCGCTGCGAGAGATCCACCTCCACGGCGGTATCGTACTCGATGCGGGCGCCGAATTTCTCGGCTTGCTGCTGGAATTTCTCCACCATTTCCTGCCCGCCAATGCCATCCGGAAAGCCGGGATAGTTTTCGACGGTGTAGGTCAGGGAAACCTGACCACCGTGCTCCATGCCGGTGAGCACCACAGGTGCCAGCTCGGCACGCGCGGCATATAGAGCGGCTGCCAGTCCGGCCGGACCGGTGCCAAGGATCAAGACTTTGACCGGCGTTTCACCACCGGATGCTTTAACTACTGATAAATTTGTCAGACTGAAATCCATTTAAGCCTCGAAATTATCTTACCAGAATTTTGTTAACGTGTAGTAATATTCTTTTGAGCATCCATTTAGATGCGGTCTTACCTGTTGGCGGACATAGAGATTGGGCGGTGGCCGCCCAATCTCATTTCACTATATAAGATGCTCGCAGGCAGGAAAAAGTTACACGAATCACATATTCTTAACCATGTGATACACCAGGTCTCCGGCGGAAACGACCGAGATGGGGCTGCGCCTGCCGTCATCGTCACGCACTACGACCACCCGGTGGATGTGTTTCTGCAGCAAGAGCTCGGCCACCTGAGATAAGCGGGTCTGCGGGGAAACGGTGACGACATCGACGATCATATATTCATCGATCGGATGCACATCCCAATCGCTAGAAGCCAGCATGGCACGCAGCAGGTCGGTGCGTGAAATGATCCCCGCCAAGCAGCCTTCGCCATCCGTCACTACCAGCGCGCTGACGTCTTCGCTTACCATGTACCTGGCTGCATCCCCTAATGTAGTGCCTGTTTTGCAGCCTAACACGCCGATGCGCTTGGCTTCTAAAACAGTTTGATCTTCAATCATTGGGCACCTCCGGCAGCCAGATGGATGGTTCGGGATGGAATTGGATGCGTTTACCTGATTGAATTATATCCTGAGATAGAAAAAACCAGCACCCTTGCGGATGCTGGTTCAATCTTTCCTTTATGACCGGTTGCGGTCGCCACCGGAGCTGCGGCGGAAATCGCCTCGCCCGGAGCCCGAGCGCCCACCCTGGGGCTTACCGCCCGAGCGAGGTTTATCACGCTCCAGGGCCTCTTCGGGCGTCCAACCTTCCAGGACAGCCTGGCGAGAGAGGCGGATCTTGCCATTGGAGTCGATATCGGTGACCATCACGGTGATCTCGTCACCCATGCGCACGACGTCCTCAACTTTGTTGACACGGGTTGAGTCGAGCTGCGAGATGTGCACCATACCGTCCATATTGGGCAGGATTTCCACAAAACAACCAAAATCGGCTATGCGCACGACTTTGCCGGTGTAGATGCGGCCAATCACCGCGGTTTCGGTCAGGGCTTCGACGCGCTCGCGCGCCTTGCGAGCAGCTTCACCATCCGCGGTGGCGATATACACGGAACCATCTTCCGCAATATCAATCTTGGCACCTGTCTCTTCCTGGATACTGCGGATCATCTTGCCGCCAGGGCCGATCACCGCTCCGATCTTTTCGACCGGGATGCGGATCATGGTGATGCGCGGTACGAATGACTTCAGCTCGGGGCGCGGCTCGGAAATCGTTTCTAGCATGGTATCCAGGATGCTCAGACGGGCCACGCGGGCCTGCTCGAGCGCCTGCGCCATGAGCGCCGGTGTAATGCCCTTGATTTTCATATCCATCTGCAGGGCGGTGATGCCCTCAGCAGTGCCGGCTACCTTGAAATCCATATCGCCCAGGTGGTCTTCGGAGCCCAGGATATCAGTGAGCACAGTCATGGTCTCGCCTTCCTTGATCAGGCCCATAGCGATTCCTGCCACCGGAGCCTTTATCGGCACACCGGTATCCATCAGCGCCAGGGTCGAGCCGCACACCGAGGCCATGGAGGTCGAGCCATTGGAGGACAGGCATTCGGAGACCAGGCGTAAAGTGTAGGGGAAATCGGCATCCGCAGGGATGACCGGCACCAGGGCTCGCTCGGCCAGGGCGCCATGCCCGATTTCGCGGCGGGAGGAGCCGCGCAGCATTTTGGCTTCACCGGTAGCGAAAGGCGGGAAATTGTAGTGATGCATGTAGCGTTTGGTATCAACCGGGCTCAGGTTGTCGAGCTCCTGGGCTTCACCAGGGGTGCCCAGTGTCACCAGGGTCATGACCTGTGTTTCGCCGCGTGTGAACAGGCCGGAGCCGTGCGCCCGCGGGCTGACATCGGTGTCGCACCAGATCGGGCGGATATCGGTCACGCCGCGGCCATCCTGGCGCTTGCCGAATTTGGTAATCCGGCCGCGCACGACGGTCTTGTATGAAGCTTCAAAAGCCTGGCGAATGCTGGAAGTAAGCGACTCATCTTCAGCAGCCAGCGCGGCTACAGTCTCGCTGGCCAGCTCTTCTACTGCCAGGTCGCGGGCGGCCTTGTCGGCAACTTCCATCAGCTCCCACAGGCGGGGCTCGACGCGGGCAGTGACTGCCGCCTGAAGCTCGGCCGGGACGGCATAGGGGGTATAACTGCGCTTGGGCTTGCCCACAGTGGCGCGCATCTCCTCCTGCAAGTCGATCAACGGCTGGATGGATTTGTAAGCCAGCTCCAGGGCGGTGACCATATCGCTTTCACTGACCTGATAGGCGCCGCATTCAACCATCAAGATGGCGTCACGCGTGCCGGCCACCCGCAGGTCCAGGTCGGAGAGGACTATCTCGGCAAAGGTCGGGTTGATAATCCACTCGCCATTTACGCGGCCCACGCGCACCGCGCCTACCGGCCCGCCCCAGGGGGCATCCGAGATGGACACAGCTGCCGAGGCAGCGTTGATCGCCAGGATGTCGATCGGGTTTTCGCCATCGGTGGAAAACGCGTACATGATGACCTGCACATCGTTGCGCAGGTCCTTGGGGAAGAGCGGGCGCAGCGGGCGGTCGGTGAGCCGGGCGGTGAGGATTGCATCTTCACTCGGGCGGCCTTCACGGCGAAAGAAAGAGCCGGGAATGCGCCCGCCGGCGTACATGCGCTCTTCGTAATCCACGGTCAGTGGGAAAAAGTCGATGCCCTGGCGGACTTCGCTACTCATCGTGGCTGCGGCGAACACCATGGTGTCGCCCAGCCGCACCGTCACAGCCCCGCCGGCCTGGCTGGCCAGGCGGCCGGTTTCAAACGTGACGAGCTTGCCACCTACGGTGGCCTGGTATTGTCTTGCTTCTGGTTTCATTCTAAACTCCTTAAATTCCCACCTGGTCAGGGACTGAAAGCTGCCGGCAACCCACAGCGACCATGGCCGTGGTTGTCATCACCTTTCAATACCTAACCGGTGGTTGAAAATAAATAAGTGACCGGAATTCCCGGTCACACCGCGCGAATCCTTCTCAATTGAGAGTAGATGTCGGCTTTTCGCCGGCTATCTACTCTCGCTTCAATCGAGTACCTTTACTTCCGACGGATGCTGAGGCGATCCGTCAACGCCATGTAGCGGGCGTAATCTGTGCGACGGATGTACGCCAGCAAGCGGCGGCGCTGACCAATCAACATCAGCAAACCGCGCCGAGAAGACTCGTCGTGGGAATTGGCACGCAGGTGGCCGGTCAGGGTGTTGATGCGACTGGTAAGGATCGCAACCTGGACCTCCGGCGAGCCTGTATCCCCATCGTGACGGGCAAACTCCCCGATGAGTTTACTTTTGGATTCTTTATCTAAAGTCATGACGTCTGCTTACTCCTTGTATTTTAATATTCCTGCTATGCAGGTCTCCTCGCCGGCAGCAAGGCAATTCGCCCTACCATCGGAAGGTCTAGTCATCGGAGATGGATTATACCAAAGAGAAGTGGGATATAAAATACCAATTCGCAGGTCTATCACCCTGCGGCTGGATTCACCCCCAAGCCGCGCACGCTGCCGCGCAGCCGCTCTTCTATCTCGGGCGGAAAGGCGGAGGCGGATTGGCGGATCAGCCAGGCGGTATCCGGGCTGTCTGGCAAAGTCAATGCCTGGCGCAGGTAGGAAGCGGTCTCCACCGGGGAGCGCATCGCCAGGGCGGCCAATACATCCAGGATATCTGGACGTAAACGACCGGGCGCCTGGCGGACGTAAGGCAGCACCAGCCTGAAAACGACCGGTAAATTCGGATAACCAGGATCATGAATCAGGGGCAGCAGCAAGCGCAGGCCCATGCGGCGGGCATCCAGCTCTTTCTCGGACAGCCAGCCTTCAGTTGCTTTGACCAGGGCCGCGGATTGTTCCTTGCGAACCCGTTTCAAGCCATCCCGGGCTAAGGCATCCAACAGAGTGACATCCGTATCCCGAACAGCCCAGGTCTTCACCTGCGCCAGGATGCGCTCGGCTGGGTCGGGCGGCAGCTCGCCGAGCAGCGAACAGGCCATCAGGCGGAACTCCAGGTACGGCTGCGCCCACATCGCCTGGCATAACACCAGTCCACTTTCCGGATCAGCCTGGGCAAGAGGCGCCAGCTCCAGCACCACCTGGCGCAAGACCGGCGGCTTGACGTGGTAGGCAGGCAGCAATGGCGCCGGGCTGCCTGCCTGGCTGGGACGGCTGGCGCGATCAGCGTAAAAATCCAATAGGTGGTGCAGGCTGCGCACCAGGGCAGCTGAGTCGCCGAAATGTTGTGTTACCAGGATAGCTTGCTGCTTGAGACGGGCAGGATGGATCGCAGGCATCGAGTTTTACTTCGTTGGATTGCACACAAGTTCTCGAGCTAACGCAAAATAGTGACCAGCTGGTCGGCGGCAGCTTCGACATCCGGGGCAAAAGACAGCCAGGCAAGCTCTCGGGCGGGGATGTAATCCCCGAGCGCCTGGTTAAAGGCAGCCATCGTCTCCTGCCAGCCGGCGCCAACCAGCACCAGGGGGCGGGGAGTGACCGCGCCGATCAGCAAGGTGTTCCACATCAGCATGATTTCCGCCAGGGTGCCGATCCCCCCGGGCAGGGCAATGGCGGCATCGCAGGAATCAATCATAATGCTGATGCGCTCGCGCAGGATTTCGGTGCGGATTTCTTCCTTGACCCACGGATTCGGCCCACCGGAGCGAAAATTCTCGATCTCGACGCAGGTAACGCCAATCACATGCGCCCCGGCTTCGACTGCGCCGCGTGAAACGGCCTCCATCGTGCCGACGTAGCCGCCGGTCATCACCGTGTAACCGGCTCTGCCTAACAGCTCGCCCAGGTGCAAAGCCTCCTGGTAGGAGGTCTGGCCCGGGCGCGGGCTGGCGCCGCCGAAAACCGCGATGCGCTTCATGGCTGATCCCAGCTGCGCGTATAGTTGCGCTGCAGCTTATCCAGCACGGCCTGCTCCAGGTCGATGCCGGCGATGCTGGCCAGCTGTAGCAAATACAGAGTCACATCCGCCAGCTCGCCGGCCAGTTCATTTGGGTCATCCGGCTGCTCGCCCCATTGGAAATGCTCCAGCACCTCGTTGGCTTCCAGGCTGAGCGAGATCGCCAGGTTGCGCAGTGTTTGCGGGCGGGGTGTACCGGGCTCGTACCAGCCCATCGCCCCAACAAAGGCATGCATGTGCTCGGTGAGTTCCTTAATATCCATCGGGCTGATTATATGGGGGAACAGGGATTCAGTCAATTCAGCTTCAGGCTCGCTCTCCCAGCGCGTTTAGGGCTGCCCTTGCCGAAAGCACCTGCTCGGTGTGCCAGCCCGGCTCGCTGGCCATGCGCCCCAGGTGGCGCAGCACATCCACCTGTTCGTCGGGCGAGAGGCGGTTGTACGCTGCCAGGATTTGCTCCGGCTGGCGGGAAAGCAGCTGGTCCCATAAAAGCTCGAGTGGATCCATTGGTAAACCTCCTCCGAGAAGACGCGTTTAGGTATTATACCAACTCGATTTTGTGAACAAATTCGCAATCCCAGTAGTATTATTCTTGATTCATAGATTAAAATTACTTAACTATGCCGCCCTTCCTGCGCTTCGTCATATCTCGTTTCCTGGCCATTCCGGTCACCCTGTTGGTTGTCACGATGACCCTGTTTGCTTTTGTGCTGCTCACCCCCGCCGAAGCGCGCGCCACCCTTTACTACCCTTCCCGCTTCGGCCCAGGCATGACCGAAAAACGGCTGGACGAGTTAAACGAGCGCATCCAACTCGAGCACCACATGGACGACCCCTTTCTGGTGCAGTACGCCTACTGGTTGAAGGACCTGCTGCGTGGCGATTGGGGTTATAGCCCGGTGCTTGATGAAGAAGTGCTGCCGGCGTTGCTGCGCCGCACCCCGGTAACTGCCGAGATTCTCCTATACTCCCTGCTACTATACGTCCCTTTAGGGATCCTGGCCGGAGTCGTAGCCGGTTGGAATAAAAACCGGCGGGTCGACCGCAATTTTCGCATCACAGCCTTTGTCTCCAGCGCCATCCCGACCTTCATCCTGGCCCTCATTTTGATGGATGTATTCTATGTCATCCTGTACTGGTTCCCGCCGGATCGTCTGGGCCTCGACACCAACATGCTGGTGAACTCGGAGGGTTGGCGGTCTTTCACCGGGTTGTATACGCTCGACGGCCTGCTCAACGGCAAACCGGAGGTCACCCTGGATGCTTTCCGGCACCTGGTGCTGCCGGTGATCACTGTCTCTCTGTTCTATTGGGCAACGCTTGGCAGGATCACCCGCGCAACAGTAATCGAAGAAACACGCAAAGAGTACATCCTGGCCGCCCGGGCGCGCGGCGTTGGGCAGCGTGCCTTGATGTGGGGACATACCTTCCGCAACACCCTGACTCCGGCGCTTACCAATACTGCCCTGTCGGTGGCCTGGCTGTTCACCGGTGTGTACATCGTCGAAGCGATCTACAACTTCAGGGGCCTATCTGAAGTCGGCATCCGGGGTGTGTCGAATATCCCGGATGCACCATCCATCCTGGGATTCACCATTTACAGTGTGCTGTTGGTTTCCTTGACTATGTTCGCTCTGGACGTACTGCAAGCGATCTTCGACCCGCGGCT
Source organism: Anaerolineae bacterium (assembly GCA_041301395.1). Classification (GTDB taxonomy): domain Bacteria; phylum Chloroflexota; class Anaerolineae; order Anaerolineales; family UBA4823; genus CTSoil-045. The sequence goes on from JBFYSP010000295.1 coordinate 9,748, forward strand.
GCGCGAAGGAGTGACCCAGTGAAGCGCGGCACCCGCCAGTTCCTCTATCGAAAAAGCAGCATTATCGGGCTGGTGCTGATTGGAGTCTTCTTCGCCGTGGCGCTGGCGGCGCCGGTGCTCTCGCCGGCGGACCCAGAAGCCATCGATCCCAATTACAAGATTTTTCAGGCTAAATATGAGAACAAACCCATCCCGCCGGGAGCCGATTACCCATTGGGGGCACTCCCAGTCGGCCTGCGCCTATATATGGATATTTACCACTCACTGGTGTGGGGAACCCGCTCAGCGCTGCAGTTCGGCCTGTTGGTAGTAGCCCTGAGCGCTACCTTCGGCATCCTGGTGGGGGCGATAAGCGGCTACGCCAGTGGGTGGGTGAACAGCGGTGTGATGCGGCTGACGGACGCTTTCCTGGCATTCCCGGTAATTGCCGGAGTGGTCTTCATCCAACAGGTGTATACCTTCCTGTTCGCTCCAGAGACGCTGTTCTTTGTGTATTTGCCGGCATTCGAGCCGGTTTCCGGCTTCCTGCATTTATTTTCAGCGATCGACCCGCTGCTGATCGCCCTGGTACTGCTCACCTGGATGGCCTACGCGCGTACGACCAACAGCATGGTGCGGCAGATCAAAGAATTCAGTTATATCGAAGCTGCGCGCGCCCTGGGTGCCTCGCCCTGGCGGGTGATTTTCCGCCACCTGATCCCCAACACCATCACGCCGGCGATCGTGCTGGCAGCCCGTGATATCGGTGGGTTGGTTCTCTTCCAGGCCACACTGGCTTTTATCGGCCTGTCTGAAAGCTCACCTTGGGGGGCTACCCTGGCCGAAGGCCGCCGATGGATCATCGGCCCGGGCGGAAACCTGTTCAAGTACTGGTGGGTCTTCTTCCCGATCTCCCTGGCGATCATCCTGTTCGGTATTAGCTGGAACCTGATCGGCGATAATGTCAACGACTGGCTGAACCCATACCACGACTAATCACCGCGCACCACCTTCCCTGCAAAAGGTATAATTAGCGAAAGTGCGGGATATTGGGTGCTTTATTGCATAGCCCATCCCGGCAGGTAAACCATGCAGATCATCCTGACACACGAGATGGCGGATTTCGACGCCCTGGCGTCATTATTGGGAGCCTATTTACTGGATGACGGCTCGCTCCCGATCTTGCCGCGGCGTTTGAACCGCAATGTGCGTGCATTCCAAACCCTGTACGGCATGGAGCTGCCCTTCGTCGATCCGCGTGATATGCCGCACGAACCGATTGAGAGCGTGACCCTGGTGGACACCCAGTCGCTGGTCACCCTGCGCGGCATGTCCAGCAAGACTTCGGTGCGCGTGCTCGACCACCACCCGGTGCGCGACAACCTACCGCCGGAGTGGACGGTCATCTACCAGGATGTGGGCGCCACCAGCACCTTGCTGGTCGATTACCTGCGCGAGCGCGACATCCCGCTCACCAACGTCCAGGCGACACTGTTGCTGCTGGGTATATACGAAGACACCGGCTCGCTGACCTACGGAAGCACGGCGCCCAGCGACCTGCACGCGGCGGCGTACCTGCTCGAGCAAGGCGCTAACCTGGAAGTCGCCGCCAGCTTCCTCAACCACCCCCTCAGCCTGGAGCAGCAGCAGCTCTACGACCAGCTGCGCAATCAATCCCGCAGCCTGGAGATTCACGGGCACACGATCATCCTAGCCTGGGCGGATGCCGGCACCGTGGACGAAGAGCTGTCTACGATTGCCCATAAGCTGCGTGATTTGCTCGACCCGGATGCACTCTTTGTGCTGGTCAAGACCCGCGCCGGGGTGCAGATCATCGCCCGCTCGACCAGCGAGCATATCGATGTCGCCGCCGTGCTCAGCGGGCTGGGCGGCGGCGGGCACGAACGCGCGGCTGCCTGCCTGGTGCGCAACCGCAGCATCGAGCAGGTACAGGACGAGCTGGAACAGCGTCTTCCCGAGTTTGTGCGCCCGGCGATCACAGTAGCGGAGATTATGTCGAGCGGGGTGAATGTGCTGGCTCCCGAGACTCCCATCCGGGAAGCTGCCCTGCGCATGCAGCGCTACGGCTACGAAGGCTACCCGGTGGTAAAAGACGGCCGGGTGGTGGGTCTGCTCAACCGGCGAGATGTAGACCGCGCCCTGGCTCACGAGATGTTTAGCGCCTCCACCGAGACGGTTATGGATGGCGGAGCGCATACCATCCATCCCGGCGACTCGATCCAGCAGCTGATGCGCCTGATGACCGACAGCGGTTGGGGGCAGATCCCGGTGGCGGACCCTGGCAGCGGCGCTATTATCGGGATTGTCACCCGCACCGACCTGCTGAAGACCCTGGCACCCGAGCCACGCCTGCCTGGACGCATGAACCTGGCGCCCCGCCTGGAGTCCGCCTTGCTGCCAGAAACCCTGGCGCTGCTGCGCATCATCGCCCAGGCTGCCTCCGAGCAGCACGTTGCCCTGTATATCGTCGGCGGCTTCGTGCGCGATTTGCTCTTAGAGCGTCCCAGCCAGGATTTCGACCTGGTGGTCGAGGGCGATGCCATCAGCCTGGCCCGGCACCTGGCGGAACGCTACGGCGGTAAAGTGACCAGCCACAGCCGCTTCAGCACCGCCAAGTGGTACCTGCCTGAACCTAACCCGGAAGCTCCCCTGCCCCCGGTACCCGGCCTGGTATTCATCGACCTGGTTTCGGCCCGCACGGAGTTCTATACCCACCCCACCGCCCTGCCTACCGTCGAGCGCGGCAGCATCAAGCTCGACCTGCACCGCCGCGATTTCACGATCAACACCCTGGCGCTGCGCCTGGACGGACACCACTACGGCCAGATGCACGATTACTGGGGCGGTTATAATGACCTGCGCCTGGGATTGGTGCGGGTGCTGCACTCCATATCATTCATCGACGACCCGACTCGCCTGCTGCGGGCGGCGCGCTTCGAACAGCGCTTTCGCTTCCGCATCGAGGAGCGCACGCTGCAGCTGCTGCGTGAAGCGCTGCCGCTCTTGGAGCGAGTCTCCGGCGAGCGCATTCGCCATGAGCTCAACCATATCCTGGTGGATAGCGAAACGTCCTGGATCATGCGCCGGCTGAACGAGCTCAAGCTCCTGGCAGCCATCCACCCGGCGTTGACCTGGGATGCCTGGTTGGACGAGCGCTTTGCCAATCTGAGCCAGGTGCTGCCCACAGCGGAATGGGGTGTCACAGGCTATCACAGCCAGGGCGAGTTCCGCCGCGACCTGGGCTATATCCTGTGGTTGATGCGCCTGCCGGGTGAAGCCGCCAGCCAGGTCTGCGAACGCCTGGTAACTTCAGTGGAGCTGCGGCATGCCATCCTGGACGCCGGTGAGCTGTGGCGTGACCTGCCGGATTTGCAAGGAGTCCCAGCAAGCAAGGTAGTCAGCCGGCTGGAGGATGTCAAGCCCCTGGCGCGCTACGCCGCCTTCCTGGCTGCCGCAGATGACCGGCTGCAGGCACCCCTCAAGCAGTATACGCTCGAGTGGCAGCACATCCAGTCGACTTTCGACGGCCATGACTTGCGACGGATGGGGCTCCCGCCTGGCCCAGTTTACTCTGAGATTCTGAGCATATTGCGCGCCGCCTGGCTGGATGGGCAGGTAACGACTCCTCAGGACGAGCAAGCGCTGCTGGCTGAGTTATTAGCCGACCCCGACATTCGCAACAAATTGGCCGACTCCCCATCCCGGAGCAGCGCGAGCCATCCATCAATCTGAACAGATGCTCACCCAACCCACCTCTACTGAAACCCCGTGGCTGGATCGGATCGTCATCCGCTACCTGGTAAAGGCCGACCTGCCTGCGTTGGAATGGAACGGAGAGTACCGCCATTTCCGCCGCCTTTACCAGGATGTCTACCAGAATTACTCGCTGGGGCGAGCGGTGATGTGGGTGGCAGACCTGCCGGGCGTCGAGCTGGTGGGCCAGCTCTTCATCCAGCTGGCCAGCAGCCTGCCGGAAGGAAGCAATAGCGTTGTGCCCCGCGAGAAAGCCTATATCTACGGGTTCCGAGTAAAACCGGCTTACCGCGGCTTTGGCCTGGGAACGCGCATGATGCAGTTTGTGGAGGACGACCTGCGCTACCGGGGGTTTCCCTGGGTATGTTTAAACGTCAGCCAGGAGAATAGCGGCGCTCGACGACTCTATGAAAGGCTGGGCTACCATGTGGTTTCCGCCGAACCGGGCCGCTGGGCCTACATAGACGACCAGGGCCGGCGGCAGGATGTGCATGAGCCGGCATGGCGGATGGAAAAAGAGCTTGGACCGCGAGACGGCAAACCGCTGGCAGAAGACCGCCGACGGCTGACCGACAACCGTCCTGTGGAAGACCCCGGTCCAGCCCAACCGGGGCTGGGACGTCACGAACTTCATGACGCCCCCATCAACAGCAGGCAGGATTCATGACGAAAGACCGATCACCAATCACCGTTCACTAATCCCAATAATGATGTTAAGGTTTAATTAAGGGAAGACAACTTAATTGAAGAAACCTTGCACCCCGGCAGGATGTGTGATATCATCTCGTCAAGTCGGGTAGCCGACACGGATACCGTCGCTGATGAAAAGTGGGTAACCCCCACTTTTCTGCTTAGTTGCCAACGTTGTTCGATTAACCTATTTGATCTAAGAGAAAAGGCATGAAGAACGAGTTTGTCCTGGCTTTCAACGAGGTGCTGGAAGAAAAACAGCTCTCCAAAGATATTATTATGGACGCCCTGCAGGCAGCCATGGTCTCGGCTTATCGCCGGGCGGTGAATGCCTCGAACGCCCAACACGTGGACGCGGTAATCGATCCCGAAACCGGCAAAGTATTGATCTATGCCGAGAAGGAAATCGTGGATGCCGTCCAGGATGAGCGCACCGAGGTGACACTGGAAGATGCGAAGCTGGTCGATCCCGAAGCCCAGATGGGTGGTATGGTGGTGGTTGAGTCGACGCCGACGAACTTCGGGCGGGTCGCGGCTCAAACCGCCCGCCAGGTGATCCAGCAGCGCATTCGCGAGGCCGAGCGGGATGCCCAATTTGGGCATTTCAGCCGCCAGATGGGCGAAATCATGAGCGGCGTTGTGCAGGCTGTCAATGCTCAGGGCGTGACCCTGGGGTTGGACATGAAGGCCGAAGGCATCATGCCGCGCAACCAGCAGATCCCGGGCGAACGCTTCCGGGTGCATGATCGCGTGCGCTCCCTGCTGGTCGAAGTCAAGATTACCCCACGCGGCCCGCAGATCATCCTGTCGCGCGCCCACCGCAACTTCCTGCGCCGCCTGCTGGAAAACGAAGTCCCTGAGATTTATCACGGCATGGTCGAGATCCGCTCGATCGCCCGCGAGCCGGGCCAGCGTTCCAAGGTGGCGGTTGCCGCCCTGCAGCCCGGCGTTGACCCGGTTGGAGCCTGCGTCGGCATCCGCGGTGTGCGCATCCAGGCGATTGTCCGCGAGCTGAACGACGAGAAGATCGACGTGATCGAGTGGAGCCCAGACGCGGCGGTGTATATTGCCAAAGCACTCAGCCCGGCGCGCGTTTCCGGCGTTTACCTGAACGACCAGGCCAAAGGCGCTAAGACAGCCACCGTAGTGGTACCGGAAGACCAGCTCAGCCTGGCCATCGGCCGGGATGGGCAGAATGCCCGCCTGGCTGCCAAGCTGACTGGTTGGCGCATCGATATTAAGAGCCTGCCGGAAGCGGCCGGCGATGCCTTCAACCGCATCCGCTCGGACTCGGATTATGCCGCTATGGCGGTTCACGAAGCCGACCTGCTGCCGACCCTGGAAACCATCCTGGCTAAGAAAGCCGAGGGACGGCCGGTTACCCCTGAAGAATATCAACTGCTGACCCAGTTCGTTGACCGTGTCGAGCGCAACTTGATCCGACAGCGCCAGGTCGAAAAGCAGATTGAAGATGATCGCTTGCTAGAAGCCCGTTCCAAAGTGCCTGCCATGGCCTTTGAAATTCCGATCGAAGATTTCGAGATCGCCGACCGGGTATTCGCTGTTATTAGCGAAGCTGGTTTTACCACCGTTGGCGACTTGATGCTGCAGATGGATCTCGATCCCGACGCCATCCTGCGCTTGAGCGGTATGGGTCCGAAAGGCATGAAAGAGCTGGAAGATGCCCTGGAAAGCGTGCGCGAACGCGCCCGCCAGCAGGAGCAGGCCGAAATTGATGCTGCAGCCGAAGCGGAAGCCGCCCTGGCTGCTGAAGCCAAGGCGTTGGAAGCAGTTACGCTTGAAGGCAGCGCGGAACCTGCGGAAGAAGCCGTCGTCTTAGAGGCAGCCGAAGCCGTCGAGACACAGCCGGAAGCAGAAGTTGCAGCCCCCGAAGCTGAACCAGTGCTTCCAATCGAGGCGGTATCCTTCGCCCTGGAAGGCGTGGATGCCGTAGCGGAAGCCGCCGTTGCCACCGAAGAAGAAGAAGACACATCGCTGGACAAGCTCTTCACTCTGACCCCCGAGGCTTTGGTTGCCCCAGAGACCCTGGATGAAGAGGAAGAAGACGAAACCGGCGACAAGAAGAAGAAGAAGAAAAAGAAGAAGTTCGTGGAGGTTGAATACGATCCGGACGCCGACTTCCTGGTAGTCACAAAGAAGCGCAAGCGTGGCGATACTGAGTGGTAAGAACTCCGTCCGGCAAGGTATGCTGACCGATTGATGAGTTGTGCCGAAGAAAACGATACGTAGAAAACATGTGCCCCAACGCACCTGCGTGGCCTGTCGAGAAGTGATAGCCAAACGCTCGCTGATCCGCATTGTGCGTCTCCCGGAGGGAGTTGCGATCGATCCCACGGGAAAATTAGCCGGGCGCGGCGCCTATCTGCACGACCGGCGCTCCTGTTGGGAGCGCGGCTTGAAAGGCGCCCTGTCCCATGCCCTGAAGATCGAGCTCACCGACCAGGATCGCGAGCTGCTGTCCAGCTTTATGGCCACCCTGCCAGATGAGACAGACAGCCCGAACGAGCCAGGCACGGATCTGGCGTGAGCGTATGACTGACTGAGCTTTTCCCTTCAGCCGGTACGTTCGTCTGGGCACAATGAGGACCTGGAGTATTTTTTAGGAGGTGCCCTATGAGCGGTAATGGGCTGAAAACAAAAACAATCGAAATCCCCGCCGTGATCACTGTGCGTGATCTGGCGCACGAAATGGATGCCAGCCCGATCGAAGTGATCAAAAGCCTGATGGCGATCGGGGTGATGGCGAACATAAACCAGCAAATCGATTATGACACCGCAGCCGTTGTTGCGGCTGAGATGGGTTACGAAGCTGCCCTTGAATCGCAGGCTGAAGCCGGCGAAGAAGACCAGGGAGAGACTCCCCTGTGGCGGCGGGTCATCGCCAGCGAACCGGCCAGTGAATTGAAAAACCGGGCGCCGGTAGTCACCATCCTTGGCCACGTCGATCATGGTAAAACCACCCTGCTGGATGCCATTCGCCACACCAATGTAGCGGAAGGCGAAGCCGGCGGAATCACCCAGCACATTGGCGCATATCAGGTCGAGCATAACGGCCATCCGATTACATTCCTGGACACCCCAGGCCACGCGGCATTTACCGCCATGCGGGCGCGCGGCGCCAGCGGTGCGGATATTGTCGTGCTGGTGGTAGCCGCCGACGACGGTGTGATGCCCCAAACCCGTGAAGCCGTGGCCCACGCCCGAGCCGCCAAGGTGCCGATTGTGGTCGCCATGAACAAGGTGGACAAGTCCAACGCCGACCGTGACCGAGTGAAACAGCAGCTGGCCGAGATTGGGCTGGTTCCGGACGAATGGGGCGGCGATATTATCGTCGTGGCGTTATCTGCCAAACAGCGCACGGGTATCGAAGACCTGCTGGAAGCCATCCTGCTGGTCGCCGAGAACAGCGAAATCATCGCCAACCCCAAGGGCAAAGTGATTGGATCGGTGATCGAGGCTGAGCGCGATCGCGCTAAGGGTGTGCTGGCCACTTTGCTGGTGCAAAATGGTACCCTCGAAGTCGGTGATGTGATCATCTGCGGCAATACCTATGGGCGCCTGCGCAACATGTTTGATTTCCGCGGCCGGCACATCCGTAAAGCCGGGCCGTCCACGCCGGCAGTCGTGATGGGCTTGAGCGATGTCCCAACCGCTGGCGACCTGTTCCAGGTAGTGGCTAGCGAGCGCGAAGCCAAGGTAATTATTAACGAGCGCACCCTGGCTCGCCAACAGGCTGCCACCCAGGTGAAAACCGCTCTCACTCTGGAGCAGCTCTTTGACCGCTACCAGGCGGGCGATGTACGCGAGCTGCGCCTGATTGTGAAAGCCGATGTGCAAGGCTCACTCGAACCAATCGTTGGCTCGCTCAATGACATCAAGCAGAGTGAAATCAAGATCGTCATACTGCACGCTGAGACCGGCAACATCGGTGAGAGTGATGTGATGCTGGCGGCTGCCTCCAAGGCGATCGTGATCGGCTTCAACGTGCAGGCCGACTCACCCGCCAAGCGCCTGGCAGAAACGGAAGGCGTTTCAATCCGCTCTTATGATATTATTTATCGCCTGACCGAGGACATCGAAAAAGCCCTCAAAGGCATGCTAGCGCCAGAAGAGGTGGAAACGGTCATCGGCCACGCCGAGGTGCGCGCCGTGTTCAGCATTTCCAAGCTCGGCAAGATTGCCGGCTGCCGGGTCACGGATGGGGAAATTCGCCGCAATGCCCGCCTGCGTGTCATTCGCAAGGGCGCCGCATTACATGAAGGCAACGTCACAACACTAAAACACCTTCAGGATGACGTGCGCGAAGTAAAGACCGGCTTCGACTGCGGAATTTCAAGTAAGGGCTTTGATAACTACGAGGTTGGCGACATCCTGGAAGCCTTTATCGTTGAGAAAGTGGCAGTCGCATGATTAGGGGGGAGGCAGTCACCGACTATCTCCCCAGATGATTTAAACAGAGGTAAGTAGTGGTTTCAAAAACACGCGCCTTACGAGTGGCAGATCGGATTCGCGATGAGATTTCCGAGATGCTGGTGATGGAAATCTCGGACCCCCGGCTGGCAGGCGTCTCCGTGACGGAGGTACGCGTCGACCGGGAGCTGGCATATGCCGAGGTGTACGTCTCGGCCCTGGAAGGATCGTCGCGCGCCCGGGAAATCCTGGAAGGCCTGGATCATGCTTCCGGCTACCTGCGGCACGAGCTGTCGCAGCGCATCGAACTGTTCACTTTTCCTCGCCTGCGCTTTCACTGGGATCCGACCTTTGAGAAAGCCGACCGCATCGAGCGCCTGATTGCCTCGCTGCACAGCCAGGAAATCCAGAGCGACCAACCCGACCAGCCCGATCCAGGGGACGCGGCGGAGGAGTCGCCGGATGGATAGCAAGTCGATCCGCCAGGCAGCCGAACGCCTGGATGCCGCCCAGCGGGTGCTGGTGGTGTGTCATCTGCGCCCGGATGGCGACGCGATCGGTTCCTTACTCGGTCTGGGGCTGGCATTGCAAGCAGCTGGGAAAACCGTGCAATTGGTATGCCCCGACGGTGTGCCAGGCAACTTCCGCCACCTGGAAGGCAGCCGTCAGGTGGTTGAGCGTGCTAGCGGAGGCTTTGACGCTATTTGCGTGGTGGACTGCTCGGACATGCGCCGCACTGGCGGCGTTCTGGAAAACTACCCTGAAGCGGATATAAACATCGACCACCATATCACCAATCTGAATTTTGCTGCCATTAATCTGGTGGATGCTCACGCCGTCTCCACAACCCAAATCCTGGCCAAACTGCTGCCCGAGTTTGGTCTGCCGGTTACCCAGGCAGTGGCTGCGGCACTGCTCACCGGGCTGGTGACAGATACCATCGGGTTCCGCACGCCAAATACCACGCCTGAAGCTTTACGGCTGGCAGCCGAGCTGATGGAGCACGGCGCCAATCTGGCTGAGCTGTACCAGCGCGGACTGGTGGGACGCTCCTTTGCCGCCACCCGCATGTGGGCAGCCGGCCTGACGCGGCTTGAGAGGCAAGGCCGCATCGCCTGGTCCACCCTCACCCGGCAAGACCGCGAGGCCGCAGGTTACCACGGTAAGGACGATGCCGACCTGATCAACATTCTGAGCGCCATCGAGGATATCGAAGTGGCCATTGTGATCGTCGAGCAGAGCCAGACCCGGGTAAAGGTCAGCTGGCGCGCCCGACCGGGAATTGATGTGGCGCAGGTTGCCCTGCAGTTTGGCGGCGGCGGCCACCCGGCAGCGGCTGGTGCGGAGATCAAGCTGCCACTGGCCGAT